>JARXAH010000076.1 GCA_029865945.1 Bacteriovoracaceae bacterium | reverse complement strand
CAAGTAAGATTTTACTATTTTTAGTTTTTGTTCGTGAGGGGTTTGTTTTTTATTTTCCATTTAACTATTGTTAAATAAAAATCACAAAAGGCCAACATAAAATGCTAGATAACTGAAATTATTTTCGTTACGATCTATATTTACCTTTCGTGAAGAAATGAAAGGAAAATTTACAGGCTCATTTCGTGAAACTAGTTCCGGTGAAAATCATTTTTTGAGAATTATGAATGGTTAACGTTCATGAATTAGTTACATAGGCTATAAAGTAGTACGTAGTCCATGGATCCGCCTAATATTCTATGCTAAATTTTTTTTACCAATTAAACATCTTGTTTTTAACTAGGAGAAATTTAAATGAAATTACTTTTTTTACTATCCACTCTGTCTCTATTTGTGAGCACTAAAAATGCGTTCTCTCAAGCGCTGAGAAATGGAAATGAATGGGCGTCTTGCGATTTAACTGTCAGTATTGGTTTTTATTGTCAGGATAAAAATGGACCAGAGGTTACAAATAGCGACTTAATTAATCATACATCTAAATACATTCCAAAATGGAATGAACCTAGAATCAAACAAGAACAAGAGTTGAAAGAAGCAAACAATGCTTGGAATTTTAGAGAGCACGATATGTCCCAAGTTGTTAACAATGTACCGCAAGGTGAAACTTTTTTTTATGGGACTAGCGGATCGACTACCTCGAAGAAGAATAATCAAACGTTGGATCTTGAATGCTCCATGAATTTTGGAGACTATTTTTACCGTAATGACCCAATTCAATTTCCTTCTAATTGGTATGAAGATAAAAAAGACGATTATAGTAGACGACTTTTAAAATTTGAATATATCGAAAAGGCCCATGATTTACCTTCTAAATTTATTTCTAAAAAAGAATTTAAGTTGGTCGAGAGTTATGTACCTGCATGTGTCAATCACATCAAACAATTTTGTGATGGAAATCTTAAGTTTATTTATGGAAAATCACATTCCAGTCTTGAAAGTCCATTTCAACTCGAAAGTAGAGTAAGAAGTTACTGGATAACAGGATGTTCTTTGAAAGATAGAAAGTAATTGGCAAGCAAACTTAGTTTTCTAAGTTTTTATAAACTCCTTAATGTTTGGCACACGAACGAAGTGAGGCAGTCGGAATTGTTATTCGGTGGTAGATCCAGCTGCCTTGCGTGTGTTAGTTCGCCTGATACATACCAATTCATGAATGCGCAAAATGTAAATAGTCCACTTCGGCCTAATGTTTCGGCAATCAAACCAGCTTTCGATGGAATGATGACTCTCGGAATTCCCATGTAATTTTTAATTAGTGCATACTAAGTTGTCGTAAAATGTTGCAAAAAGGGTATTAACTTACAATGTGTTGAAAAAATATTTACAGGTGAGTATTTTCTTGTTTCTCCCGTTTTATTTTTTGTTAAGGTATACCCTAATCCATATTTAAATGAGGAAAACTATGAAGATTGTATTTTTTATTTTGGTGAGTTCATTTTCTCTTGCTTACGGTCAAGACACAAAAGATTTTTATAAGACCGCTTTAGATATAAAATTCGGCAAAGCAAAAGTAACAGAATTAGCTGTTGTGAATAATTGGTTTTATCAAGGCCTTGCCACTTTTACTGGATTCTTAGATTACTTGCCTGCGCTTATTGATGATCGATTGATTGCTTATTCCTCTGATACTGTGACGTTTAAATTAGATGGCGATGAAATTCAATGTGAGGGATACATTGGTTATAAACTAACAGATCCAGAGAATAAAAAAATAGTTCACCTTGAAAAATGTGTAGATACTTGCAGCGAATCAAGGTCGAATGGAATCAATTCGTGCGGTCAAATATTATATAAATTTGAAGTAGAAGTTCCTCGAGCTTAATATTTTGATATTTAATAAATTAAAAACAAAATCTAAGAAGTAGTCAGTTTCGCTGATTACTTATGAGCGCCATTTCTCACTCGTTCTACTTGGCCTCATACCAATGCCTCGATCGCCATAGAATCATGAGTACGCCGGGTATGGCAATCAATGCGCAAAATGTAAAAAATCCACTCCACCCTAACGTTTCGGCCATGAAACCAGCTGTGGCCGGAATGATGACTCTTGGAATTCCCATGAAACTTGTGAGTAAAGCATATTGAGTTGCCGTAAATTGACGGTCGCAAAGTTTTAACATGAAGGCCGCAAAACCTGCGCTTCCCATGCCCGCTGTTAAATTTTCAAATCCTACGATGGGGGCGAGCGCGGCGATAGAAGGCCCAGTGGTTTCAAGAATCGCAAAGAGCAGAGTGGAAATACTTTGAAGAATTCCAAAAATGATAAGCGCCCGGTAGATGGACATCTTGCTCATCATCCAGCCACCTAAAAATCCCCCAGCGAGCATGCACCAAAATCCAATCATCTTGCCCACCCACGCTACTTCAACTTTGGTAAATCCTATTTTTAAGTAGAACGGGGTCATCAAATTTCCAGCGATATTGTCTCCCACTTTAAAAAGCAAAATAAAGAGGAGGATTTCTAGGGCACCTTTTTTGCTTAAAAAATTTACAAATGGATCCCAAATCGCTGTTTTGATCGACACAGATTTCTTCGTCAGACTTTGAACTTTGGGCGCAAGAATTGTTCCCAGAACTCCAATCAATGAAAAACAGGCCATGATCATAATAACCGTTTTCCATCCCAGCGCATCGGCCAGTGAGAGACCGAGCACCGTCGCCAAAAAGCGAAAGCCAATCAAATAAGAATTGGTAGCAAAGGCCGATCCCATCCCAAGATCTTTATCTTCCAGCACGTCGCGACGGAAAGCATCGATGGTAATGTCGTGGGTCGCTCCAAAAAAAGAAATCGCCGTACACATAATGAGGAGAAGAGATATCTCAATTTGTGGATCCATAAAGGCAAGAGAAAAGGTAGACAGAAAAAGTCCTACCTGAGCAATCAACATCCACGATCGCCGCGGCCCAAAATGAAAAAAATTCATTTTTACTAAATCAACGGCCGGGGACCAAACAAACTTTAAAGTGTAGGGAAGTTGGACGAGGGCCGCCATCCCAATCAATTTCAAATTAATTCCTGCATCAGTCATCCAAGCTTGTAGCAAGGAAGTGACAACACCGAGGGGAATTCCGGAAGCGATACCGAGGGCCGCAATGGAGATGAGTACCCGCCAAGGCGTTTGAGGAATTTTTGGAGATTCATTGTTTGGTAAATTATTTTTCATATAAAAATAATGTTACAGGAATGAAACAAAATTTAAAATTGATTAGAATTTGAGTAAAATACTAGACTGGTGTCGTGTGATGATTTATTTTTCTGCCTTAATAATTTTCTTTAGCAGCTCTTGGCATTCTTTTAGTTCCATCTTAGATAGAGGATGACTATCTGCGAGGGCCTTTTCAGTTTTTCCGTCTTCAAAATAACTGATTCTATTGCGAACCACCATGCGTAATTTACGTAGCTCTTTTGGTGTCCATAATTCAAGTTGGTTGATGTCTTTAATTTTTATATTTGCCATAGGAAGTTGTCTTCGAAGTTTTGACTGATTAAAAGTATAAAAAATGGCGGGAGTGAAGGGACTCGAACCCTCGGCCTTCTGCGTGACAGGCAGATGTTATAACCAACTTAACTACACCCCCGCAAAAGGATGAGAACGAAAATAAAACCATCGAGCGAATTGAATTATAGTTAGGTAATCAAAAAACGGCCAGCTATTTCGTGGTTTTTTTTATACCGAGTCAAGATTACACAAAACATAGGGCCAAAAAAAGAAAATTCGTGATAATTTTGAGTGATGGATACCCATCAAAATCATCCCATTTTTTCATTTTGGCAACTCCTCTGGAATTACCTGGAAATTTCTTCTCCCTATTTGATTCTCGGACTGTTTATCTCTGGGGCCATCCATTATTTTATGCCCAAGCACCTGATCGCAAAGTGGATGGGCGGGCATAAATTGGCCAACATCTTTAAGGCCTCTCTCTTGGGCGTTCCTCTTCCCTTATGCTCATGTTCAGTTATCCCAACCTCCATTGCTTTTTTAAAAATGGGGGCAAGTAAAAGTGCTACCTCTGCTTTTATGATCTCAACTCCCGAATCAGGAATCGATTCTATCTTAATGACCTACGGAGTGATGGATTTTCCCATGACCATCGTTCGTCCCATCGCCGCTTTTATTTCTGCGTCGCTGGCCGGAGGGATGAATTTCTTTTTTGAAACGAAGGATATAAAACAACAAACTTTTTCTCCGACTCAAGTTGGCGCCAATGAAAAAGTGGCCCAAGAACCTAAAAAGAAATGGACTTCGATTTTTCATTACGGTTTTGTCGAATTACTCGATGATATGATCGGTTGGCTAATTTTTGGATTAGTTTGCGGGGCCTTAATTTCTTGGTTGGTACCTGAGGATTTTTTTCTTAAACTTGATCCCACCATAAGTAGAATGGGTATCACTGTCTTAGCGACATTACTTTATATTTGTGCTTCTGCCTCCACACCAGTGGCCGCGTCTCTTATCCTCAAAGGGATGTCACCAGGGACCGCAATTATTTTTTTACTCTTGGGGCCTGCGACCAATATTTCCAATTTAATTATCATGCAAAAATATTTGGGAAGACGTGCCATCGTGATTAATCTGATCGCCATTATTTTCGTGGCCTATGGCTTTTCTTATTTTATCGATTATGGCTACGCCCATTGGTGGAATTTGAAAGACATGAAACTCTTTCATAAACTTGGCGGCGAAGTTGCTGATCATGAACACCAAGATGTTTTTGGCCTCATGGGAGTGGCCAGCAGCTGGATTTTCGGACTCTTAATGTTGGCGAGCTTTTGGAGAGTCTATCTTCGCAACTATTTATTTGGGGCCAACAATCATGGCCATAGCCATACACATGCTCATGCTCATGAAAATCATCATCACGTGACGAATGGTGCAGAAAAAAAATCCTGCTGTAATCACACGAAATCCTGAATTTTCCACCAATGATTTATATTTAAAAGGAATGAAAGATGAAAACCAAAAAATTTAATTTCTTACTACTTGTTGCCTTCTTTACTTTTTCTTTAGAAACATCATGTTCGGAAAAAAAAGTCGCCACCAATGTAACAAATTCTGTGGCAGCACCTGCAGCGACACCTTGTACTGACCCCTCAAAAGATCCCTCCCTCGATTTAAAAAAAGAAAAAGATAAAGTAGATGAATTTTCTTTAACTAAAAAAAATGATGCTGGCTGTAAGCTCAAATGAGCTCAATTTTAATAATTCAGACGGCGTTTTTAGGTGATGCCATCCTATCGACCTCTTTAGTGGAAGAAATCGTAAAGCAGTTTCCAGATGCCAAAATACATGTGGTAACCAGAAAAGGGCACGAGTCACTTTTTGAATTTCACCCCCACGTCGCAAAAGTGTGGGGATGGGACAAGCAAGGTGGGATAAGAAAATATGTTCAATTAATAAAATTAATTATTCATTTGAGAAGAGTTGGAAAATTTTCCTATATATTTAATTTGCAGAGATTTTTCAGCACCGGATTTTTGGCGTACTTTGTTCATTCAGATGTTCGAGTGGGATTTTCGCAAAATCCTTGGTCTTGGAGTTACCACTTTAAAAAGAAATTTGAAATAAGATCTCTCAATGAAGAAGGGAAACCGAAGCATGATGTGCAACGCAATTTTGAATTATTGCGCCTAGTAAATAAGGATATAAAATATAAATCGGCCGAGGAACTCAAGCCTAAAATATTTTTTGGGCATCCAAGTCTGAATAGTAATCACCAAGAAGCTCAAAAAAAATATCTTATTATTGCTCCGGCGTCTGTTTGGAAGACAAAGGAGTGGCCTGAAGAAAAATGGGTGGAACTCATTCAATGGTTTTGCACCCATCCCTCCTATCAAGATGATGTTATCTATATTATTGGTGGCAAGGGCGACGTTTCAAAAGCGAATAGAATTCGAAACCAGCTTCCAGAGAGTGTGCAATCTAAAATTCAAGTAGTCGCGGGTAAGCAAAATCTTTTGCAATCGATGCTTCTCATGAGAAATGCAAAGTTAGTAGTCGCCAATGATAGTGCCCCCATCCACATGGCCTCTGCGATGAATGTGGCCACCTGGGGAATTTTTTGTTCTACCATTCCGGAATTTGGCTTCTTTCCTTTGGCCGATCATTCTAAAGTCTTTGAAGACAAAAACTTAACTTGTCGTCCCTGCGGCATACACGGAAAAAAAACTTGTCCGCTTGTACATTTTAAGTGCGCCTACGATCTAAAAATTGTCTAAAATTAAAACACCCGCCTGATCTGCGATCACACATTTAACTAATTTTGAACTAGTTACCCTTTAACTTGGTTGGCACTCATCTTGTATAAAGAATTCCTAGATGGGAGTCATTATGCAAAGCAAAATTATCTTAACTATTTCTTTTTTTATTTTATTTTTTGCGACATCAGGTTGTGGAAATAAGAAAAGTAGTAGCAACGTACCAAACTTTTCCAATTCGTTAATTGCTTGCAATCCCGCCTTCGGAAATAATTGTAATATTCAGGGAGTTAATGGATTGAATTCCCAGTTATATACATTTCCCACTGATATGGATGCTATGCGAAGTAAATTTGAAGCGGCCGCTTTTCCTGGAGAGGTTGGCCCAAGAGATTTTTTAAATTTCTACAGTCCTAGTCAAGGACGTGTCGAATCTCATCTCTTTTTCAACGGAAGGCTAATTTTTGGGTCCAATCTAAAAGATCAGGAGAAGTATGTATTCGTCAATTTTCAATCCAATGATCTCGTTATAAATAAATATTATCCACTCAAATATAAATCCGATAAAGTCAGAGAAACTCTGTACCGAAGCAAAGAAGATATCATCAATAAAATCTTTGATAATGGACTAGGTACGCAAGTGGAAGCTTTTAAGGTGTGCTATCAAACACAAGAGAAAGGTAGTTTGCCGGCGGTTTTAGTAAGAAGAGTGACGAGGCAGGGATTTGTCGGAGGACAAATAACTTCCCAAGTAGTGGCCATCCTTCCCGATACAAAGGCCCCCTTAGCGATCAATCCTGTTTATAGCGAAAGCTACAATCCTTATCGACAAATCTGGGAGTACGATTTACTAATGAATGCTAGAATTGGTGGACAGACACTGACTGCAAAATTAGATCAATCAAACTTTCAACAACAAAACTTTCCCATCGTGGGATGCCAATACTAAAAATTGACAGTGCCGTTTCGTAAGATTTATTGCAAAAGATAAGACTCACCTTTATCCTAAACCTAGTACTGAAGTAACTAAGCAAATTACTGAATACTAGGAGTCAACATTGGCGATTTACAAAGTAGATACCACCGATTTTCATTTTAATTTATTCGAATTACTTAAGGTTCAAGATCTAACTGAGTTTGGTTTAGATGTAGGATCCATCAAAGATATTTTACAAGAGTATGAAAAATTCGTTCGCACCGTTTTATTTCCGACTCGCGAACCCTCCGACATTCAAGGTATCCAACTAAAAGAAGGAAAGGTGATTGCCCCTGCCTGCTTACATGAGGCCAAGGCCCAGTATTATGAAAATGGTTGGTTTGCTCTTGGACTTCCAGAAGATATAGGCGGCACACCAGTTCCTGAAGCTGTGTCCCTTGCATGTCTTTCCATGGGAACTTCGGCGAATGTAGGTTTTGCCATGTACCCAGGGCTATCAAAGGCAGCGCTTAATGTCATTCGCTTGAAGGGATCGGACGAAATAAAAAAACGATTTATTCCAGGGATGATGGATGGCCGCTGGGGCGGCGCCATGGGATTAACCGAGCCGGGAGCGGGGAGTGATGTTGGCGCACTCTTAACGACGGCCAAACCAAAAGATGATGGAACTTGGTCGATTAAAGGAATGAAAATGTTTATCTCCAGTGGCGAGGTAGACTTTCATGAAAATACCATTCACTTAGTACTAGCGAGGACACCTAACGGCGGCCCAGGAACGAAAGGAATTTCCCTCTTTATTGTTCCTAGAAATTGGGTCAATGAAAGCGGAGTAATGGAAGGCACCAATCACGTCGTGTGCACGAAAATAGAAGAGAAAATGGGCATCCACTCCTCGGCCACTTGTGAACTTTCTTTTGGAGAGAAAGGAGAGACGAGAGGAATTCTTATTGGTGATGAGTTTGATGGCATGGCCACTATGTTTATCATGATGAATGAAGCGCGTTTGTTATGTGGCCTTCAAGGAGAATCCCAATCTTCTCTCGCCTATGAGATGAGTAAAAACTACGCCTCACAGCGAGTGCAGTTTGGAGTCACTCTTGATCAACACCCTGATGTGAGAAAAATGTTACTTAAAATGCGATGTGTAGTGCGGGCCATGAGGTCGCTTCAATTATACACTGGGAATCTCTTTAACTTGGCCCACAATAAAACAGATCCTCATGCAGAAGCGTTTATCGGGATCTTGACTCCGATATGTAAGGCCCATTTTACGGATCAATCCTTTCTCATTGGCTCTGAAGCGGTTCAAGTTCATGGCGGTTATGGATTTTGTAAAGAGTATGGAGTCGAGCAATTTGTACGCGATAGTATTATCGGCCGGATCTATGAAGGAACCAATGGAATCCAATCCATTGATTTAGTGACGAGAAAAATATTAAAAGACGGTGGCAAAAATTTCGGAGTTTTCCTTAAGATCGTTTTTGAAACGTTTCAAAAATTACCTTCTCCCTATGCATCTAGTTTGGGTGTCGTGAAAACACTGATGACTGAGTTAGAAAAAACGACTCAACTGTTTTTTTCTTGGGGATCGCAAAAGAAAATGAATTTAATATTAAGGCACGCGACCGATTATACGACTGCCGTTTCCATGCTGTTTATGTCTTGGCGATTGGCCGAGGGAGCGTTGGTGGCCGGTGACTTACTTGAGAAAAATTCTTCCTCATATACCCGTGAATATCTTCAGTCAAAACAATTTGATTTTACGTTTTATGCTCAAAACTACTTGCCGCAATCCATTGCCCTACTTCAAACCGCGCAATTGGGAGTGGAAGATATTACTCAGGTAGTAGTTTAATTTTTGTTGTGTTACGTTTAAATTATAATTAATTAAAAATTAGTAAAATTTAAATTTCTTTAAGAAGCTGTTTGAAAAATTCAAAGATCAAGGACGCACGACTAAGTCAGGCGAGGCAGAGCTTAGGAGTTTACGAATAGCTTTTAAAAAGTAACGGTTCATAAGTGAAAGATTTAATATATGAGCTCGCTCGCGAGTTTTCATCGGCGTCCCATGGTAGTTCTTCTTTTGATAACGACACCGCTTTTGTCATGGGTGAGAATGACCAGCAATACGTTCCCTTAAGTTACATAACCAAAAAACATTCTGACATCAAGAGCGTCGAGGACTTGCAAACCCGAGGACTCGTTTATAGTTCAGTGGACTATGTTGATAGCGAAGGATTTGCTGGTTGGTATAAAAATCAATTTGGAAAAAAACTCACTCTCAAAAATGCTCACTTAACCGGAATTCTTATTTTTCCCGATCGCGAGTTGGTCTTATCAACTGTGAAACAAGTGAGTGCGGCCTTTGAACTTCTAAGGACTCACTACATTATCAATAATGGCAAAAATCTTCCTGTGCAGTTGGCCGAGTGGTACAGCAAGGCGATTTTTGGTTTGCGCCAAATTCGCTCAAGTTCTCAGCGTGGGTTTGACTTTTTTTCACCCGAAAATAAGCGAATTGAAGTGATGGTCGATTGGAATGATCGCAGCTCTCCAAAGGGTGCGAAACTTAAAAAATCATTAGTCGAGCTTAGTGATTGCTGCATCATTGTCTACATTACAAAGAATTTACTAATCCGAGACCTTATCTATCTTGATTCAAGTTTTATCTTAAGAAAATTTGCCGACAAAGGTCACACTATCTTTTTAAAAGATTCTTCCGTGAGTGAGTATTTCTTTAGTGTCTCAGGAAAGCACTATGACAAAATTATTGGCGTGGATGCGTTGGAGAAATTTTGTAGTCCTGCGTTTTATCAGAAGTATTTGCTCAATAAGAATCGTTAAAGATTTCTTTATTTTGGTTATAAAGATTCAGCAATTTAAAAATCCCCAGTGTCGACTGGCCCCAGGGAATTTTTTGTGACCAGGTCATGTCTTCAAGTTCTTCAAAGCTCACTTCTAAAATTTCTTGAATACTATCTTCCCCATCGGGGTTGGGAATTTTGTGATTAGTTAAGTTAGTTGCATAAACAAAGTATTGCTGATTATTCACCGTGCCCGTGGATTTCAATTCTAAAAAAAGATGAACGTTGAGGGAACTTGTGGACCTGCCAATTTCCTCTTCCATTTCGCGGATGGCATTGTCGGCCACATTAACGTCTGGTTCAAATATTCCCGTTACAGGTTTGATACGAAATTCTGGAGTTTCGTGGGGGCGCTTTTCTTTAACCAGGAGAATTTTTTTTTGGGATGTAATGGGGAAGATGACGATTCCAGGACGAAAGAAGGCCTTTTCCCAAAGCCGCCCTTCAATGAGTTTTTCTTGTATTTGAATATATTTTCCGTGGTAGGCAAAAGTCATGATTTATTTTGGCAAATCAAAACTTGCTTGGCAATGTTAACAAAAAATCGCTCGAGAGAAATAAATCCCTCCCGAGCGACCCACCACCAACTAGATGAAGAGCTTGAACAGAATTTTCTGTGCTTGCGCTTCACTGATTTGGTTAACAGCAGCTGCATTTTTTACAACTGCGTTAAGCGCATCACTATTACCAGTCGCACTAGCTTCTACTGCAGAAGATATTGTGGCCACATCTGACCCTAACACTTCTTTAGAGAGAAGAGAGGCTTCCGTTGCTGAGAATGATCTTTCACCAGAAGTGCGGATAAATTTGTTAGCAAGAATCGCCACTTGAAGAGCGCGTTCTTCTTTCAAACCGTAGTTATCCACTAATTGATTTTGAAGGCTAGAAACTAAGTATTTTTCTTGAATAATATTTTTAGAAATAATACTTGTTCCCGCTGTATTTAAGAAACGAGAAAGTTCAGAGTTTTTACTAGTTGCTTCTGCAATCACTTCTTTAGGAGACTTTAGCTCTTTAAAGTTAAACATAGACTGGATAACATCTCCGGCCATTTTTGCGGCCACAGAAATTTTTCCTTGCCCAGCAGAAAATCCACCACCGCCGCTTGTTAAACAATCGACAAATTTACAATCAACCCATCCATCTTCATACCCATCATCGTACCCAAGCTGGTAGCCATCAAATTCTCCATCTGCATAGCCGTCTGCATAGCCATCAGCATCGCCATCAAAATATCCATCATCGTATCCATCGTTATATCCTACGATTGTTCCGGCGCTAAATCCTGATTTGTAGCCATCGCTCGCACCTTTGTCGTAACCAGCATTATAGCCAATGGCGTAGCCATCACTTTTACCTTTGTTGTAACCATCAGAATAACCAACCGCATCTCCTTCCGCATAACCAGTGCTATAACCAGCATTGAAGCCTTGGTTATACACAGCAGAGAGATTTCCATTAGCGAAATCATCAACCGCTTTTTTGTAACCATCTTGCAAACCTAAAGCGTAACCATCTGTCTTACCATCTTGATATCCAAGATCGTAATTTTCGTTAGCCGCTTGAGTCACAGCAGAATCAAGTTGTTCTTGCGTGTACTTCTTACAGCTCGGTAGAGCACTTAGTGTGGCAGCTAGTGCCAAAGACAATAGAACATTTTTCATGAGATCTCCTCCATTTGGTGGTAGTTAATGAAACGCTGGCGAGTCACTTTTGAAACTCTTAACCAACAATACGGACCATTAGAATAGGTAGGAGGTACACCTGACAATGTTGGGCGGGTATTGTGTTGAAATTGAAATCAAATGTTAGAAGAGTGGTGCCACTGCGGATCTATCGATGGAGTCGATGGCCGCACAGTGGCACCAATTTATAAAAAAAAGTTTCAGTGAAGTTGGAGAATATCAGATTCGATCGTCCACTTACCTTGGCGATCGCAGTAGTAAATCAGAGAGGAAGGTTGATTACTTCGAGCTGTAGATACGGATAAAAGTCGGCATTCATCGTCCCACTCATTTTGAAAACTTAAAGGGGATTTTATTTTTAGTTGTGCTTGGCCGAGCGTTTCAATAGTGAAAACGCGCATTCCTGGGTCAGTCATTAAATTACTATTGTAAGTAAGCGCAGGACTAAGTTTTGTAACATTATCTTTCTCATGATCTTTGACTTGCATCCATGCTACCTGAAAAAATTGATTGGCCCCCCCTCCTCCTAAGGGTATGTAAAGGGGAAGTTCAAGCGCAGTATCGGCAGTAGTACTGAGGTCTAGTTGGTTACTCAAATAAAGGCCTCTTCGTCCCATCCAAAAACTATAAAGTTCTTTCGTTGGAGAATGAGGAAAATAAAAATGAGCGATGTCATTTAATCCTTCGGCCAATCCATTGGTAGAACTCACTTCTTGCGTGTGATAATCCTCAATTTTTTCATTCGTTAATTTTACTGTTCGCAGCCATGGGCCAGCTTGTTCTGAGAAAATGGTGGCCATACTTGTTTTTGTGGTCGCACTTTCTGGATAGAGAAGGGTTGTTGATAATTGAGATTTATTGAATTCCATCGGTTTAGAAATGGGATGACAACGGAGCGTACTGTCAGCAGCATCTACACCGAGCTTATCAATCGAAACATAATAAAGGGACTTAGAGGAATTTTTTTGCACCTGAACGTAAATGGATAATGCTTCAAATTGAATACTATTGCTCGTTCTAAAAAAATTATCAATCGTTTCATAACTCTTAAGACCTAAACATTCACGTAAACTTTTTTCCCACGTTCCAGAATTTAGACTCCGTATTTGTTTTGGGTGTAGTGGATCAGAAGTAAAAAAATAGAGATGCGGCCTATTAAAATTATCGCGAATCCGATCGCCCTCTGGTCGAACTCTTTGCAAATCAGGTGTTCTTGAATTGCGATCGATTATATAAGAAACCACGAGGGTTGGAATGGTTGATTTTGAAACACTAGGATTAGAGTTAGATATTAAGGAAAATCTTACTCCTCTCGCGAAGTAAAGAGGTGAAAATGTTCGCTCCTCAGACCGATCATAAAGCAAATCTTCCGACGGAATTTCAAATTGATCAATGAGCTCAAACTTGGCATTGAATCTTTGAAATCGAACGAAGGCCTTAAATTTTTTTTCCACTTCGGTGACAACCATGCCAAAAATAATATATTCTTGGTGATTATTTTTTTTCCAGTCAATTTTATAAATTCCAAAAAACTGTTTGAAATCAGACAAATCCCATTCGTGAATTTTTTGGTAATTATTTTCTTGTTCCCGAATGAGTTCTAACTTGAAGTGGCCATTTTTGGGATTTTCTGGGGTAGGAACTTTTACGAAAGCTTGAGTAGAGAATTCCATTTGCGAATCAGAAAGAACGCTGTCAGACAAATAACTAACGGGAACCAATTGAGGTGCCCTGATAAATTGTCCTTCCTCATTGACCGTAGGGTAAACGAGAGGTTTCACTGTCCTTCGATTCTGGGAAACATTTTTACTCGTAAAGAAGTTCACGTGAAAATGGTACGTTTTCGTTTTTGAAACGCCGTCGATCTCACTTTCCATGACTAATTTAAAATTTTGCAATGGGTTTGAATCCCATGAATTTAATTTTCCGCAAAAATTGAGATCAACTGAGGATTGATCGGTCGGCAAGGTGAGAGAGAGATTTTGGTTTGCCTCGTCGCAAAAAGAAACTTCAGATGGATTTTCAGCTACCCAACGATAATGAATTTGAGTCGCATGATTGGCATAAAAATTTAAAAGAATAGGGACACTAAAACTTAAATCACCCTTTACAATGATGTGATCGACTACTTTTAATTCTGGATGATAAAAAGTTTTAGGTAAATGATTGATCGCCGTTTCTAAATGCATTTTTCCAGAAACAAGATTAGCGGTAAGAGGATTTCCAGCAGGAAAGGTTCTTTGCGAATCAAACAATCTAGCTTTAGTTTTTAATAAATTTTCTTCTGGATAAATACTTTTGAGAATCGCGGCACTCAACGATAAATAGGCCGAAGCTTGACTGGTACCTGTATCTTGATTTAATCCCACCACTGGAAATAAGGAGGCCACCTCTGCGCGAGGCCATAGAGAGAGAATGTCTTCTCCGGGAGCATAGAGATCAACCCAATCTCCATAATTACTGAGTCTCGCTAGATTTCCCTGAGGATTAAAACCGCCCACACAAACAACCCCAGGATAAATACACGGCTTCACAAAAGCAGTACCACCATCATTACCAGCGGCCGCTACCACCATAATTCCGTGTTTCATCGCCGAGGCAAGGGCAACGATAACTTTTCGATCATCGACCATGTTGTTGTAACCAAAACTTAAATTGATCACATCCACTTTTCTAGATATGGCATAGTTGATCGCCGTCGCAATAATATCACCGCGAGAGAGCCTTAAATCTTTTAGTCCCTCACCAGATCTTTTTAAAATAAACTCAGGAGAGAGCCCATTAACGTAGGCATAAACACGCAAGGGAAGAATTTTGACGTGATTTGAGACCGATGAAACTCCATAACCATTTCCTTTAACCGCCGAAATGATTCCTGCTAAGTGGGTTCCGTGGCCATCGTTATCCCGGGGAAATTGATTGCCAGGAGCTCGGTCATCTGGAACGAAATTCCAACCAAAGCAATCTCCCACATATCCATTTTTATCTTTATCCACTTCACTTGGAGTATAATTCTCAGGACTCGTCCCCTCACAATCGGCCAAATTAAAGGCAAGATTATTTCTTATATCTGGATGATTAAAATCTAGGCCTGTATCTAAGATAGCAACAACAACATCTCGCTTGAGTAAAGAATTTAATTTTTCTGGATGAAGAGCGTATTCACCGAGTCCCAAATCTTCGCCTTTAAGGGCAGTACCATCTGTGACAAGAGGAATGGCAACACCGTCATTTTTAAGTGACCACTGAAAAAAGGCATACGGGTCATTTTGTGCAAAGGAGGAAGAAAGAGGGAAGAGAAAAAAAAGTATCGAAAATGAAACGCATGGAAAAAATTTCATTAGTATGCTCTCCTTAACGCCCAATTCATAAATAGTTCACCTTCACTGACATTTAAATTTTGTCCTACGTTTTCTGCGCCGTAGTGATTGTCAGGAATTCTTGTTAAGGCCGATAGAGGGCCAAAAGTTCGATTGGGACGAATCCCTAATGTGTTAGAATAAACGTCAATTTCTTGTTTTTTATCTCGGTTAAATTCTACCCCATCGCGATATCCCGTAAATTTTCCATCCACAAAAATAAATTCATCTCCTCCCATGAGGATCATGAGGCCTTGAATGGTGAGATGATTTTCTAGGTATAACGCAAGTTGTGAAGCGAATTTTGTGACATCATAAAAATCTGTCGCCGCAATATTTTCTTTTAATTTTTTTTGCCACCTTTGAATTTTATTCCAAGCGGTGCATTTGGGATTTTCGGCATCAATCGCTCTAGGGATATTTAATTCGTTGAGGTCTGGAGAATTATTAAATTGGTAGCAAATCGCGCGTCCCCATTTTGTTTCTTGTAAATTGAGATTTAAAAAATATTCATAGCTACCAGGAGTAAAATGAATATTAATTTGGGAATTATAAATACTGATACTTTTAGTATTATTAAATTGCTCTGGTAGGTAAAATTGATAGTGGTAATGTCGCCTAATGTCTTTAAGTAGACGATCTAATTGCTTGCGCTTCATATGAAAGCCGTTGTGAAGCCTCGTCACTTTTGTGTAAAGCGAATGAATGATATCTTTGTCATCAAGTTCGGTGGCAGCAATTCGAGAGGCCGCTTTACCAGTCGGAGAAGTTCCAGGATTAAAACTATAATCTGTTAAATCAATCCCGATTCTCGTGATTTTGGAAATTAAGGAATCGGCCAAATCGACCGCGTATTCAAGAAAATTATGTCCCGCCATGAAAAATCGGTAATCACGGTGAAAATTTTCTTCCCGCCCCTCTGGGTAATTGATGGTAATCTTCATGCTTTGCTTAACTTTATTCCAGCTCCAAATGGCAGCACTAACTTGCGTCGTTTTTTCTTTCGCTTCAAAATTGAAGTGAATGGGTTTAACGACTGACTTTAGTTTAGCTAAGCGCCCATTTTTGATAACTGACATTAATCCCGTAAACTCTTGCCTCCAATTGGGGTTTTTATAGGGATCAATATTAACTTCATAAAAATCGGTGCGGGCCCTATTGATATTTGTCGTTTGATTTCTGAAACGTGCTAAAGGAATGATAACTCCGAGTGCCGCATTTAAATTTTCAGGGATAACCAGATTCGCATAATTTTTATAAATTTGAATGGTATTTTCATCTTTTCGAACAATGTGAATTCTATCAATCACACTATCTTCACCTTCATATCCAATACTTAAATCAACCCATTGATTAAAAACTAAATTTAAATTAGCTCCTAATTTGGCAAATAACCTCCGGGTAATAATAAAAGATTCCCCAGGAAGAATGGACTCTTTAAAATCAGTCAGTAAGGCGTTTTCGTTATCAGATTGATCTCTCGCAGGGACATCTCCATCAACTTTAAGAAGCCTTGCAATCGCTTTTCCAATGTCTTTTTTTTCTTTTGGTACTAGAAAATTTTTAAAAGGCATTTGCTTAACAGCGTCACTCACTTTATCAATGGGACGTATATGGGAGTAGATGAGTGACACACCCGTGCTTGCCTGAACGGAATTAATGGGAGAGCGAACGACATTGTATTTTACTTCACTCGTATTGAGTTTTTGACCAGCTTTGAAATCAGGTAGGAGTCCTGCCACGCCAAGAAAAATTCCAAAGTCCCCAGCAATCCCAATATTGTCGGCCATTGAGATAAGATTATTTGTCGTGCCTTGGTAAGATCCAACAATCACTTGTCTTGAAGCAATAAGATGCACTCCACCCGTTAAAAAAGACCAAGTGGACAAAGGGATGTTAGTGATTTCATTTTTTTCTCTAGATTGAATTTTAGACTCTTCAAATAGTTGATTAATTTTTTGAATGTTTTTTTTACCAACATCAACACTCATAAAAGAGAGTGAGTTGATATAGTTGGTTGTATTGGCAAAAGCAAAATCGAGTATTTTCATGATGGTGATAGATCTAATCTCTTTACTGTTGAGTGGATTTTCTGGATCGCCCCAAGCAAAGTGTGAGGCATAACCTTCCCATTTATCGAGATTCGTTTTTCCATCGACCACATGGTCTTGGCACTGAAATTTTTCTACATAAGTGGGAGAGTCAACTTGATTATAGGTCTGTTGATTGAACGTTTTTAGGAGGGACAAGTACTTTTCAATGAGTAGTCCTTGAAGACATCCCGGTAAATCAGAAGCGGCCGCGATGTCGTTCCAATCTTCACGACTGAGGCGGCTAATTTTCTTTAATATCCATTTTGCGTCTTCAACACTGGCACCAAAACTAGAAGTAATCTCTGAGTTTAAGCGCAAGTTGCCAGAATACACTACGCCTACTGACCATGGGAGCAAATTAATACTTGGGTTATCTGATAAAATTAAATTGTAGGGAACCACGAGCGCTTTAAAAATTCTTTTTCCATTGGTGCGATCGAAAAGAAAGGGATCGATGGCCAAGTTAAATTTTTCTAGGGATTCATAGGGCGTGAGCACAATATCTTGAATGAGGATGTAAGGTAAATCTTTAGGGTTGTCTATAATCCACAAATCCTTATCAGAAAGGATGCTAGTCATTCGATTGAGGATTTGTTTTTTTTCATCCACTGATGAGAAATTAATTTTTAGCGCGCGAAATCGTTTCATCGCTGGAATGTTATAGCCAATTTTTCTAAGCAACTCTGCCCTGATTAAATAGCTGTAATTAACTTCAGAGAGCAGCGCAAGGTAGGGCGTTTTATGATCACGAGCTAGTAAATTAAATCGGAACAGACCGTTGTTCAATCCTTGCCCTAGACTTTCAGCTGCGCCGGAAAAATCTAATTCGTCATAATCCTGTACATTCCACTGATAGGGGGGATTTGTATTTGAATAATAGGTATAATCGGTTGCCGGCCCAAGGACAGATAAATCTAATTTACTCTGCCAAAGGACGCGACGACGTTCTTCCAATTCCCATGAATTTAAAATTTTTCCGTCACTTCCCAATAAATCAGTGGCCGGTTTTCCTTCGCCTAAAGGGAGAAGGTAGTTGTCATCATAGCTGACGTAGGGCGGAAGCTGGGATTGGGTCTGTGCGTGGGTCTGAGTCGTCATCGAAAAGTTTAAGGTTAAGGCAAAAGAAAGAAAAAGAGAAAAGGTGAGAAGGACAGTGGAGTAATTCAAAGTAATCCCCCTAGGAATGTGATGATGGATATAAGATCCCCTGGCCCAAAGAAATTGGCCAAGGAGGTTAGGAATAGATGGAATTGGATAATTTGAAAAGAAAAAAACGCTTTGAGTCGTTTTTGGTATCTCTATTTACCTTTTAGTCATGTTTCCTTAGGTGTGATCAAAACATCTCTAGTATCAAATAGACTCCGGTTTTCCTCACCTTCTATCCGTTTCGCCGAACCTGTATCCAATGTCGGCTTAACCATGTCTCGGATTTATCAATAGCAAAAAATTCCGAATTATGTATCTTTGCTAAATATGTCACCATGAAAGAATGAAAAAGGAATTATTATTTATTTTTTTTATGGGATTTATTTTTTCGGTGAAAGTGGCGCTTGCAAATATTATCCCAATTCCTTACTTTATTGATCAAGGAGTTAATGTTCTGGGAACTGCGGGTAGAAACACACCTAGTGGTTTAATTTATGAAGTGTCTGTTGAAGGAACATCACCCCTCAATCGATTAGCGGCAAGGTTATCTCCGTATAAAATCAAAATCATCATTAACCCAAATTTAAAAAATGAAAGGTCTTCAAAAGCTGTATTTAGACAGGCCTATCCTTTACTCAGTAGTGACAACATCAATGATGCTTCTTACGGTCAAGGAACGATGGAAATTGGAGTCGATTTAGTATCAGATGAATTATTATTTTCTGATTCCGTTTCTCATGAGCTAATTCATGCGATCAAGTTTCTTGGATCGTATTTGAAAGTGGGGGATTCAAATTTAAGAAATCCACCTCTTTTTTCCTACCTTATTAGATGGAATGAGAAGCAATCCTCATTTAATACTAATAGCTATGTTCGCGAGTTATTCTCAGAAGATTCAAATCCTTATAAACCCTATTTTCAAAAATACTTTGATTCAAATTTTTGGCTTCAATCCAATTATTCAAATTATTTTTTTGCAGATGAAGTTGCGGCCCATCTTATGACTATAAGGGAGTTATTGAAAAAATTAAATTTTAATGAAAATGCAAAGATTTCAGTTGCGGAAATTAAAACTATACAAGACGAAATAGAAAAAACGATGGTGATGTTTGCCATTCAGAGAAATGCTTACAAGGAAAGAATTGAAAATTTATCAAATATTAGTCTGAATGATTTGCGAAAAAATTTAATGGTAACATTTAGAAAAAATGATGTTTGGAATATTATTGATCAAGAACTTACTAATATTATGATTAGAATATACTCCGAAGATAAACAAAAATGGGACAATGAGGATAAAATAGCTTGTGAGGTGTTTAGAAAAGCACTTAAAGAATATTTAGAATTACAAGTCGATGAAACAAAAGATTGGTCGGTGGAGATTTATAAATTTGTAAAAACATTTATTAGCAAAAAGCTTAATTCTTCGATGACCTTTAGGGATGAGTTTTGGAAAGTACATTTTCCTCTGAAAGGAGAGGGTTATGTTCGCTCAATGATTTATTATCTCTTAATTGAGGACTCTGGTGAAAATGAATATGGAGCTAGCTCAAACCACAAATATAAAGTTGAAAATGTAAGTAGCATGGAATTAAGAAAATTAAGTGATCAATTAAAAGATGGTAATAAAAAGTTAGATATTAATGCGGCCCTATTAGTTGTTGGGAAATACATTGAATATGAAATCAAGACGCACAAGGATGTGTTGGGCCACGTAAAAGTGAGAGGCCGGGCCATATAAAACTGAGAGGCCAAACGATCTCAAAAGCACCGATAATTTATTTCAATAATTCATTAACATTCTGCGCCTTTCGACTCAAGCTTTTTCTTATTTCCTAGCTCTATCGCCTCACTTAAGCGTACTGAATCCCCCTCAAACATGAATATCTTACAGTTGTGAGTGAACCTATCAATAAGTGCCGCCGTTAACTCAATTGATCCAAAAACTTGCGTCCATTTCTCAAAACTTAAATTCGTTGATATCGCAATCGGTGCCACTTGATACCTCGAAGTAAAAACATCAAATAGAAGTCTTGCTCCAGTATCTGAAAATGGTACGAATCCCAATTCATCAATAATAAGCAGTTTGGCCTTCTTCAGTTTTTCCATTAAACGACTTAACTTATTTTCACTTTTACTTTCTTCTAATTTGGTCACGAGAGTCGCCGCTGTAAAGAATAAAACATCGTGCTCATTTCTGCATAGATCTCTTCCGATACTAATAAGTGAATGCGTTTTTCCAAGTCCCGTCTTTCCTATAAAACAAATGTTTTGTCTGGACTTAAAGAATTCTCCAGACGACAGTTTTTTAATTTCACTAAATGGAATTTTTGGATTTCTTTTTAAATTGATCTGCTCCCACTCTCTTTCATAAGAAAACTTTGCAGCTTTTATTTTTCTTTTTCCCGACTGATGCTGTCTCTCAAAGATCTCTGCCTCAAGAAGGCACCTCCCAAATGAAAGATTGTCCATCTTTCCTTTTAGAAGATCATCAAGCACATCAAGTGCCCCATGCATTTTTAGTTTCAAAAGTACGTCTTTCATTCAAATCCTCCCTCTGGCAAAAGTTGTTGATATATTTTCAGGTCATTGTCTTTCATCCTATGAATAAGAAGAGTTTCAGCAATAAGTTCAACTGGGCATGTTGCCAGTTTATCTCCAATTTCTAATTGCTTGATAATTAAACTAATTGCATTCGAATTGATTCCCCCGTAGGAGAGCGCCATCTTGATAGCGATATCAAATGTATCCCGATCACTAACTCTTTTTAAAAGAAGGATCTGAATGAATTCCTTTATCGCATTCCTTTCATCAAGTTTTCCCAAAAGTCGCTCCTTGATTTCTGTAAGTTCAGCAGAAAATGAAGTGCTGTGAATGACTTTTGCAAATTTAAATGCACCCGGTTTTCTGGATAATTGATCCAAGTAATGTTCAAAAATAAGTGCATCTATTTTTTGATAATAAAAACGTTGATGTTCATAAATTTTTTCATCACCACTAAAAAGAATAATTTCCCCAACTGATATGAACGCTTTCAGTGTGGCACCCACATATCTCTCTGGCACCGAATATTGAAAACCATCATACTTAACCGTCTGTAGTGTGCTGACTTTTAAAAATTCTATTTTTTCCCATTTCTTCTCAATACAAAGGGGTTTGAGGTTCTTTTTCATTAATTCATAAAGAATCTCTTTTGAAACATTTTGCTTATAGTGAACTTCTCCTCTGTCTTGGAATGAGCATTTTTTTAAATAGTCATTCAAATTATTGAGACTTTCATACGAAGGAAGTCCTGGAAGAAAATTTCTGCGGCAATAACCAACCGCATTTTCAACCGAACCCTTTTCCCAACCCGATGCTTTGTTGCAAAAGATCGCCTCAAAATTATAATAGTTTTCCATGTCACTTAAGAATTGATTGCTCGCTCCTTTCCCCGGAATACAAATGGCAGTATCGTTGTCGTAAATGCAAAATGTAAAAACTCCTCCAAAAAACCGAAAACAATTTTCATGAAACTCACCCCATGCTTCTTGCGCCTTCGTTAAGTAGACTTGGCAATAGCGAAGAGCAAGTCCAGGAACACTTGCCACAAAAAGGTATCCCTTTACGCGTATTTTATTTATTTCGAATTCCACTTCACCGTGATCAATTTGAAGATATTTTCCATTTTCAAAATCAAGTTCAAGGAAAGTTTTTTGTGGCAATAGACAATGGCCGTGCTTAATTCGAAGTTTTGAAACACATCTTTTAAGGTGCCTAAGTGATCCGTGATAGATTCCGGCCTCTTTCAATTTTATTAAAAGAGCTGGGGTTTTATGTTTTTGTTTTCTATGAACTTTATTTTCAACTTCAGATAGGAATATTTTTTCAATGAATTCGATGACCTCAATTGTAATAAGTTTTGAGGCCTTTTCTCTTCTTCCCCTTTGGGCCAATTCTTCAGGAGTTGCATCAATAATTTTTTTGGCCGTGGCCCAAGAACATTGGCCGATTTGGGCCGAAGAATTCACATTTTTGGTGATTTTATAGGATTTTCTTACTTTGTTGACAGTGTCCATTCTTAGCACTCCTTTCTCCTCAGAATAAAGTTAATTAAAACAGTATTCTAAGGTTCAGGTGCCCAGAGATTCTATGCTGCTTGGCCTCTCAGTTTTATATGGCCCGAGGTCTCATTCTTATGTGGCCCAACACACACAAGGAACATATTCGACTCATTGATTTGATTGAAAATTTTCAAGGTGGATCCCGGTCTCAATCTCCACTCTTCCAATTTTATAAAAATTTAAAAAATTTCAAAATTTACTCAAGAGAGCAAAAAATGAATTTAGTCAGAGATGTTAATCGAATTTTAAAGGTTGTATTACCCGAGCAGTATTGTTCTTTCTTTAGTGAAAATATTTTATCCGAATAAAATTAAAACACGTACCCAAAAGCTACTCCATAAGAATACTCATCTTGATTTTGATTTAATTTTTCTGTGTTGGAGGTAGAGACTTCCGTGGATCCAACATCTATTCGCGAGATCGATGTTTCACGAGTACCCACGGTGAAAACATTTTTTTGTACTTTTAAATATGAGATAAAGCCATTCATGGCAATAAATTGAATTCCTGCGGCAAGCGATTGCGTCACTAAATTTTCAGAAATCGTACTTTGATAACTTTCGTATTCGCTCGGGGTATTGGTGTCCCAACGATACTTTAGACTATATTTCGTTCTTCCTAATCCAACGCCAAATTGAATAAATGGCTCTATCAGTAAATATTTCGTTTCAAAAGCGAAATTAATGCTCTGGGAAATTTGAATTCCATAAATGATATCTTTTTGCTCAGAGCGCAAAACTTCATAGTCTTTCAAGTCTTGAGTGTTGGGTTTTTGTGCTTCGGTCACATCATGTCCCCAGTAGTAGGCATTAATTTCAGTAATTGTGGAGAGAGGAAAGGCCAACATAAATCTTCTGGCAAACCCAGGCCCGCCCCCAAAGAGAACTTCATTTCTGGAATTTATTTCTTTGTGCACCATCTGGTATTGGGTAAGGGGACGAAGTTGTAAAGCATCAGCATGGATATAAAAAATCCAATGGCTCGATTTAATTTTCGGTTGCTTTTGATCGTAATTCATAAATAAATCCGAGTCTGGACTGGCCAATATCCATGTTGAGAAAAGTAAATGAAAAGAGAACAAAATAAGGATAAATGATTTTTTCATTTTATTTTTTCCAAAATTGAATATTTATTAGTTAATTGTGGGGTTCACATCATCCCAACTTAAGCGTCCAGATGAGCTATTTTTATCCACACAATCGGCCAAAGTAGTGGGATTAATTCCCGTGGCCGATACCGCCGCCCAAGTATCAACGGAATCAAATTGGCAGTGATCGGCCTCATCAAATCTTTGTTCCTCAAAAACTGTGTTCGAAGTGGGAAGAGTTTCTTTGGCCATGGTTACCGTTCGTTTCGTTTGGGTGTTTGCATTATTTATATAATCATTTCTCGTGTAGTCGTAGTTGAAAATACTAAAAATGAGAGGAAGGTTGCTGCTGTTTTTATATTTGATAATATTTTCTGTTCGAGTAGCTGCAGTCGAATCCGGTGTTGAGGATTTGATGGTGTAGTTAAAATCAGCGACGACAGGATTAAAGATATTCGGAGGGGTGCAAATGGTGGAGGTGAGATTATTGCTATCAGAAAAAAATTTATTTTGATCGTCCAGAGTGAAAGCGAAAACGCGGTCTCTTTGGTCTGGCGTAATGGTCGATGGGGTCAAGGTAATAAAATAAACTTTGTTATTCGATATTTTATAAACGCCAAAATAGTAGCTTGTCGTTTGCCCGCCACTGACGTCAGTTACTTTATAATAGGAGCGCCTTCCCATTTCAGATTCCACATTAATCGCATTGGCGAAGGCGGCCTTCAGTTCATTAAAAAATCCTGCATTTTTTGAAGTACATTCAGAAGATAATTTACTTCTAATGGCAGTTAATTGATCCTCAGTAAGCTCGATCTGCTCTGATGTATAGGAGCCGCATGACACTAAATTGAAAAAAGCTAAAATAGTCACCAATAATGGCGCCATTTTGCAAAATGTCTTCCTCATATTCCTACCTCAGTGCCAAAAGAATACCAGATGTTCGACATCAACTCCAGATTTCAGTGTGTTAAACAGATCTTGGTTTAGATGTTGTTGGCAAGATTGTTGCTTTATAGGAAATGTGAGTTTTTGATTTTTTCCAGGAGGGGTAAAATGACTGAAAATATTATTTTGTTTGCGATTGCTACCTGCATGCCATTTTTTGTAATTGGCCTTTCAAAGAAAATCTTGTTTCAGAGATCTAAGATTAAGGCCAATTACATAAATAATGTCATTGATTTGAAATTGGGAACAGCTACCGTAAACAAACTCAAGAGAAATCTTTAAATAAGTCGGAGTCTACATTTTTTTAGCGAATTTTCTCAGTAGTTTTGTGAGGGATCCGGCCTTATCTAAAGTCTTAATCGCTCTCGGAGAAAGTTTCAAACGAATCGTTCTTCCCGTTTCAGGATCGAAAACTTTTTTCGAGTGTAGGTTAGGCATATTGAGCACTTTAGTTTTGATATTCGAGTGAGAAACTCTGTTTCCAACTTGTCGCATCTTTCCAGTTAAATCACACATCTTAGACATAAAAACCTCAAATTAAATTTTAACTAATAATAAACTAGGATTTCGAATTAAGACTGTTAAGTTAACATTTGCTTCGCCTGCTTGACAATGGCCTGAGCATTTAATCCATGGTGGGCATAAAGTTCTTGCGCAGTATAGGCCGATTGTCCGAATTCCCCTTGGACTGCCAGATGAGCAACTTGATGAATCGTCGTATGGACGTCGCTAGCATTGCTCAATGTCTCCCAAAGTTTGCTAAAAAACCAAGAACCCACGCCGCCTATTTTTTGGTGATCTTCCACGAAGATAATATTCCATTTTTTTTGGCCTTGAGAATGAGAAGATTTGAAAAAATCGACATAAAAAGAAGCGTCAAAATGATTCAAAAAAAGGTGATTGATGACCGTCGCATTCTTGAGGACTTCGGCGGCCTTTAAGCACTCATGCACTAGTGGTCCATAACTAATGAGAACAGTCGGGCCATTTCCCTGAATTAAAGTTCGTGGTAATCCCCATGCTCGTGAGGGAGAAGTCGCTGTATAGGTCACTTCGACTGGAAAATTTTCTCTTCCAGCAAAGAAGATGGTACTTGGGCAGCTAATATTTTTTTCCCACGATTGATTTTGCCTCTCGATAGCTAAAGTTAATAATTCTTCTGCTTCTTTTGAAGTAGCAGGGGCCACTAAATCCACACCCGGAATCGAACCCAGCGCCGATGCATAAGTTAAAGACTGATGACTCGCACCATCGGCCGCATCTTGAAAACCTGTATGGGTGTAGAGGGCAATGATGGGCGCATTAGAGAGTGAGGACATAATGAGAGGGAGATTACCTTTGGTCACTCCGAAGGCCGCAAACGTATCAACTATGGGAACGAAGCCCACTTTGGATAGGCCAGTGGCCACACTCACCATATTGGATTCCGCAATTCCCACATCGAACGAGGCTTCCGGAAAGGATTTGATAAAAGGAGCAATACCGGTCGATCCCGGCAAATCAGAAGTAACAGATAAAACCGGAATTCCTTTTTGTTTGGAGGCAACGGCCGCCTTTCCAAAACCTGCTTGCACTTTATCTGTGGGTGTGGGATTAGCAGAGGCCGATTTACTTGCTGAGTCAGTTGCGGGTTTTTTAATTAACTCTTGGGCCCAAGTTTGAAAAAAGGCCGGCACTTCCGCTCCTTGCCACAATTCTTTTAAAAAAGAGAGCAAGTTTTCATCATAGGCCTTAAGTGGATAACCATGACCACCAGAGCTAGATTCAGCGGTGGATTTGATGCCGTAACCTTTAATCGTTTTAGCGATAATCGCGATGGGTTTTTTGAAACTTTCAAGCGGGCGCGAGAGTAATTCTTGAAACAATTGAGAGCAGGCCGCTAAGTTGTGGCCATCAAGCTTTATAGTTTCCCAACCTAAAGGAGAGAGAGAGTCAAAGGTAGGCTGCATAGAGAAGGAATCTTTTTCAATTCTTCCGGATAATTTGGTGTTGTTATCAGAGATAACGAGAATAAAGGGATTTAAAATATTTTTAGAAAACATTCCTGGAATGGCCGCGAGCGCTTCTTTCACTTCCCCTTCCATCATCGCTCCGTCTGACACGAAGCAAAGAGTTTTGCGCAAATTTTTATTTAATTTATCACCGAGGGCAAGACCCTGTGCCTGAGGAATGGTAGAGCCCAGTGGGCCATTACTAAGTAGCACTCCCTCGGGAAAGAGATGCCCTTCTCCGTGGCCAGTGAGCTTACTGTTCATCGAGCGAAAGCCGTTTAATTCTTGATACGAAATTAATTTATAGAGGGCATAGAGTGCGTAGAAAGCGTTGTGGGCATGGCCGATATCATTAACTAAATTGAGTTGCTCGTCCCAATTCCCAGAAGTCGTTTTTAATTGATAAACGTTGGCGTAGAGGGCACTAAGAAGTTCAGCAAGGGCAGACGGGCCACCCCAGTGACAGGCAGATCCACCGTTCACGGCCGCTTGATCCATAAGGGCGAGGCACGAACGAATAGCGCGCGGATCGACGAGCGGTGGGCAAGCATCGATTTTGAGAGCGTAATCAGGAAGCGTCGTTACGTCTTTGGGTCTTAGCTGAGTGGTTTTTCTGGCAACAGGTGAGTGATGATGATTCATACTAATAATTCCTTCCTTTCCTATTTTTTTTTATTCCATGCAAAAATAAATTTTATCATTACTATAACCAAAATTGAGCAATTGTTCACGAATCTTTCCTAGATGCCAAGTGCGAATAGGTCTTGGAGATCGCCACTTGTTATCAAAACTTTCTATCAAAGTTTGGGCCATGAGGGGAGAGTCTGGGTAATTTTTCTTCACTTGGGCCCAAACATTGTCGGTGAATCGCACAACTCCTAGGGAAAGATAACTTAGTTGAGTATCGGGTAAGACATTTTTGAGAGAGAGGATGAGTTCTTCATACTGCGCCTGGGTATTCGTTTCAATAATGATAGGATCAAAATGAATCCCAATGGTAAATCCATGGCCTACTAATTTTTTAATCGCATCCAAGCGTTTCAAAAGTGATGGTGTCTTGAGATCATAGGTTGCGCTCGCTTTTTCAGGGGAGAGAGAAAAAGTAACGTGAATGTTGGGTGCTGGGGTGAGGTTGATGATGGACTGAATGTTATGAGATTTTGTTCTCAGTTCTAGCTGCGCGCTAGGGTATCGCTGAAATAATTCAAAATATTCCCTCCATTCTTGCGTCAGTGAGGAGAGGGCCAGGGAGTCAGAAAATTCGCCGGCATGAAACCAGGCGTGGGGAGTCAATTGGATTTGCTCTTCTATGGATTTTAGGATGTCATCGTGATTCACAAATAAAACTAAATCTGGTGTTTGAAAGTGTCCTTGCAGATAGCAATATTCACATTCGTAGACGCAATTATAAGCATGAATAAAATAGTAGTGAGGTTCATGCTCTTGATTGCGAGAAATTCCATAAGCATCAGGAGCTAGCTTGATGTGGGGGGCCGGTCTTACTCCGAGGTAGAGGTGGAGGTCAGTTCGTTTTTCTAAGTACGGTTTTTTCACGCGGCCCCAGTGATCATTGAGATTTTCTATTTCAATATGGGGAAGATGGGAAAATTGCTTGAATACTCTTTGCGTGATGGGTGAGTTCAGGGATCTTGTTTCATAAATGATCTTTGTAATACTCACAGGGATTCACCATTCAGTAACGAAATATACTTTTTAAAATTAAAATCTTTAATCGTTGATATTGATTTGGCAAGTTCTTCTGTTGTTGAGGCCTTGAGGATAAATTGAATTTCATCGGTCTCAAGTGTTTCATCAATTTTAATTTTTATTTGATGTTCAGGGGTTTCATAGTTTTTAAGAAAATTTTGAAGTTCATTTTTCATTTGATAAAAATCTGGTTGGCTTAATATCTCCATTTCTTGGAGCAAGATTTTAGCTCTCGTTTTTGGCGTTGCATCTTTGAAGCGGTGAATGAGGGAAGCTTTAATCTTTGAGATATCATGGTCTTTGATGCGATTGTTCCAATATTGAAACTTATGTTCCATTGCTTTAGTGAAGAAAAAATTTTCATCAGAAATTTCAAAAGTAGGGTTCTGGCCTTTGGATAGGAAATTTTTAAGAAATTCGTCAATTAGCTCCGACCATTTCTTCCATTCGCCTCTGATATTTCGGCATTCTTCATTTTCAATGGACGAAAAATCATCCGAAATAAGCTTTAGGCCTAACCACGGAATCTTAAAAGACTGACACGCATTCGCTATGCCCCAAAGTTCCCGGTCCACTAGGTGACCTTGAGTGGAAAGGAAGGAGCGCGTTTCTTGATCAAATACTCGTTTCGAAAAACTAACACAATTATATAAATTTTGCGGTCGCGAATTTTGTTGAGATTTCATCAGACTTGCAAAAGTAGAAAATTGCCACTGCTTGTCTTCTTGGCAATAACAGACGCGCCCGATGATGGCCCAATCATTAATGGAGAGTGAAGGTGAAAGAGAACCGGCAAGGCCTGAGTTGATGACAATATCTGGACGTTGCTTTGATTCGCTTAAGTAGGTGAGTGCGGCCGTCGTGGATTTTAGGGATTCAAAAACTCCCTCTCCGGTGATAAGCAAATGATGATTAGCATTTTCTTTATGTTGCCACAAGATTTGACTAAGATAATGAGGTTCCGTTGTTTTACTTTCATGCTTGATGGGCCTAAAATCCTCGAGGAAATCATTGGCCTCTCCACGATGGGCAAAAATAAAAAGAATTTTACAATTGCTATGGGCAAGTAAATTTAAATGAGGAATTTTATTCATGACTGTTGCACTTTATGATTGGATGAAAAAAAAAGCAAGGAACCTCGGCAAGACAGAGATAAAATGTACACCTATTTCTTTTGGAAGTGCGTCCATCAGTGGTGAAGGTGGCGGTTATGGGTTTGGGCCGATGGCTGAGGGTAATGCCCATGATCTCATTCGGCATGCGCTGGAATTGGGAGTGACTCTTTTTGATTCGGCACCTGTTTATGGGATGAGGGAAGCTGAAAAACGATTAGGTAAATTCTTTAAAGTGAATGGCGGGCGAAGTAAAGTGCATTTTGTTTCTAAATCAGGTGTCACTTGGCATGAAAATAAGCGAATCAATTTAACCAATGATCCGGAGGTGGCAGAAAAAATGTTGATGCAAAGTTTGAAAGATTTTCAAACGGATTACATCGATATTTATTTTATTCACTGGCCGGATGGAAAGGTTGATATTCGGCGTCCGCTCGAGCGATTGGCGAGATTGCAAGAGAAGGGAGCGATTCGCTACTTGGGACTTTGTAATACGAGCGAGGCCGATCTTTTATTGGCAAAAGATGTCGCAAAAATTGATGTTTTACAAAGTGAGTTTAGTTTATTTAATCGCGGCGTAGAAAAAAATCTCTTTCCCATCTGCCAAACTGATCAATTGGGATTTATGAGTTGGGGAGGACTGGAGAAGGGAATTTTGTCAGGAAGTTTTGATGTCAATCGTCAATTGCATCCGTCAGATAATCGTGTCGGTGCTCCTTGGTTTAAACGTAAAGATGTCTTAAAAAAAGTGGAATTGGTTGATGAGATGAAAAACGTCGGCAAAGAAATCGCAGGCGACGATTTTGACTTTAAATCTTTTGTTTTAGGATATTATTTTTCCCATGAGGACGTGACGACCCTATTGTGCGGATCAAAAACCGCGTCGCAGTGGGACGATTATGGAGAGTCGTTGATGATAGGATGTCATTTTTTAGATTCGCTAGTGAAAGTTAAAAAAGATTTACTCATCCAAGAGATATTAAAAGTCGCCGACAAATTTATAAGTTAAATTTAATAAATCTAAATAAGTTGTCGCCTAAAAATAACATTTAGAAAATTCTTGTCACTTTTTCATTTGGCGTTTAATCTGAAGCAGTCAAAATGATCGAGGGCGTGTAGCTCAGTTGGGAGAGCATCAGCATGGCATGTTGAGGGTCGCAGGTTCAATCCCTGTCACGTCCACCATTCCGAACAACAGACGCACCTCCGTTGTTGTTTTATCATTTTTATAAGCCACGATTTCGACTATATCTGGCCATTTAATAAATATCTCTTCATCGTTTATTTTGACTAGCATTCCGTTATTAGCAGGAATGAGTGCAACGGTATGCCTAGTCGTACGGATTTTTAGATAAGAAATTATTTTATTGAACATGGTCACCCACAAACGAGATAAATCAAGCTGCTTTCAGAACAATTTTCTTTGTTTTATCGTTGGCCCTCAATTCTACAATAGAAGACGAAATCTTAATACCTAGACTGTCGGCAACAAGAAATCTTACCAACATTTCATAAGGAGTAGGGAGGCGTTTTTCAATTTCCTTTCCCCATTTTAGGACAGTGTTTCTGCTAATTCCTAACATCTTGGCGATGCCCTCATTTGAGAGATTTATTGCACTTTTAAGTAAGCGGAACTCCGCCCCAGTAATCGGAATTTTATTTTTTATCAAAGCTATGGCCACTAATACCTCTAATTCTCGTGGCTTAGTATCAATGATCTCTCCGTAGTCAGAGTTCTTTATTGGTATATTGGAAACAGTGACATAAGTGAGTCCTGCAAAGTTTTTCATGGTTGTCGTTTTCATGGTTACTCCTTGTAAAAAACAGTGATGATAATGACATTTTCTCTGACGGCCACTGATACATGGAGCTCTTCACCCCACGAGTCCAGTCCCTTTAAAAGGTAGGTGTCATTATCTTCCTGTCTCTTAATACTTTTTAATGTTTTGGCCATCTCTGTAATGTCGTTATCTGAGATAAAACGCTCAGCCATCCTTTTTCTGGCATGGACTGTGAGCGCATACCGTTCTTCCTTGATTTGCTTAATGATAAAGCGTTCGATTTTATCCATATTAAACAATAGCACAAATTTGAGCATACGTAACTATTTGTGTTTTTGTGTGTAATGATTAATTAGTGGTCATGATTCATATGATTTTTGCGATAATGTGAAATTTAAAAGACGGAGCTTGATCTTCCTTTAGCGTTAAAAATGGAAATTTTTTTGAAATTTATTTAACTGCAGTGCTGCAGTGACCAAGGAAAACTTAGTAAGCTAATAGATTGAAACTCTTGAAAATGTAGTGCGTCTGTTGTTCGTCCGTCCCCACCAGTTCCTCCACGAAACGAACCGGTATACAGTTTCATGTTGAACTGGCAATCATTGAAAAAATTTTGTTACACTTTCACTCCAGCTTTTCCGAGAAAAGCAATAAAAAATGAGAAAATCGGTTACGCCGGACACGTATTAACTATTGATTTGTAGAACACCAATATAGGTTATTTTAGCTTGATAGCGTTTTGCATCTCTCAATGTAAGGCCGTTTTCTCGAATAGCTTCGCCATCGAGCTAAACATGATTGAAAGCATTTCCGCGGATTCTTTATCTGCTTCAATTTTGATTGATCCAGATGCGGACCGTTCAATTTTTATATTTGCAAAAGGATTAAAGGAAGTACCTTGACGATTCTTCATCTTGGTATCGTTTGCCGTATCCGAATGATGAACGATATCTCTGACCGCAGTTTCGGCCGGATCGATTTTTTCTATTTCATCACTTAGATCTTTCAAATTTCTACTAACTTCATCTGGGGTCACGGCCAACTCATCGGTATTGTCGCCATCAGTTTGGTTTGTATTAGTCGTCGTGATGGATTTGTCACTAACCACTTCGCGCACTTGTTTATAAAAACTTGCGCTGTCTTCAAAAATAATCTGATCACTATTGCTATCAAATAAAGCGTTAAACACAGCTTTTTTATTTCCCACAAGCCTAGAGATGCGTTCTTCAATACTTTCTTGGGTAACAAAATTGTAAACTTGAATGGGATTTTTTTGGCCAAGGCGATGGATACGAGCAATTCGCTGCTCGAGTACGGCCGGATTCCATGGCAATTCAAGATTAATACAGACCGTTGCTGCACGCTGAAGATTTAATCCCACACCACCAGCATCACTCGCAAAAAAAATGCGAACTTTGGGATCATCATGAAAACGAACGATGTTACTCGTTCTTTGATTTTGAGTTTCTTTTCCGGTAAAAAAAACCGCTTCCACGTCGTCTTCTTTTAGGAAATCTCTTATGGACCAATGAGCTAAGCGCAACATTCTTTGCCATTGACTGAAAATGACTATTTTAACTTTGTCTTGTGATAGCAGACCTTCGACTAAATTTCTAAATTCAATAAGCTTAGGCGAGGAAAGGTAGTTTAATTTTTTTTCTGGATGCCAATTATTTTTAAGGCCATCCCAAATATTTTCATAATCATATTGCGCCAGCGCATTACTCACGATGCGCATGTTCGTCATATAGCTCATGAGTCTAATGTGTTCTTCCGGGCGCAACGGACGCTTGTTTGCTATATTCATTAGTTTCGCCACTTCGCCGGCGTAGTCATCATGAATGGATTTTTGTTCGTCCGTAAAAGGAATGATACGAACAGAATCTGTTCGTTTAGGCAAATCACCTAACACTTGCCCACGGGTTCTTCTTAAAAAATGAGGAGCAATTCGTTCGCGAAGAAGTTTCAAACCTTGAACGCCCTTGGATCCTTGATCTATCCCTCTCGAACTTTCCATTGTTAATTCGGCATCGAGTCTCCAGCCTGGGCCCATGGCATGATCATCAATCCAGTCCATCAGCGAGGCCAATTCACTTATCCGATTTTCCATTGGTGTTCCGGTGAGAACCAGGCGAAAAGGGGGATGCAATTTTTTTACCAATTGGGATGTTTGCGAAGCATAATTTTTAATTCTTTGGGCCTCATCAAGAATAATTCCTGAAACATTCATGGCCTCAATAGCAGGAAAATCTCGTAAAAGTAATTCATAATTGAGGATGGTAACGGGAGCATTACTTTCATAAATTTTTTTTCGATCTTCCGGCCCTCCTTCGACAATAACAATTGGCCTATTACTTACTGATCCCCACTCACGCTGCCATTGAGATTTTAAGGAAGCCGGGGTGATGACAAGAATTTTTTTTACAACTTTGGCCTGTAGAAGTGATTCCGCCCACGTGATGGCCTGGATTGTTTTTCCTAAACCCATGTCATCGCCCAGTAACATTTTTCCACGCTCTAGCGATCTCTTCACTCCTTGATCTTGATAGGGATACAACTTGATTTTTGTTTTTTTCAAAACATTCCATAAATCATTTTTTTTCGTCTGATAAAGAATTGGCCACCAAAGTTTTTCTTTTTCTCTTTTGAGTAGAGGGAAAACGACTGGATCGATCCAAAGTTTTTTGGAAGATTGAAGAATTTTTTCTAAGGAACTAATTTGTTGAGATTTTTCATGAGGGAGTTTAAAGATATTTTGAAAAGGATATAATCCTTGCGCATTAGGAAGAGAAGAAAAATATTTTTTAAACTCACTTGATGGCCTTTGAGAAAGCATTAGACCATCTAGAGGAAAAAATATTTTTTTCATTCCCGTCTCGGCAAGCCAATGCAGCCTATTTGCTCCTTGCGAATGTTCTCTTGCAAGTTGCTTTTTCTTTTTTTCATTTTCATTCCAGTACAGCCAAACTGTAGCGGTGTGTTTGCAAAAGTGTAGCGTATTTTTTTGAAAATCTTTGCAAGAACAACTCGCATCAAAAGGCATAACCGTTGAGTTTGCCCCCAGAAGTATTTCATATTCAAGAACGCCCACTCCTTTTCTGCGAATTTCATAACTGCCAGCAATTTTGCCTTGCGGCGGACGAGATGCAATTGAGAGATTTTCGTCCATGGAAGATTTAATACGCTTAATTAAACTTTCCATGGCAGCATGCTGGATTTGCCAAGAATCATTTTGATAAATTTTAAAAACATGATCAACTAACTTATCAGCGGGCAATTTATTCTTTGGGAACTTGGCCATATTCAAAAGTACCCAATAGGCCTGTAAGTTTTTGGAATCCTCAACTACTTCATCGGCCAGGCGGTAGTTACTACTCAGCCACTTAGGAGCTTGCGAAATAATTTTTTTTATGGAAGCACTTTGTTTTTTTTCGCTTAAGATTTTTATTAAGAAGAGGGATAGAGCAAGTGGGGCAGCTTTATTTGGACTGATCGCGCTTGTGTCTTTATTGATCAGTAAAGTTCCATCTGCCTGAAAATGAATTTCCGATGCAAGGCCATTCACCAATCCTCGAACCATCCCGTCATTGTCTACAGTTTTAAGTACGACTAAATCTTGCTCTAAATATTTTAGTGCCCCTGAATATTCTGTTGAAGAGAAATGATATGGCCCCAATTTTGATTTGGGGGCAGGTCGATTATTTTCGTGATTTTGGTGATTAAGATTCAGTGGAGAAATCAGTTTAATATTTGTTTTAAATTGATCGTCAGTTTTCATGATTTATTTTCCTTTTTAAGATTTTTTATTATGCCGCTGGAGGATTCTGTTTGATAAGTAAAAAATTTTTCTTTTTTGCTCTCATTCAATTACGCTGGTATATGAGCTCTGTTGAATGAATAATGAGAGGCGTAATCCTTAGTGGGAAATGCGATTTTATAAATTTAAAGAATATTGCTTTTTTAGAAATTGAGATTGTCCTTATGTCTAGATCTAGAGAGCGCATCATTGAACTTGAGTTAAAACTTGAGGCCATCGATCTCGAGCGAAGCCAGATTGTTGGAGAACTGTTGACCCTTCAAACAGCAGAATTACAACAAGCGGCCATTATTTCAGGAAATATTGCTTTCAATAAAACTCCCATTACTCCAGAAGAAAAAATAAATCTTTTTCTCTCTTTGTTTCGCGGCCGAAAGTCGGTCTATCCAAAATTTTGGGAGAATCAGAAACAAGATAGAAAAGGCTATTCACCTGCTTGCCATAATGAATGGGTATACGGTCTTTGCGGCAAACCGCCGAAAGGAAAAATCAAATGTTCCGATTGTCCCAACCAGAAGTTTCCAGCGCTTGATGAGATTGCGGTCAAAAATCATCTGCAAGGGCTTCAGACAATTGGTACTTATGCGATCACCGAAAATGATACGTGCATTTTTCTTGCTGCTGATTTTGATGGCGATGGCTGGCAGTCCGATATCATGGCGTATAAAAGAGCAGCGCTAGGCCTGGGAGTTCAGTCACACATTGAGCGCTCAAGATCTGGTAATGGTGGACATGCTTGGATATTTTTTACGACGCTCATTTCGGCGCAAACTGCACGAAGACTTGGAACGGCCATATTGTCTCGAGCACAACAGGAGCGTCACACATTAAGTTTAAAAAGTTATGATCGATTTTTTCCGAATCAGGACTATCTTCCTAAGGGGGGATTTGGAAATCTCATTGCTTTGCCTTTACAGCAGAAGGCGCGTGAAAATAATAACTCCGTATTTGTGGATGAAAATTTTAATGCTTATCCAAATCAATGGGAACACCTTGCGCAAGTAAAGCGCCTTTCACTTCATGATGTTCAGTCCATTATTAAACAAATACTTCCTGCAAAAAGTGCGACGGTGCCAACAGAGGATGATGAACATTTCACCATGGAAGTTGATCAAAGATTGATGACCCTCGCTAAACCTAAAATCTTCAAAGGGCTTTTTTGTGGAAATGTTGAAATTGAGCACGGCGCCCAACTGAAAATTCAAACCCAAAATCTTCCAGGGGCGCTGGTTTCGGCATTGAAACGAACGGCAACTTTTGCTAACCCCAAGTTCTATGCCCTGGAGCGCATGCGCTTTAAAACCTTCCCAGAGTCCAGGTTTATTTTTGATGGGGAATTTTTACCAGATTGTCTTATTTTGCCTAGAGGTGTGCTCGATCAATGTGTCGCCTTGGCCAATGAGGCAGGTGCGCAGGTCAATATTCGTGATATACGTCCAGGTTTCAAAAAAATAAAATTCCATTTTTCGGGCGAATTACAATTAGAGCAAAAAACGGCGGTTCAAAAAATTATCAATGATGAAACTGGTATATTATCTGCGCCGCCAGGGATTGGAAAAACGGTAATGGCCTGCGCAATTTTGGCCAAAAGAAAGATGCCAACACTCATTTTAGTTCACAGGCAAGAGCTCTTGGAGCAGTGGAAAGAGCAGCTCTGTCGATTTCTTAATATTCCGGTAAAGGAAATTGGAGTTTTCAGTGGCGCTAAGAAAAAACTGAGTTTCAAAATTGATATCGCAACCATTTTGAGCTTAAAGCAAATTGAGGATCTGGAGGATTTTTTTCTGCCTTACGGACAAATCATTATTGATGAGTGTCATCATATTCCAGCGGTTACGTTTGAATCCATCCTCAAGCGAAGTCCGGCCCGATTTATTCTTGGACTTACCGCTACACCCTATCGAAAAGATGGACATCAAAAAATCATGTTCATGCAATGTGGGCCAATTAGACATGAAATCAAAACGGCCGGTGATCCACTGATTGTTAAAAAAGTCATCGTGAAAGAAACTTGCTTGAAACTTCCGGAAATTCTTGGTCCTCAACCAGCGATCCATCTTGTTTGGGATCAATTGATTAAAGATGCTGAGCGATTAAAACTTATCGCCAAAGATGTCGTTGATTGTATTTCAGAATCAAGATTTCCGCTGGTGATATCGGATAGAAAGGAACACTTGGAGGCGATTGAGAAGGAAATTAATAACCAATCAGCGTCGATAAAAGTGTTACGCCTAGAAGGAAGCATGGGAAAAAAGAAACGCAAGACAATAATGGAAGAAGTGAAAAAAACGGCAGATAAAAATTCACCTATTTGTTTGCTTGCCACGGCCTCACTCATTGGTGAGGGAGTTGACATCCCAAGGCTTGATACCCTTGTTCTTGCAATGCCTATTTCATTTAAAGGCCGCATGGTTCAATATGCTGGTCGATTGCACCGAAAGTGGCCAGGAAAGAATGATGTCGTTATTTATGATTACTTGGATTCATGTAGCGGTCTAACGGTTTCTATGTACCGCAAGCGGCTTCATGCCTATAAAAGTATGAGTTACCAAGTCCAGTTACCTGGGCATGTTTCATCCACGAAGCAAGGCGCTCAAGGCAACCTCTTTGAATCTTGAACCATGGATCAGTGTCCATCTAAATCATTGATTATTGATTATTGATTATTGTCAAAATTGCCAATGCTTGGTCGAGATTATAACGAAGGCCCCGCCAGAAATAACTATACTGAAAATGATGTAGTTTCTTTTTTTTAGCAGCTCAATACATAGATTCAGACCCCGATCGCTCAAATGGCGAGCTTGAAAAGTGTGGAGCATCGGTATGTATTTTATATTTACAATGGTGATAAAAAATTAAAAATGGTGGTTGATTTGATGACTAATCAGTCCTCTGCCGTCGTTACCATTTACTAATGAAAAGAGGTTTTTATGAAAAGAAAGAAAAATGCAATCCCCGATGATTATTTTGATAATCAGGAATTTATCGTTGAAGACATAGATGAAGATCTTGTTGTTGGAATTCTTGGGAAAAACCCATCGGCCGACCAGTTATTAAAGTTTGAGTTTTGTACTTATATTGCTCAGCTTATTGACCGTAAAGGTATGAGCCTAACCGACGTAGAAAAAGTTACTGGTGTAAATCCTAGTGATATTAGCCGAATCAAGAATCATCACCTTGGTCATTTCACCATTGATCGTCTCATTAAAATCTATAGCAACCTGGATACCCAACATGGGGTTAGTGCTGTTTTAAAAAGTGTCGTTAAGAAAATAGGGAAAATGTCTGCGTAGATAAATAGGCCGTAATTTCAAAAACGAAGCTTTTCGCCATTCATCTGCTGAATTCAAAGCTCGACAACCTGGGTGAATCTTTCTGAAATTTTTGAGCGTGGCCAAGCGAACTTAACCGGCCAATAATAAAAAATAAATCAGTCATAGCATTAATTAATCTTTTCATGGTGCTACTCCTACGTATTCGCCTTACGGCGCGTACTATGGTTTTCTAATTGCTAAATCCATTCAGCATCATAACTGAAACCAGCATTGAGAGTGTGTGTCGAGTACTCTAGCGCCTTACTATTACCCACAAGTTAATTTGTAATAAAAAAAATACAAAAAAGTTTTATATTTAAATTTTTTCCCTTAATGATTTTTAAATTTCAAGCTGAATTTGGATTCTTCACAGTTGTAATTTATGAAAACTAATCACTGAAGCAGTATTTCTCTCATAGCGGCCATATCTTGCATTCTACTCCAGTCTCTTTTTGTTTTGTTTGGTTTTGTTTTGTTTTGAGTGATTTACGGAAAATTTTCTGTCATAATGATTTCTCTTTTAAAGTTACAAAGGACATTTATGCTCAATCCGGCCACGGACACTTATCTTGGTGATGATAATTTAGAATGCTTGCTTAAGGAGGTCGGGACGAAACTTTCACTTTACGAGGTTAAGGCCTTGGTTCTAGGCGCAATCATTAATGTTGAATTCGTTCCACCTTCACAAATTCTTGAATCCATTTCTCAAAATCCAGTCGACGAAACTCTTGATGAAATTTCTTTTGCTGATAAAGATCAGGCAACGAGATTTTATGGTCAGTTTTTATTGTGTTGGAACTCATTAATCGATACGGAGCAGACTCCAAATATTTTTTCTCCTTTGCCGAAGGATTTAAAGGGAGACGAGATTGCTCGCGTAGTAGAAGCGAGGTGTGATGAATTAACTTGTTTTTTGACTCTTGTGGATGCTGATGAGCAGATCGAAGACTTTACCGATGAAGCTGCCCTTGAAGCTTTGTTCGATCTTCAAGATTTGGAAGTGAGTTTATACGAGTTTTTAGATTATCTGCCAGAAGACTTTGAAAAACGCAAAGAGGAAATTCTTGGAGTACTTGATGAGTTGCAGCGCTCCTGGGAGTATGGATTTCCCTTGATAAAAAAACAACTGGCCGTTTTAAGATTGCAAAATAATCAAAAGGCCTTGCTTCAGTCATCTCCTTCTAAATTCGAACTCAGCCGGCCTTCAAAAAATTCTTCATGTGATTGCGGAAGTGGAAAAAAATTTAAAAGATGCTGTGGTATCGAATCCTAAAATAGGAATTGCAATGAATAGTCTAATTTCATAAATCCATTTTCCGAATAAGAACTGGGGGACAGTGGGCGAAAAAACCGGAAGCCAATCTTCTATGGTCAGGATTCACTTTTTATTTCACAATAGAAATGAAAAAATACGAGCTCCCCAATGATCGCATAAGGTTTCTAAATTGATACGATAAAATGATAGAATGATGAACATACTTTTAATGAGTGATACCAATTCCTCGCTTGATGTGGAAAAACAATTTTTTCAACAACTACCCACTAAGCCGAAAAGCTTAAGCTATTTACCCGCGGATAGAGAAAAAAATTTAAGGGATTTCAAAAAAATTAGCATGCATTTTGAAAAGCTAGATGTGGAAGTATTTAATTACTGTCCTTTGCATCAAGGTAATCCTGAAATGATTTTAGAAAGTATTTTTCAATCTGATTTGCTTTATTTTTCAGGTGGAGAAGTCACACCTTTTTTAAAAACGCTGCAAAATATAGGACTTTTTCAAACCCTAAAAGAAAAAATTAAAAACATCGCCATCATTGGGGTGAGCGCCGGTGCTATGGTGCTTGGTAAAGACATCTCGAGTATGTCAAATGATCCTCATGAAAAGGAAATTTATAAAACACTTTCCAGCGATAAAGGTGCTGGACTCTATCCGTTTGAGTTTTTTCCGCATTTTGATCCGACTTCCACTATGATTAATAGTCTTGTGCTCCGATCAAAATTCTTGAGTGAGAAAAGTAATTGTTCCATTATTGCAACTGATGAAAAAAGTGGAATCGTCATCAATAGTAGTCATACATTTGTCTGTGGGCAGGCCCATGTTTTCAAGAAAGGGCGATACAATAAGTTTCAAAATACACGTTTGCCGATTTAATCTCAGTTGGTTGAAAAACATCAGAAAGCAGTTGTATTTTTTTTAAATGGTTGAGTCGGCAAATCCAAATTAGAAAGGGGCGAAATTGCATGGGCATTTTAGAGTAAACGCGACCCTTTTGAATTATGTCAAATCATGATTTATTTGAGAATTTCGTTTTCTCTGCCAGCGTTTTTTAATTTTTGATCAATTTCTAATTTATTTTTTGAATTGGTATTCATCTCTAGGAATTTCATGGATTTAATTTTTGCTGGGTTTAACAAATGAAACCATCCCAAAAATTTTTCTTCATGCTCATTAAGTTCATCAATTTTAGTAATTTCTAAGTCTTTCATCTTCCTCTCACTATCGGCCTTCCATATATCTGGATTGGATGTGTAGTAGACTAAGTCGACTCCTGCTTCTTCTAGCAATAAGTGAGTAATTTTTGAAATACTGCAGGAGGAAATCAATTTTATCTGATCCTTTAATTTTTGATTGGACTCAATTTTATTTTTAATCTCTTCAATGAATGCAGTATCGCTTTCTAATTTATAAATCACACTTTGTGATTGATATTCAAACGTCACTAAATAATCTCCATAAGCCGCCGAACTATAAGGGTTTGATGCGACGTAAAGAAGTCCTCCTACATATTTTCCTGATTCTTTATTACTTGGAAATTCTTCATCATCAATAATTCCTTGCAAACCAAAAATGCCAGAGGAAAAGCACTCATGATTTGCCCAAGTACGTAAGTCAAAATAGATGTTTTTCATTTTCGCAGCATCACTGGGGTATTCGGCAAATTTGACATTGCAGTCATCGATCAGTCGTCCATACTCAGTTTGAGGTGATATGAAATTGGTTTTGTCATCTGCACGCTTCTTCCAAGTATAATGGTAAAAATAATTATGGTGACCGTTGCGAAATTTTCCATAAGATTCATTGAAATTTGCAAGTGTCATGGTAGGAAAAGAGATTTGAAATTTATTGTTTTTATTTTTATAAAATGCCGCTAATTCATTGAAGCATTGTTCGCCAAGATATTTTTTGATTGGTTCGTAGTAAATTTCTTTATCGTTTTCATTGCTAAGCTTAATGATATCTCGATATTTATAGATAATACTTTCCTGGCCATGGACGAGTTGACTTAAGTTAATAAAACTTAAAAATAAGATAAAAACAATGGAGAAAGGAAATTTAGCGCAAAAGAAGTTCATCAAATTCCTTTATTGAAAATTGTCATTGTGATCATCTTCAATAAGTTTGTGGGATTTATCAATCTGGGTGAAATATTTATATGAAGGCCATCAAAGAAATGGCCAATCAATCAAAAATTTAATGAATTTATGGTCATGGTAAAATTTGTAAAAAGGCGCGAATTTTCTATCAATTTGTAATCACATAATTTCGTAAGTTAATGATTTCGGACGGCTGGCGGGCCCGTTTTAAGTTTCCTCGATGTCGCCACTATCAATTTCTAAATGGGTACTCTGTATAACCGGCCGTACCCTGAGAAAAATAAATACTTTAATCAGGCCCAACGATGGCCGTTCCATTTTTGATTCTTTCGACAAGATCTGGGTTACTCACATAATGATGACCAAAGGCCACAGCATCGATCAAACCTTTTTGAATGGCCGTGTTTGCTTCCGAGGGAGTAAAGCTCAAATTACCAATCAATATGCCCTTAAAGCTTTCTCTTGCGTTTGACGTCACATCTCAAGTTTGTAATCCCAAATAATCCTTATCGTGATTCAATTCTTTTTCTTTGCTCGAAAGGCCTAGATTGACGATTGCTTTTCTATATTGATTTCTTTAAACGTACACTCTTGCCAAAAAGTTCATAATTTGAATCTTGTAAGGCTGTATACTTATTGGAATTTGGATTTCAGGGCAGTGGTTGAGGTTCCACAAACTTAAGGTTTGGAGGGCGTATGGTTATAAGTGGAAGACGAATGCGCACCATGAAAACTAAAAGGCGATGGGTAAAATTAGTTTACATCCGCAACGATAAGTTGGTCCGCTATATCGTCGCCTCACTCTAATCTAGAAATTGTTGTCTAGTGTCCTGTAATATTATTTTTTTAATAAACTTTTATAATTTCTGGTTACATCTTTTTTTAATTTTCGCAGTATATCATGTCGTATTTCAAAGGCACGAATTTTGCCGTTTCATCTGCCTTACTCATTTATAATGGAAAATGGTATCTACCTACGTGGTTTTGTAACTGCCTAAGGCCCTCTGGAAATTTCGTCACGTCGAGAGTGTGCCAAAGCACAGTCGAGGGACGACGTTTCGAGGCTTGCTCCTGGCAAGCCGCAGATTGAGGAATCCCATACGTGGATTCCGAAGGGTTTCGATCCAACGATTTGGATCGAAATGTAGAGTGGCGAAATTTACGAGGGACCTAGGTAGTTACGGAAAATGAAAAATAATCTTTAACACATTAATAGAAAAAAAGTATAGTCCACCGTCAATGTTAAGGGATTCGAAACTGCTCAACTATTCACCTTGTTGCTTTGAGAATGGTAATTTCTGAGAATAAAATAAAATTGTTTTAATCTTTCAAAAAATTTCTATAGTAAGGAGTTCCTTAGTAAGTTTTATAATTTGCTACCTCATTAGACCTAGAAAAAATGAACCCGGTCGTTTATACCCATCGCCATTTGGTTTGGTATAATTGCTCCACCATACATGGAGCACTTTGTTCCAATAAAGATTGCCTTTCTCATAACTGTTGTCGTATTTAAGACTCCCATTAGTATCAGAAAATTCTAGGTTGAATAATCATGATCGCTCCACCGTATTTAGAAATATTGTTACAAAATAAAGAGATGATTATTCATTCTCATGATATTTACTCCGTTAAAAAGCAAGAGCTCCTAGTTGATGGTGTCTACTATGAACTAGGAGCAGATCCTCTTAATGCTTCTTTTGAAGATATTGCAAATGCTTCACTGAAAAAATGTCATTTAGAAACTAAAACACTGAAACACTGAAACACTGAAACACAGAAACAATAGAAAGTTCAATAAAAGGAAAAATATGATGAGTTTAGTTTACGGCAAATTTGCCCACTTCTTTCTACTTATTGCTACCATTTCTTTTTCTAGTATTACCATTGCAAAAGAAGGCCATGGAGGAGGAAATGGAGGTGGAATTCAATACTGTGGAACACCTCTTAATGGGCAGCTGCAGTTTGAATTTTATGATCTGAAGGAAATCAGGGACCATCTGATTAAAGAGCGTCAGCGAACTCGATTTTTTAGCAATCCAACATGGAGTAAGGAAGATTATTTTAATAAAGCAGTAGAGAAAGTAGCACAGACCTCGCCTCGCTTAGCAAATCAATTGCGACTTGCTTATGAGTTTTACAATGCACCTGGAAGGATTCAAAACAGTGGTAAACATATTTTGGAGCGAACAAAAGATTTCTCGTTATTTTCTATTGATCAAAACTGCGAGTACAAGCAATTAGTCAATTGGATAGAACCGGAAGAATCTGAGGCTATGTTTGGAAAAAAAGAACTGATTATTCTGCGTGATAATGATCTTTATGAAAAGTTGGATGCGAGAGGGCAAGCAGTTAGTGATTTTCATGAAGTGAGTTACGCGATAGCAAGAGGTTTTAATTTGATAACTGAGCAATCAGGATCAAATTTTGTGCGCATGTTTAGCGGACAAGTGTTTAGCGAAGGAAATGTAGATGGGGACTTATTTCCAAAAATAAGTTTGTTTGATGTTTCTCGTTTACCTTACGGATCAAAAAATATTGAAATATTTGTTCCAGATCGAAAGTGCAATGAAGTAGGGATTATTTCGTTTCATAATTTGAGTAAATATAGGATTAATGTGTGGGACCATATTTATTCTGAATGGGGGCTTGTTAGATCTCTTGATGGAAATGAAACCTGGAATCTCAAACAAGATAGTATAATAGAGATGCGCTATGAAATTGCTGAATCAAATTGGAATAGTAAACAGAGAAAAGCACAAATAAATGTTACGGCAGAAGTTTGTGGAAATGTTATGAATAAAACATTCGAAATTGATGAGTCCAAGGCAAATCAGGCAAGTTTGACGATGGGATTTGCAATCAAACGGCCACCCTTTTAGTCAACACTTTGCCATCGTGCTGAGTTTTAATTCTGGCGATTTCAGGAAAAAGAATTTTAAAATTTATTCAAAATATTATTATTTTAATTATTATTTTTATTCATGTTACTTTTTTAAACCAAGATTTTAACAAAGAGAATATTTTATCTTTAGATTGAAGTAAGATTTAGTGACTTACCTTAAAGGTCAATTTTTTCATAAGTGCAGCTTTTATGATTGTTTAAGTTTCTCGGCAGATCTATATTGACTGGACTAATATTTACTACTTTAGAGGGAGGTAATTGTGAAAAAATTTATGATTAGCATGCTGTTATTCAGTTCTATGTCCGCTTTTGCAGAATGCAATGAGAAATTTCTTATTGATCAAGTGAAGTCTCAACTTTTAGCCAAATCAACTTCAAACTTAAAAATTGGAGCAAAGGTCGTACCAGACGGTACTTTGATTACGTATTCATTTGATTCCTCAGCTGATCCAAGGTTTCTAAGATCGTTGAGCGGCTACTCAAAATTTGATACTGATTGCAAGTTGATTGAAGGTGATGCTGTAATCGTTCATAAAGCAAATTAGCACGGCATACTAAGGGCCTTCGTCCTAGAAATCGAAATTTTTTTAAACTAACTATCTGCCGGCGATTAAAATTCGTCGGCCTTTATAAAGTATTCAGTCAAGAATCAAAACCCAACTTTCAATTTGTTTGAAAAAAAATTCTAAATTGACGCCAAAATGAAATGTGGGCAACATTACTCCCCAACCCCTTACTTACTGACTAAGGGCCAAATATCCTCTTATCATATAATTTAGATTTAACATTAATTGTAAGATTCAATAGGAATTTATTTTGAATTTCTCAATGGGTAATCTGTATAACCGGCCGCACCCTGAGAATAATAAGTACTTTGATCAGGCTCAACGATGGTTGTTCCATTTTTGATTCTTTCGACAAGATCCGGGTTACTCACATAATGATGGCCAAAGGCCACTGCATCGATCAAACCTTTTTGAATGGCCGTGTTTGCTTCCGAAGGAGTAAAGCCCATATTACCAATCAATATGCCCTTAAAGCTTTCTCTTGCTACTGACATCACATCTCCATTTTGTAATCCCAAAAAATCCGCTCGCATCATATGAAGATAAGCAATATTTAGATTAGAGAGTTCCCTGCAGACGTAAGCGGTGAGTTCGAGGGGGTTGGAATCTTTCATACTGTTAAAACTATTTAGTGGAGAGAGACGAACACCCACTTTATCTGCTCCCCAAACATCGATCACACTCTTCGTAACTTCTAAAAGAAGTTTGGCGCGATTCGCAATGGTTCCCCCATAACTGTCCGTTCGCTTATTGGAAGAATCACGCAAAAACTGATCAAGAAGATAGCCGTTGGCACCGTGGACTTCCACACCATCAAATCCTGCATTTTTGGCATTCTTCGATGCAATTTTGAAACCCTCTATGATTTGCGGAATTTCTTTTAATTCCAAAGCGCGCGGTACCGTATAGGGCACTTTGCCTTGAGGAGTATGAGTATCGCCTTCGATAGCAATGGCACTGGCCGAAACGCATTCATGACCATTATTGAGGAGCGGGTGACACGCGCGGCCGCCATGCCAAAGTTGCATAAAAATTTTTCCACCTTTTGCGTGGACCGCATCAGTGATTTTTTTCCAACCCAAGATTTGTTCCTGAGAATAAATTCCCGGATCCGTACCACCGAAAGCAGAACAATTTTTCATGACCATGGTCGCTTCAGAGACAATGAGTGCGGCGCTGGTTCTTTGGGAATAGTACTCCGTCATTAAATCTGTGGGATTATGATTTTTATCTGCACGGCATCTTGTTAATGGGGCCATGATAATTCTGTGGCCAACTTTGTAGGCACCCAATTGCATCGGCTTAAATATTTCTTGAAATGTTGTCATCAATTCTCCATTTTAAAATTTCTTTTTTCATTCTAAAGGAAACAAATCTTTATTCCAATATCTTATTATTCAAGAATCACTTCATATTTTTGTTTTATATTTCCGTTAATCATTTTGTGATAGGGACAGACTTTCTGTGCCTCTGAGACTAATGTTGTCGCCTGTGCATGGGTTAGAGAAGAAAAAAAATTTTTAAGATGGGTTGCTAATTGGTGGCCCGCTTTGGGATCAGGTAGTACATCAACTTTTGCTTCAATTCTTACACTTTTTAATGGGGTTTTGTTTTGGCCCGCCAAATATCTGAGCGTGCTTTCAAAACAGGCCGCATAACCGGCCGCGATTAATTGCTCTGGGTTGGTGCCAGGTTTACCATCTCCACCAAACTCTTTATGCAGTGATAATGAAAGTTTAAGATTTCCATCGGTTGAATGAGCGATACCATTGCGGCCGCCTTCAACGACGACAGTGGTTGAATAAAGGGGATTCATCGTTTTTCTCCTCGTTGATTATTTTGAGTTCTATGTCATCATAGGGGAATTGAAAAAAAAGGGAAGTACTGTAAAATTTGTAAGTACAGGGAGTATTTATGACATCTATGAGAAAACAAAGTTCAACTAATTTTCAAAATGAAATTAAAATCATGGAAGATTGCCCAATCTATAAGACCATATATTTGATTTCGGCGAGATGGAAGGCCCACGTGATTTGGTTTCTTAAAGATCGTCCGCTTCGGTTTGGTGAGATTGTAAACTCGATTCCTCTGGCCACCGAAAGAATGATTGCGCTTCGTATTCAAGACTTACTTAAAGATCAGTTAATCGAGCGATTGGAAAAAGCGAATCATATTTTTTATAGACTAACGGGAAGAGGAAAGAAACTGGTGCCGGTTTTACACGAACTCTTTCGAGTGGGTAAGCAGATTGCAGCAAGCTAAGGGAGTCCTGGCTTGTTACTTGAATCAAGGAATCCCTTTAAACAAGAGTGTCAATGAGCACGACTATCAATTTTTAAAAATTACGCCACTTGTTCTATGTCAAAATCAGGAAACAAGATAACTGCAGGATGAACTTTTATGGCCTTTGCCAAAACTAATGCTTGCCCTCTTCCAATATTTTTTGAACCTGTCTCTAAGGCCGAGATATTAGATTGTGACATGCCAGTAAGTTTGGCCAAATCAAGTTGACTTAAACCTTGCAACTCTCTGATCGTTTTTAACATTTCTGCCGAAGTCATCTGAGCATGGATTTTTGCTTTAACAAAATTTTTCTTATTCATAAATTACTCTTAATAATCGTGGGGATTAATTTCAAAAACATAAACTTCTAAAGTTTCGTCACCGTGGGAGTAAATAACACGCCCATGTATATCTAGGCGTGAAAATCTAAAACCCTTCTACTTATTACCTTTAAGAGCTTTGTCATGAAGACCCTTAATAATATTATGGCCTTTAGGCAAATCGCGTAAACATCAACGAATTGATATCTGACAAAACTCTTTTAAAGGTGTTTACGATTTTATTGAGCTTTATTTCTTCTCTTTCTCTCCAAGCATCTCTTTGCAAGAGGGGACTTGTTTAGAGAAATCCTCATTCTCAGAGATATAGGTTGTGTAGTAATCAAGCTCTGGTCTGAGTTGAGACTGGAGCTTGGCAAGAGTGTTTACGTCAGGGGCACTTTGAATTTTCGCTGCAATCTCGCGATTATAGGAGTGTACAACTTTGTAAGAAGGCTTATTTTCAGTGCCTAAGGTGCTTACAAATCCCGTTTTTCTATGTTCAATACTAATCATGGCAATGATTTCTCCATCGCGACTAATCAATTTTTGATAGCCCCCTAGGTTTTGATTGTAATAGATAACAAAATCACTCTTTTTTTCAGAATTTACTAAGGCATAACCTTTATCTTCTAGCAGCTCTAATGCAGCTTTATCTTTGCGGAATTTTTTAATTCCTACGTAAACTTTACAGCTGTCGTAGTTGACCGGTTCACGATATCTAAATTCAAGATCGTAAGCCCTCTTTTGTACCAAGTATTTTACTAATCTTCCGGATATAGCATAGTTCATGGCAAGATCTTTACGATGAGGATCATTTTCTTCTAACTTCATTAAACCCAAAAGTTCATGAAAGCTTAGGATGAGCAATATATCTCCAGCAGATTTGATGGATTCAAGTTTGGCCTGGTTAAAGATAATTTTTTTTTCATCTGCATAATTTACGGCGGTTCGGGAAATATTAAATCGATCTCGAATGTCATTATCTACAATTTCAATATCGACTTGATCAATGAGTTCATAGAATTTAGTGAATTCAATTTCCGGAAAATCTTTCGTCGCGAGCGAATTTTGCTGAAAGAAATTTTTTATTTTAAAAATTTTTTCTTTAACTAAAATTTCGAGAAATACTTTCTGTACCTCCTCGCTACTGCCACCTCCACCTTCACGGCTATTGTCAGCTCGCTCGGTCTTACCTTTTAAGTTAACCTGGGCCATCGTTGTTAGACTGATTAGCATAATGAGTGATGCCATGAATTTTTTCATTTTTTGATCTCCTTCGTTATGGGAAAAAAACTTAAAGCTAGTTGGTAAATGTGGTCGGGGTTTTCTTTGGAATCGATGAGTTTCGCAAATTTTCTTCTAAACTCTTTGATAAGTTCTTTGGCCAAGGGTATTTTATCTTTTTTAATCGAAACCATCATCGAGGTATGATCTCTTTGCTCAATGTCATCATTCACGAGCGACTCCATGGAAAGTCTTAGCAATTCGGATTGATAATTTTTTCTTGCTTCACTGGTTCCTTGAGATGTTATGTGAGAGGTATGGCCTGTCGAGTTATCGATCCAATTTCCGCTCTTGTTTTTGATCAGCAAATTTCTTTTTTTGAGTGAGGCAATGGCCTTCTTTGCTTCCAGCTTACTAATGTTTAGCTTTTGAGAAATCCATTTTGAAGAAGTTTTAAAGTCACTAAATTTTACCAATTCCAAGATGGCGTCATATTGCCACTGAGAATGAAAGGTATAATCAAGGAGCTCGTAAGAAAGATTTTCTGAGGCCGATAATTTTTTATCAATTTCTAATTTTTCTACGATCTTATTTTTTACGATGCCAGCAAGTTTTCTTCTTCCGCTCAATACTTGCGAGAGTGAGGCAGGTGAGATGTTCAGATAATTCGCAAAGGATCTCAGTGAATACTGAGGATTGAGAGTTTTCCTTCTCTTTAATTCAAAATCTAAAAATGAAATGACGCTGCCATCATTTGGGGTAGGTATCGTTTGCATGGGATAGACTTGTAACAATGATTACTTCAATATTCAAGAGGGGATTGAAACAAAGTGTTTCAGGTGGTAAAACACTCAAATTTTGCTACTTGAATATCAAAATAGGAGATTCAATAAACTTCTCGTCGATATTTCCAAATTCTTCGCTTAATAAACTCAGGCGTAAAAAAGGTAATGATTTTTGAAGCTCTTTTGATTCGAAGAAAACTTTTCATTCCCCAAGGATAATGACTTAGTAAAATGTTTTGATCTAAAAAATTAAAATAATAATCGAGAATCAACGCCAACATCAGAAAGTCATCCAATTGGCCGATAACAGGGATCCAATCAGGAATAAAATCGATGGGGGAGATAATTAGTGCTAACAAAATTAGCAGTATTTTTTTATCGGAATCTGGAATCCGTGAGTCGGCAGTCACGTTTTGAACAAAAGTAATCAGTGATTTTATGTATTTCATATTTTCATTATTTTATTTTTAATTCTACCAAGTTCCAGAATTTTTCATACTGTCCCAAGGTGCTTGAATGGGAAGAGGATTTCCTCTCTGAAGCAACTCGATAGAAATTCCGTCAGGCGATTTGATGAATGCCATATGTCCGTCCCTAGGAGGACGATTGATGATCATTCCCTTATCCATAAGTTTTTGGCAAATGAGGTAGATGTCATCCACTCGAAAGGCCAGGTGACCGAAGTTTCTTCCGCCGAGATACTCCTCAACTTTTCCATCTTCATTTGGCCAATTATAGGTGAGTTCAAGCAATGGAGATTTGGACTCAATCGTCTTTGCATAGTTGACGGGATCGGCCAAGAAGACGAGGGTAAATCTTCCGGCCTCATTTTCTATACGGTGAGTTTCTTTTAATCCCAATTGATGACAGAAAAACTCTAAGGATTTTTCTAAATTGCTCACTCTAATCATGGTGTGTAAGTATTCCATCAGCGATCCTTTTTTTATTTTAAAATGATAATACACTTCATTGACTCAAGTATCCATCTCTGTTTTATACTCACTCTATGAACTATTACAAATCGACTATTCAATATGACGGAACAAATTACGCCGGTTTTCAATGGCAAAAGGACATACCGACCATACAAAATGATTTCAATATCGCCTTAAAAAAACTCATACCCGGAAAAATAACCACCCTCGGGGCGTCAAGAACGGACAGTGGAGTACATGCCTTAGAACAAATAATTAAAGTGACTTCTGAACATGACATCGAAATCCGCTCAGCAATAAATAGAATGAACGAAGTATTACCAGGCCAATTGAGATGCTTGGATTTTCAATCTTGTCCTGGCGATTTTAGGCCTACATCAATGTGCATCAGTAAAGAGTATCGTTATTTATTTACGAATAAAAAAATAGTTTCATCCTTGGAACAGCGATTTATAGCGAACTTTGCTTATAATTTAAATTTTGACGCCATGAAAGTTTGTACCACTTATTTAGTGGGGGAACATAATTTTCAAAATTTTTATTCTGCCGGAAGCAATGTGACGAATACCATTAGAAAGATAATTCATTGCGATCTATCTCAAGTAAACCCCCATAATATATTTGAAGGATCAAGCATATTTAAAATTCCAAACGATATTCATGAATGCTACCAACTAAGAATCATTGGAAATGGATTTCTTAAGCAGATGGTTAGGCACATCATGAGCGCATTATGGATGGTAGGAAGTGGTAAAATTGGCGAAAATGATTTTTTAAATTTAGTTAAAGGCGAAAAAAAAATCCAAAGAATTTGGAAAGTTGCTCCTCCGAATGGTCTATTTCTTTACAAGATAAATTACCAACCTGAGTTCTTAGCTTAAGGAAAAGGTTAGCCGATCTATTCACTACACTTATATAAACTTACTTTCATTTTTGAAACGCGGACAAAGCCTGAAACTCTTGGTTTCATTTCTCTATCACTAATTTTTTCCCAAACGGGGGGTTCATGCGAAAAGTCCAAGGATGGTTCTTTTTATTTGTTGTATTAACAACAACTTATTCAACTTTAACTAAGGCAACCGTCATTGCCATTATTGATTCTGGAACTGATGATCAACACGAATGGTTATCCAATAAAATGTGGTCTAACCCAGGTGAGATTGCAGATAACGCTCGGGATGATGATGGGAATCTTTATCCTGATGATGTTCATGGTTGGAATTTTGCAGAAAATAATTCACTTCTCATCGATCGCTCTTTTTTAGCGCTCTATAACAACCAAGATATTTTTAAATTTTTTGAAGTTCAGAAGCGAATGATTTCTGGAACAAGCACTGAAGAAGACCGTCACTGGTTAGAAGCTGCACGAAAAAATAAAAAATTAATGAGCGACCTTCAGGCCTTTGGAAATTTTGTGCACGGAACCCATGTGGCCGGAATCGCCTCTCGATTGGCCTTGCAACCAAAGGTGATGGGCCTAAAAATTATTCCCACAAAAGTGGCGAATGTTTTATCTCAAACTCAAAATTTATTTTTTGGGAAGAATGTGAACAAGAATGGTGCCTTTGAATCGGCGCTCACATTACTCGCACAGCAAAGTAGCGCATCGCTCATTCCTGTGGGCGATTACATAGGTAAAATGAAGGCAGAAGTTGCCAATGGATCATTTGGAGTTGGCCCAACCCAAGCGGCCAATATCGTTACTCTTGCTTTTAGAGTCACAAATTTTCGTAAACCGAAGGAAGAAGAACTTAAGGCCGGCATTAAATTTTTCTTAGAACAAGTTTTATTGTCCCAAAAGGCCATGATTGAAAAAGCACCAAAAACACTTTTTGTGTTTGCCGCCGGAAATGATGGGACTAATAATGATGAATTGCCAACCGCCCCCAGTAGTTTAAATGCAGACAACACGATCTCGGTCGCGGCAACCGTTTCAGATTTGAAGCTCGCAGGTTTTTCTAACTACGGCATTAAGCGAGTGGATGTGGCGGCCCCTGGTGTGGGTATTTTGTCATCCATTCCAGGAAATCGATATTTAGAAGTATCGGGAACAAGTCAAGCTGCTCCAGCGGTGGCCGCCGTGGCCGCGAGGTTAAAAGAAATTAGACCGCAACTTACGCCCAAAGAATTAAAATCCATTTTAGTTCAAACAGTGGATAAGAAAAATTTTTTAAAAGACAAAGTCGTGGCCGAAGGAATGGTCAATTCGCTTCGTGCCTATCAAGCGGCGGAAAATCTAAATGCCAGCAGCAGCATAAATACAAAGAGTGTGGCCGCTGCCTGCAGTAAAGCAAGAAAGCAGGTAGGAGACATAGAATACAATAATAAAATGAATCTTGAAGAAATGAACTCATTAGATTTTGCTACTTCTGAATTGTTGCCTCTCTTTCAATAAAGTATTGTTTATTTTGAACTCGTTACTTAATTATATTTTCATCTTAATTTAAGTGACGAGTTCAATTTTTATCGCTACAAATAGATCATACAGACTCATCCATACCTCTTACTAAAAAATAAAAATTTATGAATCAATCTTCAGGCCTTCTTGAATCTGAAATTTCATCTTTAAGAGAAAAATTTGGATTTAATGAGTGGGAATCCCCCTTAACTTTGAGGGAATCAACTTGGTTTAGTTTTGTTCACGCCTTATTCGATCCCATGGTCATCATGCTCATCGTACTAGCGGTCATTTATTTTTTCTTAGGGCAAATATCAGACGGCCAAATTTTACTCATCTCCACAATACCCATGATTGCCGTCGATGTTGTATTAAATTTTCGCTCTCAAAACGCACTCAAATCGCTGAAAAAAAAATTGAAATCCGAGGTAAGAGTCCTCAGGGATGGTAAGTGGCAAAGTGTTTCAGAAGTGGAACTTTTACCTGGTGATATTCTCTCCTTAGATGAAGGGCAAATCTTGGTGGCCGATGGAGAAATTTTGGAATCCCACCAATTATCCATCAACGAATCATCACTCACCGGTGAATCTCTACCCGTGGAAAAAATAGAAAAGAATAAATTTTTTGCAGGAACGGCCATCATTCAAGGTAGAGGGATGGGTATTGTTGAAAGTATCGGCAATGAAACGAAATGGGGGAAACTGGCCCATCTGCTTCAAAAATCTCCACAAACCAAAGGCCCTCTTGAAATCCAAATGAATAAATTTGTCACTTGGGTTATTTGGATTGCTCTGATTCTATGTGCGATTTTATTTTTCATTAATTGGATTCAAGGGAAAGAATTTTTTGCATCGCTCATTGCAGCGCTTACTTTTGCGATGGCCGTCATTCCCGAGGAATTCCCCCTAGTCTTTACTATCTACTTGGCCATGGGTGCCTGGAGACTTTCTCGTGTGGGCGTACTGGTGAAATCGCTTCCGAGCGTTGAGGCGCTGGGAAGCGTAGATGTGCTTGCGACCGATAAAACGGGAACGCTTACCGAAGGAATTTTTAAACTCACTCAACTTCAACCGATGTCGACGAAACTGGAAAATGATAGTGAAATCAATATCGTTTCAGAAAAGAAACTTTGGCAGATCGCACTCATGGCATGTGAAGTTGTCGTTGTGGATGCTATGGAAAAATCCATTTACCAAGAAGCGACCGCCTATATTCCCAAATTAAAAGGTTGGTTCTTGAAGCATGATTACCTTTTTGAAACGAAAGGTAAGCATATGTCCCATGTGTGGGAAGAAAAGGGAAGCGGCAAACAAATGATTGCGATGAAAGGCTCTGTTGAGGGTGTGCTTGAACATTGCGAAGTTCCAAGTGTGAAGCGTAAATATATATTAGAGCAAGTTGAAATTTATGCCTCTCAAGGAAAAAGATTATTAGGATTGGCATTTAAAGAAGGCAGCTTTTCAGGGCTTAGAGAGCAAGATGAGACAAGTTTAACGTTTGCGGCGCTCCTTCACTTTCATGATCCTGTAAGAAAAGAAGTTAAGGCCGTGATTGATGAATTTCAAACCGCCGGGATAGAAATTAAAATGATCACAGGCGATCATCCGCTCACCGCACACGCCGTGGCAGAAGAATTAAACATTACTCACCAGGATGAATTTATTTTTACCGGCCCTCAACTTGAAACATTTTCTGAAGCTCAGCGCCAGGCGGCGTACCTGGATGGGGCCATCTTTTGCCGAGTGCTTCCTTTACAAAAATACGAAATGGTAAAAGTATTACAGGCCAAAGGAAAAATTATTGCCATGACGGGAGATGGAGTCAACGATGCTGCGGCGTTGAAGCTTGCCAATATTGGCATCAGTATGGGACACGGGGCAAGTGATGTGGCACGCCAAAGTGCCAAAATGATTTTACTTAAAAATGATTTTAGGGGAATGCTTAATGCTTTTTATGAAGGAAGAAAAATTTTTTCTGGCCTTCGAAGAAGTTTTTCCTTTTTAATATCTTTTCACACTCCTGTCATTTTGCTATCCATGATTCCTCCGCTCATCAAGATGCCCTCGCTTTTTCTTCCGATCCATGTTGTCTTGCTTGAACTTATTGTTCATCCTATTTCTGCTTTTTGTTTTGAAAATTTGCCTCTAGCGAGTTTTAAAGAAAAAAATAAAAACTTTTTTAAAACAAATACCATGGTCTTTGATATCGCCATTGGATTATTCGTCAGCACTTTGTCGCTAGGATTATATTTTTATTTATTAAAAATAGGAAAATCAATAGAGGAAGCGAGAAGTGCGGCACTGCTATCTCTCCTCATTTCAAATATGGGCTTTGTGACTTGGAATTCCTATCCTTATTTAGGACGAAAACTCCTTTATGGTTTGTTGGGATTATTGTTCATCATTGCTGGATGCTTGTTTAGTCCTTCGATTCAAAAAATTTTCTATCTTACACCGATGAGTTTACCCGAACTCATGGTAACGGGAATACTTACCGTTTCCATCTGGATACTTTTAATTATTTATCGGGCGATGAAAAAGTAAAAGTAAAAGTAAAAGCAGCAACTAGAAAATTACTTGTAAAAACTTTTTTGTAGCATTTCATCAATGAAACCATAGAAAGCGCATCGATCATTCTTAGACGCGTCTTTTAGATAGGGATTACTTAACACGGCCACATCATTAAGGTAACTTACAAATTTTCGATCAAATTCATTTTTAATGTTAGATTTCGCCACCTCCACCAAGGGTAAGTTGCGAATCAAAAAAGGATTCGTTGCAATGGGGAATACTTTTAATGACGACTGATAAAAATCATTAACAATTTTTCCATTGATCAAAAATCTGCTTTCATTAACCTTCAATCCTAAATCAAACAAATAGTGATTGGTGCCATGCATCGACATAGTCACGGCCACATCTGGAATACCAAGGAGGGAAAATAAATCTTGAATTTTAATATAATTTCTTCGGTAATCATTGTCGGCAGGAGTGAGAAGTAAGTCGTGTAGCTCATGAAAGTAATTGATAAAATTTGCGATCAGTTTCTCGTTACATCCGGCCGCTTTGATCATATTTACGGATAATTTATACTCGCTATTCTCTTTCTCATTTCCGATTGTTTCCTTGGGAAAGTAAAGGGCACCAAGAAGAGGGAGTAATTTTTCATACAAAGGATGTCTTTGCATTTCAAAAGTGATACTCCTTGAATTAAGCCAGTACAAGGCATTCATCAATCGAAGATTCGGCCGCATTTCGTAATTGCGATCTCTATTCCCATCATAGGGAGCAAATTTTTGAAGTCTTAAGGATGACTTTACTTTCGGTTCTAAATATCGGTAGCGAGGGTGATGAGTGCGCTTTTTATTAAAGGCACGTAGCTCCTTTCTATTTTCTAATCCAATTAAGTCGTCGTCAGCGCCATAAAATCCTCTCCACTGGGCATAAGGAGAAAAAAAAGGACGAATCCTTCCACTCATCGTTGCATGACAGGCAAGGCAAATGGGAGGATTCTTCGTTAGGGTTTGATTTTTAAAATCAACATCAAAGAGTTCAAATTTTTCTTTTACGTCGGAATATCTAAGTACTTCCACGTGTTCGAATTGATGTTGAGATTCATCTCCATTAAAGGTTATGACTAGTTTTCCTCTCTCACCAAATAGAAGTACTCTCGGGTTTTCAAGTGACGCCTGCTGCAATCCAGTACCTTGAAATTGTAAGGTATAGTTTTGCAAAAAAGTTTTCGGAAGCTTGGCCAGTAAGGATTCTACTGAGTAAATTTTTTCTTTTTCCAACAGGGCGAGTAAATCTTTTAAATTAAAGTCTGATGCAAAGGAAGAAAAAGAATAGGGGAAAACGATTGAGAGGATAAAAATAAAAAAAAAATTCATCCAGGGAATGTAGTCTCAAATTCAAGAATATAGAAGAAAGTTTTTTCTCACATCTTTAAACATCTTTAAGCTTTTCTGTTCTATCTCTTCTAGTTCTTGGTAGCTTCCACGGCCCTCAATCCAGAGGCGAAGTTGGTCCGTTCCATTAATTAAATCAATCGGCAGTAAATGATATTCATATTCATAAGGCGGTTGTTTCCACAAAAATTTTTCACCAAGCCTTAAATAAAATTCTTGCATCAGTACTTGGCCCACCCGCCAAGGGCGAAATTTTTTTCGGTCCGTCACGTGAATTTGAAAACCGCCGCAATCTTGGTCCGCATGTTTTTGAAACGTGGGCCTAAAAACCATCGGCCTTAAAACAAAACCTTCCAGCCCACACGCTTGCATTTTTTTATTTGTGCCATCCAAATTCTCCCACGCTAAAAAATCCGGATGCCCAATAATTTCTAGAGATCGAGTTGTTCCGCGTCCTTCGCTCACATTCGTTCCTTCTAGCATCACAGTCGCGTTGAACGTATAGGCCGCCTCCACGGTGGGCAAGTTGGGCGACGGCAGCACCCATGGCAGATTCGTTTCTTCGTACTGCATTTCCCGGGTAAGTTTCAAAACTGAAACCACTTCTAACTCACACTTAGGATGCCAAAGCGCTTTGGCCATCATCGCAAATTCACCCAAGGTCATAGAATGGCGCGCCGGCAGTGGGTGCATCCCCACAAAAGATTTATATTTCAGGTCGAGAGCATTTCCTTCCATGTCTTCTTCTCTCAACCCAATAGGATTGGGGCGATCGAGCACCACCACTTTTTTATGTAATTTTGCGGCCTGCTCCATCAGTAGGGATAGTGAGTAAATGTAAGTATAAATTCGGCACCCCACATCCTGAAGATCCACAAAAATAATGTCGCAATTTTTAAGCATTTCTTCAGTGGGCGCGCGCGTTTCACTATATAAACTATAAACGGGGCGCTTAAAGTAGGGATGGATGAAATGCTGAGATTCCACCATATTATCTTGGACGTTGCCAATTAACCCATGCTGAGGGGAGAAAATAGTCGTAAAGCGCTCGCCAAAAAGTTCGGTGAGCACTTCAATGCTGTGCTTAAAATTTATATCCACGGAAGCAGCGTGGCACAGTAATCCGATCTTTCCATCAAAGCGGGAAGGATTTATAGTTTTAAGGTGATCGATGCCGGCGAGTGTTTTAAAATTCATTTTGAAATTATATCAGTTAGTGAGGAAAAAAAGCATGCAAAATTATCATGAGCTTCTTGAAATGATTTTAAAGAAGGGAGACAAGAGATCCGATCGCACCGGAACTGGAACCCTTTCTCTCTTTGGCCACCAAATGCGCTTTGATTTGCAAAAAGGATTTCCCCTCCTCACCACTAAAAAAGTGCATTTCAAATCTGTAGCGATTGAATTGCTCTGGTTTTTGAGGGGCGAAGGGAATACAAAATTTTTAAAAGAAAATGGTGTGACGATTTGGGATGAGTGGGCAGATGCGAATGGCGATCTTGGCCCAGTTTACGGTGTGCAGTGGCGAAGTTGGCCCGCGCCCAATGGCGAAAAAATTGATCAAATCAAGCAAGTGATTGAACAAATAAAATCTAATCCACACTCCCGGCGCCTGCTGGTGAGTGCGTGGAATGTGGCCCTCGTTGATAAAATGGCGCTACCACCTTGTCACACATTTTTTCAATTTTATGTTCAGGATGGAAAATTGTCCTGCCAGTTATATCAAAGGTCTGCCGATGTTTTTCTAGGCGTTCCTTTTAATATTGCGTCTTACGCTCTCCTTACTCACATGGTGGCCAAAGTTTGCAACTTAAACGTGGGCGATTTTGTTCACACTTTTGGTGACGTGCATCTCTATACGAATCACATTGAGCAATCCAAACTTCAGTTGACCCGCGATCACTATCCTTTGCCGCAGCTTCGTATCAATAGTGATTCGAAGACGATCGATGATTTTACTTACGGCGATATTGAACTTTTAAATTACGTCTCCCACCCTTCCATTAAAGCACCTGTCGCCGTATGAAAGATGCCGTGAGTGAAATCGAATATATTTTAATCGCTGCCGTCGACTTGGGTGGCGTCATGGGACTCTCGGGAACATTACCTTGGCACATCCCGAGCGACTTTAAGCATTTTAAGAAAACCACCGAAGGGCACCCCATGATCATGGGAAGGAAAACTTGTGAAAGTCTGAAAGGGGCACTACCGAATCGCGATAACTTAGTACTTTCAAGAAATACTACTCATCAAAAAGATGGTTTTTTATTTTTTTCCTCCCAAAAATCGATCGAAGATTGGGCCGTGCAAAATAAGAAAAATAAAATTTTTGTGGTGGGCGGCGCAGAAATTTATTCTCTCTATTTGGCCGTCGCCACCAGTATTCTTATTAGCCGCATCGAAACTAAAGTTGTTGGCGGTGATACCTATTTCCCTGAATTTGCCTCTCCTCCCTGGCATTTAGAAGAAAAAATTAAAAACGAACCCGGTGCCCAAGAAGAATTTCCTTGGCACCTAGAAATTTGGAAAAAATAATATGCCTCACTTAACCATTGAATATTCAAAAAATTTAGAAAAGGAATTAGATACCAAGTTGTTGCTACACACCGCACACATGGCCACGAAAGACTTAGAGGGAATTGATATCAACCGAGTGAAGAGTAGGTTAGTGTCACATGAATCCGTTTTAAACGGAATCGAGGGCGAAGAAATATCTATGATTCATCTGACCTTTGCCATCCTAGAAGGACGAACCATTGAACTTAGAGCTTCTTATTGTAAAACGTTTAAAGAATTACTTGAGAAACATGGCGAAAAAATTAAAAATAAAAAAATTTATTTAAGTGTGGAAATTAGGGAAATGGATAAACCAAGTTATTTTACTTCCTAATAACTAATACCGAGAATGTAATGGATCTGTTCGATCTGCTCTAGTGTGTGATCGTATCATTTCATAAAATCCGCATTTAATTTAATAGTCTTGGTTTTTCTTAAAGCAGATGACAATACACTCATGACTTACTATGTGACTAATTTCGCCCATATTAGTGGGCGCTTAACTCCTATTAACACATCGAAATTTAAAGCAATCCAGAAATTTAGTAGAATAGTAATTGAAGAAAGAGGCACGGAGCCAACTTTTAGTTATACCAAGCCTAGAAAATAATCTTCATCTAGGAGTGAAGAGTAAATGGCTTTACTCTTCATGAGGTTGAAGCGCTGAGACGATTTGAAAGTGTGTTGGCACTTTCAAACACTGTCACGTCGTAGGCGGTGAAACCGATGCCTGACAACGATGAAGATTATTTAATAGGTTTGGTATTAGGTGTTAAAATCTTGTAGGTAAAATCATGGTTACCATTAAATTTTATTTTATTTTTCTTGCTCTCATTTTACATCTTTCATCTTGCTTTAGAAATTTAGGCGACCTAGTTAATGTTGGCCCTGGAACTAAAATTAATCCAACAAATGAAAATAATGCCCTTGCATCATGGAAAGCAAGCCTCCCAATAGTATTTTCAAGTGTAAATTCCTTTGAGTCTGGTCAGCCAAAAGCAGTTTTTGATGAATTAGGCCATATCGTCATTAGTTGGAACCAGTTTGATGGGGCCAATTTCCAAATTTTTTATTCCTACTTTGATGGTAATACTTGGCATCACCCAATAAGCCTAAGTGATCATATTTCTCCTAGTGGACAAGATGCCTATTCACCTCAAATCGCCACGAATATTGGAGGGAAAATAGTAATTACTTGGACACAATCTGATGGAACAAATTACCAAATTTTTTGTTCTTACTTTGACGGTGTAACCTGGAATCATCCATCGAGCTTAAACGATAATATTTCTCCAGATGGACAAAATGCTTTTAGTCCTCAAGTTGCGATGAATGTTTTAGGAAAAATTTTAATTAGCTGGCAGCAATCTGATGGTTCAAAAGGACAAATTTTTTATTCCTACTTTAATGGAGCAAGTTGGGTTCATCCAACCAGTTTAAGTGACAATATTTCTCCCGATGGACAAGATGCATTTTATTCAAAAATTGCAATGAACAATGATGGAAAAATTTTAATTTGTTGGGAGCAATCGGATGGGTTTAGCTACCAAATTTTTTATTCTTATTTTGACGGGGTAAGTTGGGATCATCCCTCGAGCTTAACCGACAACATATCGCCTGATGTGCAATCTGCACACGCACCTCAAGTTGCTATGAATACAAATGGGAAAATTTTAATAACTTGGGAGCAGTCTGATGGGGCAAATCTTCAAATTTTTTATTCCTACTTTGATGGCATTAGTTGGGATCATCCCTCTAATTTAAGTGACAACATTTCTCCCAATGGGCAAGCTGCAAGATCCCCTCAAGTTGCGATGAATAGTAATGGAAAAATTGTCATTACTTGGGAGCAAGCTGATGGAGCAAGTGAACAAATTTTTTATTCCTACTTTAATGGAGCAAGTTGGGATCATCCATCGAACTTAAACGATAACATATCGCCTGATGGGCAATTTGCATTCGCTCCTCAAGTTGCGATGAA
>JARXAH010000064.1 GCA_029865945.1 Bacteriovoracaceae bacterium | reverse complement strand
AAGTGAAGTGTCCTCATTGTGGCTTTGATCCCATTTGGTACAGAAAGAACTGGCGATTGGCCAAAACCATGATTCAAAAAACAGTTGACGCAAAGAAACTAGAAATGAAATCGCAAAAATCTTAGTCTTATCCCTCACAGTCATACATTTTCATCATTTATTGCTTCTCACTTTTTCCCATCAAAGGCATGATGAGATATTGATATTAGGCGCTTGAATAGGGCGAATTTTTCAAAAGAGAATGCAGTGGCCGAACCAAGTGTCGATCAAATAAAGTTCGATCAAAAAATTTTTGTAAAATGAAAAAGAAAAGGAGTTACTAAATGAGTGTTAACAAAGTGATTTTAGTAGGACGTTTAGGACAAGACCCAGAGTTGAAAAATACTCCCGGGGGCGCGGCCGTTTGCCAATTTTCTTTAGCCACGAGTGAAAACTGGATGGATAAGCAAGGACAGAAGCAAGAAAAGACTGAGTGGCACCGCATTGTGGTGTGGGGGAAACTTGCTGAAACTTGCAATCAATATTTGGCGAAGGGGCGACAGGCCTACGTGGAAGGCAAACTTCAGACGAGAAGTTGGGATGATAAGGAAGGACAAAAAAAATACACAACGGAAATTGTAGCTAACACAGTTCAATTTCTTGGAAGTAAAGATGGCGGAGCGGCCTCGAATTCCGCCTCCAGTGGTGCTTCCATGGGATCATCAGGCTCAAGTTTTGGTGGCAATAAATTTGGTTCTTCAAGTGCGCAAACGTCATCAGGATCTCAATCACCTTCGGTCGATGATTTTGATAAATTAAGTAATTCTAATATGGGCGGCGGCGATCAATTCGCGGCCGATGAGATTCCGTTTTAGTTTGAGTTTTGAACCAGCGTAACCAACGGGGCAGCGGGGTGCCAGCACCCCGTTGTTATTAGTGTTGCGTCAATTTTATAGAGCCATCATAAAAAAAAATAGATTTCGAAAAAAATCCCACCTGCCAAGCTTTATGAGATTTTTAATGAACGTAGTGGCATCGTTCTTTTTTTTTCAATAAAAAATTATTTTAAAATTAAAAAAAATCATGAAAAAAATGGAAGGTATATATTTTGACTCGATATTTGTTATCCAATCTTTAGACACCGTGTAATTTTTTGGTAAACGAACTTGGGGGTGACTTTAGATGTGTTAGGTTAATTAATAATATTGCATGCTGAATTGAGAAGGTTTTATATGGGACAAAAAAAATATTTATTTTCTTGTTTCATTATTTTCTATTCTACATTGTCGATCGCACAGAATCAGAATCAGAATCAGAATCAGAATCATGCATCATCAAATACTCGAATATTTTCTTTTCATGGATGTTCTGTTGAGATTACAAAATTAAAAGATCTTGGAACAAAATCAATGGTGATTGATCGAATGCAAACAGGCACAACAGGCATTTGGAGAGAGATCACTCAACAATATTTAGATTACGAGCTTCTTTTACAATTAGGAGATGATTGCGGTTCATTGTCAGGAAAGAAATCTTTGTTTACACATGAATCGATTTTGTTGGCCCAAATGAAACGAAGAAATTTTCAGTTAGCAGTTGTCGCATCAGCAATAGCGACTCTACCAATTAGTCCTGCTTATCTTAAAAGTTTGGTACTGGAACCGAGTGTAGTTAAAGTGATTTCTTTATGGCTATACAGTGTGAAAATTAATTTAGAAATTATGGGCTTGATTGTTCTTGTAGATGATCATGAAGTATTGGATCAGCTAAATAGTAAAAATAATAATGAAAAATTAATTAATGAATATGTTTCGATGATAGCTAATATAGAGTTTTACAGATTAGTGCTTAAGGAAGTGGCTTTATTTTGAAAAACCATTTTAATAAAAATTAAGGCCGCGCCCTGAAAGTTTACTGTGATTATCATGATTGCTGTATGTGTCTGGATCACTTAGCAGAAGGGCATCAGTAGTTTGTCGTTACAATAATTGCCTTATCTCGATTGATTGTCATGATCAATTTTGAAACAGAAATACTGTTTGTTGAGTAGTGAGCGTTTCATCGTTGAATCCTTAGATTATTATTCGGAGAGTGTTTTAAAAAATTCGTCATATTCTGGGTGGCTTCGAACACAATCTAGCTCTTTATCTTCTGAAACCATTTGCTTTGTTAGTTTGTAAATTTTTGCCCCTCTCGCTAAGAAAGTCATGGCTTCACTGGGGTTTTTATCTCTACAAAGAGAGCATGCAAAATTATAACATCCCAGCCCATCTCCTAATTCACATGAAATTTTTGAGTATTTCTTACTCATCATAAAATTTTTAGATTGAGAGTAAGCAAAACTCAAGTCAGTACATGCCCAGATTTCTTTAGATTCACAGGCCTTTGTCAGAAAGGGAATAGCATCGACATATTCTTTGGAATTCAAAAATTCTCTTCCAATTATGTAGCAGATATCAATTTGATCATCTAAAGTGCGATTCAAGTATTTGCATTTTTTAATATTACCGAAATTAGCTTTAAATACTATCTTGCGAAGCTTTAAGATGTCGCATTGCCATTGATTGTATTTGTTGCAATCCCTAATCAATTTTATGATCTGCTCTTCTTGGTAAGACACTATACCTAAATGCATGCCGGATAGATAAATTATGATGGTTGTTAAGATCGATGCAAATATTGCGAGACATTTTTTGAATGTTGAAAATAATTGGTGATCCCAGAACATGTAATAAAGAAGACCGAAGAATGCGCCACCAAGGTGAGCTGTATGTGCAACGCTTCCCATCGCAATTTCAGAGAAGATACCGACGAAATCAATTAGGCAAAAAAGGGTAAAAAATGTGCAAGCGGAAAAGGTCGTTCTTTTCCCCAAAAAAAATATTTGATATTTATTTCTTTTTTTGAAAGGGATAATGAGGCAAACATAGCAGAAACGACACCACTGATACCGATGCTTGGTATGAAGACGATAGAGTAAAAATGGGCCAAATAAAAAAATAAACTCGAGGCTAGAGATGATCCTAAAATAAATAATAGGAATTGCTTCTTCCCTAGCATTTCTTCTATTTGATATCCAAATAATCTGAAAAAATAAATATTCCATAAAATATGAAAAAAATCGAAGTGGAAAAAATTTGATGCAATAAAACTTAATATGTGGATATAAGAATTATTTGTAGATTGCGCGTAATATAAAACGTACACATATAAATTTTGGAAAGTGAGTGATAATAGATACAATGTTATTAGAAGGATGAGTAGGAAATTAGTGACTGTGTTTTCTTTGCGATAAATTTTATTTTCACGAAAATCATAAGGTATAAATGGTATGAATAAAGATAAAAATTTAAGCATCTTTCCATTCTCTTTTTTTTCTACGGTTAATGTCAGAGTTTAACTGCCAGAGTTCCTTGGTTTTGAGATCAGTGTCATGGATAATGCAATGAAAGGGTGTTCGCTCCTCGCTTTCATGAGTGTTGCAGTAATTTTCAAAGAGCCAACTTGTGTATCAAAATTAGATTTCGAAAAATTTCATTCGCGGCAAATTCCAATTATTATGTGGTCAGCTGGCAATTCACTGCAGAGTTAGTATCAATTTTGAAGCAGAGACTTAGTTTGCAAAACGTTTCGATAACAGGTCTATCAGATTTTTAATTAACTTTGTAGAGTCCTTATTTTTTGCAGTAGCTGTATAAGACCACTTGGAAATCAAAGTAATGAGTGTTGTATGTTTTTGACGCAACACTTACAACTGCGTGGTGATGGCACTATTTATAATTTAAACAGATTTCACAATGAAGAAAGTGTGCTTTAAGTTCTTGCCTCTTTGAATGAGGTGAAAACTTAAAGCACACTTACTTTTAACAGAACTGTTGTTAAGGCCAGTTGATGAATAAGTAATCTTAGTTTAGATCACAGCCAGATTTTTTGAAAAAAACATCTATTTGTTCCATTGTAGGTAGCACTAATCTATCAAAGCCAGAGTCATATCCTGTAAGTTTTTTCATTTCTAGGTTATAAGCTTGATATTCTGCGCATCCCGGTGCTGTATATCCAGAAGTTTTGCATCTTCGAAGAAAGGATGGATCGCCACTAGCCTCAGTCAAGAATTCATTAAATTCTTTGAATAGATTTTCATAAAAACTATAGTTAGCTTTAATTTTTAGATACATTTTAGCAGTATCTACAATTTTCTGAGTGTTGTATATTTGATAACAAATACTTTTAGTAAATGTAAATTTTGCGTCTTTAATTTTACCAACTTTTAAATGAGCTGGTTTATTTGTTCTTCCTACTTCCCAGCTTGAAGATACGTTTTTCATTGAAACATTTACCACATCATAATCATTTGCAGGATTATTGGTCATAACAATGGAAGCGCTAACATTTTTAATTTCTAGGTCTTTGTGATTTAAGTAAAAATTTGACCAAAGATTTGTAGCAACTGAAAGGTTGAGAATAAAAGTTCCATTGCTTGTGTTACCTGATAGCTGATGATCTACGTAATAAGGAAATAAGGGGGAAGCAATAACTCCTCCATTATCCCATGCGGCATTTTCATAAAAACGATACTCGTATTTAGTAAGATTTTGAACGTTGGAATCTTTCTTGATATTAGCTTTTTGCGTAATTTTATTTCCTTCAACTACCAATAAATCTTTAAACAAAGGCGAGCCAAAAACTGGCACAGAAACACCAAGTGCAACTCCCATGAACGAAACTTTTTTACAGATTTTTCTTAAAAATTGATACGTACTCATGTTACCTCCCGTTGTGATCGTTAACCAAATGATAATGCCTATCGCATCTTTGTTTTTTTATACTTGAATATTGTAAATCAAATCAATTAGTTGTAACTTTATGAGAGAATCCATAATGACCAAAAAGATAGGCAGAATGGCGCCAGGGCCTCACCAATTCGAATTTACGATTAAAGAGAAGTTGCTAAGATTATTTGAAAAATTAATTTTTTTTAAAAAAAATACGATACGAACATATGGAAAATTATTTTAGTATCAATGCGGATTATTTGCCCGAAGATTACTCGTTGGAATTTCCCATCTTTATCAATTCCTCCGTTTCAAAAGTGACTCATTTTGTAAAAGTGGTCGCTCCAGGTACCTCGCTTTCCAGAGATCAGATAAGCTCGTTTGTAAAAAAATATTCTCAGTTGTATTTACTTGAAGAAGATCGTCACAAGTTTTTAGACCTTGCCATGAAGAGCAAAAAGTTAACCACGGCCCAGGGCGTGGGGCTCATTCAGCAAAATGTGGGGCAGCACTTCTCGAGCATGAGTAATAGTGAAAATGATCCCAAATTACTTGCTCAATTAGTTGATGACTGCGGACAAATGGTCACCCACTTAGTAGATGTGGTAGAAACTTCTAAATCTCTCGATGATATTAAAAATCTCATCACTCAGCTTAGTTTTCATGATCACTACACCTTCGATCACTCACTCAATGTAAGTATGTACAGCATTGCCTTCTATAAGCATCTCTATCCGTTCATTGATAAACGTGAACTTGTCCTTACGGGCCTAAGCGGTTTGCTTCATGATCTTGGAAAATTATTTGTGAGCACCGCAGTGATCAACAAGCCGGGTGATTTAAGTAGCGAGGAATTTAAAATCATTCAAACTCACCCTACCAAAGGCAAAGAAATTTTTACGAAACTTATTCCCATGTTAGGAAAAGAGGTCGATTGGAATACGGTGATGGAAGTGATGTATCAGCATCACGAAAATTATGACGGGAAAGGTTATCCGCTAGGACTCAAGAATGAAAAAATAAATGAGCGTGCTAAAATTTGTATGCTCGCCGACATCTTTGATGCACTAACGACGAAGCGTTCCTATAATGAAGCGATGACCACCGAGAAGGCACTAGAAATCATGTATACCTTGGTTGGGAAAAAAATTGATCCTCAATTATTTCAGCGCTACGCAAATTTTGCATCTAAGCCAGTTAATTTTAAAAATGCTAATCTTAGTCAAACACTCGATGGGAATTTCGATCCAAGCACACCCTTCAATGTTCTAGGGCTAAAACCCTGGGATGCAAAAGATGCTCCTATACTAGAAAAAAAATCCGTCCTTGGAAAAGTTCACTTCCGGGAAGAAGAACATTCGAGGTCGCCAATAAACTCTAGAAAAAAATCAGCCTAAGCTAGAGAGTTTTTTATTAAGTAATTTCAAAATTTTTACTCGCGCAAACCATTTGCTGTTGGCCGCAATAATTTCCCAGGGACCGTGTTTGGTATTAGTTTTGCTAATCATGTCGCAAAAAGCTTTGTAATAATGTTGCCAATTCTTGCGATTGCGCCAGTCTTCTTCTGTTAGCTTCCAATACTTAAAGGGATCTTTTTCTCTTTCGGTAAAACGATTCTTTTGCTCAGGGTGAGTAATGTCCAATAAAAATTTCATGATAATAACTCCATCACTGTGGAGCATTTTTTCAATTTGATTGATTTCGTCGTAGGCGCGCATCCAATCTTTTTTGGGAGTCAATTTTTCTACCCGCTCTACAAGGACGCGCCCGTACCAGCTGCGATCAAAAATAGAAATATTTCCTGCGGCCGGAAAATTTAAAAAAAATCTTTGCCAGTAGTTTTGCTCAATCTCGATGTCGGTCGGCTTTCCTATGGAATAAGCACTGACACCCCGGGGGTCAAGGTGTTGAGTTAGCCGTTTAATGGCCCCCCCTTTTCCTGCTGCATCAGGGCCCTCGAAAACTAAGATAATTTTTAGTTTGTTTTGATGAATCTTTTGCTGAAAGGAAACTAGTTGCTGCTGTTCTTTAAGCAGTTTTTCTTCGTAATCTTCCCTGGATTTAAAAAATAATTTCGCGGCGTTTTGAATTTTCTCAGATAGGAGAGATCGGTTTGCATTGCTCACGGGGCCTCGTTTTTATCACCCCTCATACGCATTAATTAGATGTCGAGAGAGCGAATGAGTTGATTCACTTGTTCTACGGTGTTGAATAAATGAAACGATAAGCGAAGTTTTCCTTCGCGAACAGAAACATCAATATTGTTGTGCTTGAGTTCATCTTCGAGTGTAACCGGATCGGTGTGTATGCCACGGAGTGATAAAATATTTCCTTGAAAATTTCTATCGTTAGGCGTGATAAGTTCAAATTTATTTTTGGGATAGTGATCTAAAAAATAATTTTTTAAATTTTGATTGTAAACTTCAATCTTTGCAAGTGTCAGTTCGCTAAGGACTTCAATGCTGGCATCCAAGCAAGCGTTAGTGAGCATGTTTGGAGCTTGACCGCGATCAAACTTTCTCGCGCCAGGTAGCATTTCCGTTGTGTAATCAATTAAATTTCTCACATCCCGGGAATTTTTACTGGCCAGCCAATTGCCGGTTGCGCGCGGAAGAATTTGTAGCGCCTTGGGCGAGTAGTAAGCAAAAGACTCACCATAAGGGCCAAGCATCCACTTATAGACAGAGCAAACCATCATATCAATTTCTTTGGCCTCAGGTGGCAAACTAAGTCCGCCAAGTCCTTGAGTAACATCAACAACTAAAAAAATATTTTCTTTTTTACAGTATTCAATGACGCTCTTTAAATTAATCTTTCTTCCGGAATCAAATTGCACATAACTAATACAAAAAATTCGGGTGGGAGTTGGTAGATTTTTTGCAAGCCAGTCCCCGTCGATGGCCTGATGAACACCAGGAAGCAGTGTAAAATCAAATTCTCTTTTTTCTTTGGCCACCATCCACGGCAAAATGAGGGAAGGGTAGTCCCCTTGAAGCGCGCAAACTCTGTCCTCTTTTTTGAGAGGAAAAAAGTGAGCAAGATGGGAAACAGTGTCGCCACTTGAGCTGCCTAAGGAAATATTATCTTCAGGGAGTCCAATCAAGAGGGACAGTTTTTTTCGCATGCGATCAGCAATATTTGTCCAGGAATGATACTGAAAAAAGGAAGGGTCTAATTCTTTAAAGAGGGCATTTTGCAATTTTTGCTTGGCCCGGTAAGGGCTTGGGCCAAAGTAGGCGGTATTAAAAAAAGTGGAACTGATATGGCTAAATTCTTTTTGAATCAGATCTTTTTCTTGGGGAGAAAGAAGCGTGGGATACGTGGTCAATGGTCAACCCTACTTAGTGGTGGCTGCGCTTGCGCTCGCACTTGGAGTTGCAACTGGTGTTCCAGCGATTGGTGTTCCGGCCACTGGAGCTGCTGCCTTCACGTCTTCTTTTCCTGAAAGTTTAATATTTGGGCCTTCGCCATCAAGGATCGATTGGTGATTATTTTTTGATTTTGTGACTGTCAATATTGTTGTGGAGAGGAAAAACATCACCGCTAAGACAGTAGTTGTTTGCGTAAGAAAATTTCCCTTAGATGAACTACTAAAAATATTTTGCGATCCAGAAGAAGCGCTGGAGAAAGCGCCCGTTTCAGCACCTTTACCAAATTGAAGTAAAACAACCAAAATTAAAAGGACGGCCACGATGTAATGAATAATAGTTAAAATAGCGATCATATTTTATGCCTTATTTTTTATGATGAAGATGTAAGACTAACAAAGTTTCTATTTAGTGGCCAGAAAGTAGGGTTGAGGTGTGAAAAATTTCTCTTAAATCCAGGGCCTTTAAACTGGCACCGCCTATAAGCAGTCCGTGGCAAGAGGGCAAACTTAAAAAATCCTTACTATTCTCGCGGTTCACACTGCCGCCATACATGAGAAATAGCTCAACCGTCTCGGGCGTTGTCATTTTAGAAGATATAAATGACCGAATCCAAGACAAGGTTTCTTCAATTTCTGGGAGCGTGGGAGTAAGTCCCGTTCCAATTGCCCAAACGGGTTCATAGGCGACAACTAAGGGGGCGTTAACTTTTCCTTGAAAAAAAGGATGAGTGTTTAAAATTTCAGCGAGTGGATTTAGTTGCCCTTCAAGAAATTTTTTAACCGCTTCAAATCCCTGTTCGCGAATTTTTTTTTCTTCGCCAACACAGAGGATGGGGTTGAGTACGCCATCCAAAGCTAATTCAAATTTTTTTTTGCAACTCTCGTCTGTGTCGCCAAAGATAGATCGTCGCTCGCTATGTCCAACAAGTGTCCAGGAAGCTCCTATGCTCTTGAGCGTTTTGGGAGATGATTCTCCTGTGAAGGCACCTTGAGCGGTGGCCGAAGAATTTTGCGAACCCATTTCAATGTGGTGGGTTTCGTGGAAGCGGCCTACCTCTGATAGGAGAGGCATTTGCGGAAAAATAATGAGAGTCGAGTTGTTTGATGCACATGGGCCCAACTGAGAGAAGAACGGGGCGATATCTTCTTTCGTTAAATTTAGCTTCCAGTTAGCACCAATAAAAAATTTTTTACTCACGTGAATTCCTATAAATTAGTTAACTCCAAACTTAAGCGCCTTAATCCCCGGCAAGTCACCTTCTTCAATGTACTCTAAGCTCGCGCCTCCACCGGAGGAAACGTGAGAAAATTTATCGGCCAGATGAAATTGCTGAACCGCGGCCACAGAATCACCTCCGCCCACGACGCGAAACGAATTTTGCATCTCAGACATAGCTAGCGCTAGTGATTTTGTTCCTTGGGCGAAAAGCGGTTTTTCAAAAAATCCCATGGGGCCGTTCCAAAAAATCGTGCGAGCGAGTTTCAATTTTGAAACGTAAAGTTGGATCGTCGCAGGCCCAATATCAAAGGCCGCTATATTAGCAGGAACATGGGCATCTTTAGTGGTGATGATTTCGGATTCCTTGGCATCCGGATTAGTCGCTCCTACGTGGTCGAGGGGAAGAAGAATTTTTTGGCCCTTATCTTGTCTTAGTAAAATCGTAGCGAGCGCCTGATCTTCTTTACTGCAAAGAGATTTTCCGACACTCAAACCTTTAGATGCCAAAAAAGGATACGCCATCGCGCCGCCCAGCAAAATGTTGTCCACAAGTGGAAGTAATTTTTCAATACACTTCACCTTGTCAGAAACTTTTGCACCGCCCAAGAGCGCTATCATAGGACGATCAGGACGCTCTAAGATTTTAGCAAAAGATTGGATTTCTTTTTTTAATAAAAATCCGCCGTAGGCCTTATTTTTAAAATGTGAAATAATTTGATAAACAGAGGCATGCTCGCGGTGAGAAACACCAAAAGCATCGTTAACGTAAAGATCACCGTACTTCGCTAGCTGCGCGGCAAAGACGTTATCATTTTTTTCTTCTTCGCTGTGAAAGCGCAAGTTTTCTAGCATGATGATGCGCGGTCTACTTAAGTGAAGCAGCGTTTGAATTCCTGCATCTAAGCAAGTTTCCGTTAACGTAATTTCTTCATGAAGTTTTTCAGCTAAATAAGTGGCCACCGGTTCCAAAGAATATTGTGGATCAATTTTTCCTTTGGGACGGCCTAGGTGACTCATAATAATTAACTTGGAGGGATTTTGCTCCAAAATAAATCGGACAGTCGGGAGTGATAAATCAATGCGAGTGGTGTCAGTAATTTCCCATTTATCGTTTCGTTTTTCTAACGGCACATTGAGATCAAGGCGCAGTAAAATTTTTTTTCCAGTTCCTTGAATTTCATCGATCCATTTTATCGCCATGTCGTTGCTCCCACATGGGATGCGAGGTCGAGCACGCGGTTAGAGAATCCTACTTCATTGTCATACCATGCAATCACCTTAACGGTTTTTCCAATCACATTCGTGAGAGTACTATCAAAAACGGCAGATTCTCTTGTCCCTAAGTAATCAATGGAGACGAGTTCTTCAGTGGTAAATTTTAAAATACCTTTTAGTTTCGTTTCTGAAGCGACGCGAAAGAGTTCATTAATTTCTTGTTTCGTTGCACTTTTACGAACAGTGACGGTTAAGTCGACCATCGATACATCAGGTGTCGGAACGCGAACAGAAAATCCATCCAATTTTCCTGCGAGTGAAGGCAGCACTTCACCAATCGCCTTGGCCGCACCTGTGGACGTGGGAATCATGGAAAGACTAGCGGCGCGAGCACGGCGCAAATCATCGTGGGAGTTATCTAGTAAATTTTGATCATTGGTATAAGCATGAACCGTGGTCATAAAACCATTCTCGATCCCGAGCGCTTCGTCGAGAATTTGAGCAACTGGCGCTAAACAATTGGTAGTGCAACTAGCATTGGAAATCACATGATGTTTCGCGGGATCGAAAGTCTGGTGGTTAATTCCATAAACAAAAGTTCCATGCAGTTTTTTTCCGGGAGCGCACATAATCACTTTTTTAGTGATGTCATTATTTAAGTGACCACTCAGGGAATCGATATCTTTAAATCTTCCCGTAGCATCAATCACTATTTGTGCTCCAACTTCTTTCCAAGGAATTTCTTTTGGATTGGGATTTACAAAAAATTTAATGGATTGGCCTCCCAGCTGGAATCCATCATTCGAGGGCAAAATCTTGAGTTCTCCAGGTATTTTTCCGTGAACGGAATCATATTTTAGAAGATGAAGGTAGGTCTCAAGATCTCCAGGATTGTTGACGGCCACAATTTCAAAGGCCGTGTCCGACTTTTGGTAATGTTTTAAATATTCACGAAGTAAAGTACGGCCAATTCGGCCCATACCATTTAATCCCACTCGGATTTTGGCCATGGAGTAACTCCTATTTTTAAATATAAAAAAATAAAAAGAATATAAAAAATGTTGTGCGCTTATAATAGTCGATGACAAGGGCTTTGGTAAATGGTTGTTTCCTATTTTATAGGGTAGAATGTTCATAAGATTAATTTAAGGTGGGAAGCTTTGTGACCAATCGATTAAATGTTCAAGATTTAAAACCCAAAGATAACGTCGTTGATGTTTACTTATTGAAAGTGATCACTCTGCAAGAGTCTAAAGATGGAAAAAAATATCTCAACATCGTGCTCGCGGATGCCACGGGCGATGTGGAGGGGAGAGTCTGGAATCACGCAGAGGAAATCATGAAAGTCGTTGATCGGGGAGATTATGTAAAATGTTCAGGCAAGGTGAATTTTTTTCAAGGGCGAAGACAAATTAATATTACGGGCCTTGAGAAAGTCCCTCAGTCATCAATAAATCCGGAAGATTTCATTTTGAAATCTAGGCAAGATCCAGAAAAAATGTTTCAGGAATTACTAAGTATTGTTGATTCTATGGAAGATGTTTATCTCAAGGCGCTTTTGCAAAATGTTTTGGGCGATGAGGAAATTGCACGGCGTTTGAAATTGTGGCAAGCAGGCAAGAGCGTGCACCATGCCTATCAGAGCGGATTATTGGAGCACATTTTATCTAGCACCATTTTGGGAGAGCAGCTATCTAGGCATTATGGCGTGAATCGAAATTATGTGATCGCCGGAAATATTTTGCACGACATTTGTAAAATTTATGAATTGAGTGATGGCGCGAATGTAGATTATACGGAAGAAGGAAAATTAATTGGACATTTGGTCAAGGGTGTAGAAATTGTCGATCGATTTTCTTATCGAATCAGAGGATTTCCTTATGCGATGAAAATTCATTTAAAACATATTTTAGTTTCCCATCACGGCGAATTTGAGTACGGATCCCCTAAGCTGCCATCAACATCGGAAGCCTATTTGGTGCACATCATTGATATGATGGATTCTAAAATGAATGCCTTTGAAATGTGCAAGCGGCTAGATAATAGTTCCGGAAATTGGACAGGATACATCAAGCATTTAGATCGCATGATATATAAGGCGGAACTTCCCTTTTATGATCAGTTTATTGAGGAGGAAAATTTGCCTGCTTCGCCTCCTACTTCCTCACAAACATCGTCCCCAACGAAGGAAAAAAATTTCGCCAAGCAAGAATTAAAGCAAAATTTAGGGGATCTGTTAGGTGGAATCAAAATCAGTAAATAAAGAGTTTACTGATTTTGAATTTTTGGAAAAAACTTGTAAGTATTTTTTTGTACTTGATCTGCAATAATTTCACGATCCATTTCTTTGATTTTCGATAGGCCATCGGCCACATGTTGCAAGAAGAGGGAAGTATTAGTTTTTCCACGGTGGGGCATGGGCGCCAAGTAGGGAGAGTCTGTTTCAAGTAAAATATTTTCAAGCGGAAAATTTTTAATAATGTCAGTGATGTTTTTGGCGTTCTTAAACGTGATGATTCCATTCACACTTAAAAAATAATCATTCTGTAATATGAAATTGGACAATTTTTCAGTGCCTGTAAAAGAGTGTATGAGAATTTTTCCTGCTAGTTTATCTTTAAATTGATTCAGCACGGCGATGGTGTCATCTTCGGCGTCTCGCGTATGAATGCAAATGGGCATATTATGATCGATGGCAAATTGTAGTTGCGCTTCAAAAGCGAAACGTTGTTCTTCTTTTGTCGACTTAAGATAATAATAGTCTAGGCCAATTTCTCCGATGGCCACGCATTTAGGATTTTCCACTCTCGTTTTTATTTCGCTTAGAAAATCGTCATTAAAATCGGATGCGTGATGCGGATGAAGTCCTTGGGTAAAATAAATCCGGGGATCGATGTGGGCAATCTCTGAAATTATTTTTTGATTATCAAGAGAGACGCCAATGGTAATCACTGATTTTACATCACTGCCCTCTAGACCACTCAAAACGTGAGATAGTTCCTCGGGTTTTAAATAATCTAGGTGGCAGTGAGTATCAATTAAGTTCGCCATGTTGTCTTTTATACTATTTTCTATTTAGTCAATAAATCTTCAATGAGAGAAATCAAATGAATGGGAGGAATGGCCCCTTCAATTTTTACTCCGTTAATCACCATCGTGGGGGTTGATTCAATATTATAGGCAACACCTTGCTGAATGGTTTTTTCTACAAAGGGGTAGGACTCTTTTTTATCTGCACAGTCTTTGACGCCATTTTTTTGTGCCAATTCACTTAGAAAATCCTCGGATAAAGTATCTTGGTATTTGAAAATTTCGTCATGGAGGGTAGCAAATTTCTTGGGATCACATGCAGCGATCATCGCAGCTCGACAGGCAAAAGGATGCATCGCCGAATTAATCTGAGGATTACAGGCAGAATCCAGCGGAAAAAAATAGTAGTTAATCGCGATTTGATTTTTGAAACGTCTTATGATGAGGTCCATTTCTTTGGCCACTCGCTTACAGTGGGGACACTGAAAGTCGCTAAAGATACTAATTTTTACTTTGGCGCTTGGGTCTGAAACTAATTCGGAGAGATAATAAGGAGACTCAAATTTTAGAGGCTCTAATTTTGGAAGGGACATATATTCATTAATAATTTTTTTAGAAATTACAGTTTGCTTATCATTAAGTCCGTGGGTGTATTTATAAAAGCAAGTCGCTATAAAGGCGAGTATCAAAGCTGAAACGATGGTGGGTACAAGCTTAAAAGAAAACCATGGCCCATTGTTGAACTTGGCGTACATGATGACGAATCCGAGAGAGCAAACGTAGTAGAGCGTGCATAAAGGACAAAGGGACTTCAATACGATGATTGAGTAAAAAAAGAGGGCAATACAACCAAGTAAATTAATGAGTGAGAGGGACTTGTTTGTTTGTTCCCAGTTCTCGCTTGGAAAAAGTGCTGAAAAGAAAAAGAAAACGCTCAATACAGAACCCAAAGCTCCGAGGGGAATTCCTTGAAAGTCGGCGATCTTTGAAAAAGCCGCACCATCACAATTAAAAAAACTAGAAAGATTACAGATGGAACTTGCCGCTTCCTTAAGTCCTGAAGGATACCGGATTTCATAATAGTGAATGGATAAATAGATGGAAGTAACGGAAGCGACGAGAGCGATGACCATAAAAATGGCCAGTGGGACGGAAAATCCCCCGGTGGTTAGAGTTCTTTTTTCATTCGCATTCATCATGACTGATCCTTTGTTAGTTTATCTACTAAATAATAATGATAATTTCGGCAAGCTACTTTTTCTCTCCTAAAGCTATGAAAATTTTTATCTTCAAAAGTGCAAATCTGAGAGTCGTGCACGGTAACTAAAGGAAAAATATTTTTCATTTGATCTTTAATTTCTTGTTGTAAATCGAAGTTGATAATACCGTTTGTTGTTGAAAAATTTTTAGAATTGGGAAAGTGTTCATAAAATTCTTTGGTCACCTGAAAGTTTCGTTTTTGAATACTTGGCCCAATAAAGGCAAAATAGGGGTCGAGCTCTTTTAAGATGGGTGGAATGACTATTTGCTTTTGTACGCCACGCCAACCTGCATGCACAAAAATGCCGCCCAATTTTCCTAGCACCACGATGGGAAGACAGTCAGCCGTAATGATGCAGGGAATTTGAGTTTGCAAATTGACTTCTTTCCACTTCCACCACCAACCATCGCCCTCTTGAAGCGGAAGTGGCGCTCTCGTTGCATCAGTGATCGGACGCAAAATATTTCCATGAACTTGATTTAACCGATAAGCATTGGCCAATAATTCTTTGTTAGTCGCAAATCGACCTACGGGCAATTTTTGTTCATAGAAAAAATTCTGCATTTCATGATTATCTAGGAAATCGATGACTATGAGTAGATCAAAGATAGGGGAATTTTCCAATTTTCAGGTGGAGGAGAGCTAAAAGTTAAATCGGCTTGAGTGATGGGATGTTTAAAGGAGAGGAGCTTAGCGTGCAAGAAAGGATGAGGGGTAGCAAAGAAGGAATCGTGAGGGATGATTTCTTTTAAGATTTCTTTTTGCCTCTTGATGTTGGCGTATGTTGGGTCGTTGAGAATGGGGGTCTTGAGCAATTCAGAGCAGTGGACTCTAATTTGATGAGTTCTTCCAGTGTAGAGCTGAAATTCCATGTGATGAAAGTTATGTTGAAAACTTTTTAATAACTGAAATTTTGTTTTGGCCATTTTTCCTTGTTTCGTTTTTGAAGTCATTTTTTTTCGGTCAATCGCGCTTCTTGCTATCATGCTTTCGAGCTCTCCACTCTGCTTTGGTAGTGCCCCCACTACTAAGGCCTCATACTGGCGAGTTAAGTTGTGGGCCTTAAACATATCCACTAATTTTTCATGAGCGACGGCCGATTTGGCGGCCACCATCACCCCAGACGTTCCTTTATCTAGCCGGTGAACAATGCCCGGCCGCTTGGTATGGCCTATACCTGCTAGATCTCCCGCGCAATGATAGAGAAGTGCGTTCACTAAAGTATCTTTCCACTTTCCAGGAGCGGGATGGGCCACCATTCCTTGCGGTTTTAATAAAATGATTAAATGTTCATCTTCATAAAAAATGGTGAGCGGAATATTGGCCGGCAATAATTCCGAATCCGCCGGAGGAGGAATGAGCACGCGAACCACAGTTCCAATGGCAGGAATTTTATTTTGCGGTAAAATATTTTCTTGCGAATCGCTAATGAGATCTAATTCAAAAAGTTTTTGAATGGAGCTGCGGGATAATTTTTCAATTTTCGAAGCAAGGAGAACATCTAATCGCCTTAAATTTAAATCTTCTATGGAGATGGTGAGTTCAAAAATTTCTTGATCGGCAATATTCATGGGGCCATAGAAAGGGGTTCATTGCGCGCTCGCTTGACTCTTCCTAAGTAGGATTGGCAGACAAGATCAGGATTAAGTTTGAGATGTTTGGCGTATTGAAAAATGAAACCGCGAATATAAGCGCTAGCAGGTAGCTTGGAAAATTCTTCTTGTTCGATATGCAAAATATAAGTTTTCATAATCCTCGTCATTTCTGCGAGGCGCTCAATTGTAACTTCTTTATACTCCCTAATTTCTTTTAAAAATGGCCCAGAAAATTCAGTGGAATTTTGAATTTTATTTTCAAATTCTTCATTCAATTCGTAATCTAGGGTAAATTTTCTTTTTGCTTCATCTAAATTAACTTCACTATTTTTCTTAATCGAGTTAATGCCCTTAGGAGAAGTAACCGTAGAGGAATTGAAAACGGAAGTTACTTCGACCGTATTATTTTCCGCGAAATCAAAGCTTGGCAATTTTTTACTTTCATTGTTGTTGCCATTTTCTGATCCATCATACTGACCGTTGTTGCCAAGGTTTAGTCCTCTGGTGCGGTCGTATTCTTTGCGCTTATCGGGATCACCCAAAATCGAATACGCCTCTTCAATTAAATTTCTGATGTCTTTACATTCATCAGAGGACATCAAAGAATAAATCGCCAGGCTGTCTTCACTGTAGGCAATCAATGCACTTTGATAAGCTTGCGCAATTTTTGCTTGCGGGCAATTCGTCGGAATGTCTAAGACTTCATAATAATTTTTGGTTTCCATAGTTCTCCATTGGGCCATCCATCAATTTTGCCACAATTTTCTTAAAACTGATGACGAGCGGTGAATTGGGGTATTCGATGGTGACCGGTTTTCTTCGTTTGATACTTTGCCAGACAGAAGCGTCATATTCTAGGTGGCCAATATAATAGATATCAACACCAAAATATTTTTTCGCCACATTCTTAATGGAGTTTCCTATTTCCACATCTTGCGGAGTTCGAACTTGATTCATGATTAAATAAAATTTAAATTTACTGATTTCGGTTTGTAATTTTTGTCCCAGAGCAGGATTCAATTCTGTCACTTTTTTTACTAAATCTGAGGGCAAAAACATTTGTCCTTGCGGCCTAGAATTCATGGCCTGTTGAATGAGTGGTTGGATTTCTAAGAAATCTTCAATCACTTTTAATCTTCGAAAAAATACGGATTTGATAAAACGATATGTATTTTCAATGGACGTTGGTTCAGGGAGAACGACTAACAATCCTTTGTTGGCAGCAATAAAAAAATCTAGGGTGTTGTGAGTCGTTCCTGCACCTAAATCCAAAATAATATATTCCGCATTCAGTTTATTGAGCGCCGCTAATAATTTATTTTTTTGCATGTTTCTTAAATTGGCCATTCCTAATTCGTCTTGTGCACCGCTGATGAGTCCTAAATTAGGAATAGGAGTCGGAACAACAAGTTCGTTTAAGTCTAAAATTTTTCCCGTAATATAGTCAGATAATGTTTTTGAAGGAACGCCCACCCCTAAGCAGGTATGTAGATTGGCCCCACCGAGATCTAAATCGATAGCAACAACCTTATGGCCTTTTTGCGCAAGCGAAATCGCAGTATTCGCTGCCATTAAACTTTTGCCAACTCCACCTTTACCGCCGCCAACAGACCAGATTTTTTTGTCGGACAAAATGTGTGGGTTTAGCTGACCAAGAGACTCGGTTATTTTATCCATCTCGATCCTTTTATGTCTAATTGTAGCGGCAATGGGGAGAAGAGACAACGGATGATCGAGTCGAGTGAGGAATAAACTTCAATAAAGACAAAATAATTTATTTTTATTTCTCAGACAGAGCGAGACACTCTAATCCGTAAGTCATTTTGTGACCTTCGGGAGATACTAGAGAGAAATAATCGTTTATGTCAGACGGAGATTTTATATTAGCGATATGAATCTTAGCTTGCAGGCCTTTGTGGTAAAAAAGCTTACTCCAGTTATTATTCACATTTTCATGAACAGTTTTAAGATTATTTTTAAGCGAGGCTATTTTTCGATTTTTTATTTTTGCCGATTCGTCCCCGCTACCATTTTGTGGGAAGAGTTTCACAAAATTTTGCCCAACGACAAATTGGTACTCTTGATTGGCCGTTTTGCAATGAAAGGTTGGTGCTGTTTGGGAATTTGCCTCCATCATAAAAAGTTGTATCAAGAATAGGATTCCCGTAAATTTATTAAGTGAGTTCATAGTTAACTACCTCGAAAAGATAAAGTGACTACTTTCAATCTATTCAATATTCGTGCCGGCCGATAGAATGTGCCTTTGGATGAAATATGAAGTAGTTGCGGGATAATTGAAGTCTAAAAATGATAAATTTTTTACAATGCTGTCTATTTACTCGACATAAATGAATGGCATCAAAATGAAAGAAAGAAGGAATTATGACTAATTTTGATTCAACGGAAAATCCACAAACTCAAACTTCAAGGCCATCAAAACCTTGGATTAAAAATTACGATCAAGGAGTGGCCGCAACCATTGATCTCAACGAGTATGAAAATATTGGGGAGATTTTTGAAAAATCCTTTACCAAATTCGCTCAGTACCCGGCCTTTACTAATTTTGGAAAAACGCTAAGCTATAGTGAACTTGATGTCCTCACCAAAAAAGTGGCCAGCATGATCCAAAATGAGTGGGGGTTAACCAAGGGTGACCGAGTTGCGATTATGATGCCCAACGTCCTTCAATATCCTATTGTGTTGTTTGCACTACTTAGAGCGGGATACGTCGTGGTGAATGTGAATCCACTTTATACGGCACGGGAGCTTGAGCATCAATTGATTGATTCGGGTGCCAAGGCCATTTTTATTTATGCTAACTCCGCTCACATTTTAGAGAAGGTTATCAATAATACGACCATAAAACATGTGGTCGTGACGGGAATTGGCGATCAGCTTGGTTTTCCCAAATCACTGTTGATTAATTTTGCACTAAAATATGTGAAAAAAATGGTCCCTGATTACCGAATTTTTGGATCCATCACTTGGACGGAATTATTGATGGAGGCCGATGAAAATAAATTTACACCAGTAAAATCGTCCCATGGTGATACTGCATTTCTGCAATATACAGGAGGAACTACTGGGGTCGCGAAGGGTGCAATTCTTACTCACCGAAATATTATTGCCAATGTCTTACAGGCAAAAGCGTGGCTAGGTAATTTTATTACGGAAGGCAAGGAGATCATTATTACTCCGCTTCCGCTCTATCATATTTTTTCTTTGACAGCGAATTGCCTCATTTTTTCTTCTATTGGTGCGCAAAATATTTTAATTACCAATCCCAGAGACATGAAAGGTTTTGTGAATGAATTGAAGAAATGGAAATTTACGGCCTTCACGGGAGTGAATACTTTGTTTAATGGATTAGTTCACAACAAGGCCTTTGCGAAATTAGATTTTTCTTCGCTCAGGATGACTTTGGGTGGAGGAATGGCGGTGCAGCGTGCTGTGGCCGAAGAGTGGAAAAAAATTACGGGCAAGCCTTTGGTGGAAGCTTACGGATTAACAGAAACATCTCCGGCCGCGTGTATCAATCCTATGTCGATGAAAGAGTTTAATGGATTTATTGGTCTTCCTATCCCGTCGACGGATGTGAGTATCAAGGACGAGCAGGGCAAAGATTTGCCCTTCGGTGAGGTGGGAGAAATTTGTATTCGTGGCCCGCAAGTGATGCAAGGTTATTGGAATAAGCCGGAAGAAACAGCACTCGTTATGACCATTGATGGATATTTTCGCTCGGGCGATTTGGGGATCATGACTCCTGAGGGATTTTGTAGAATTGTGGATCGTAAAAAAGATATGATTTTAGTTTCCGGATTTAATGTTTACCCCAACGAGTTAGAAGATGTGTTAGCAAAGCATCCTAAGATTTTAGAAGTGGCCGCCGTGGGTGTTTCTGATCCAAGAAGTGGCGAGGTTGTTAAGTTATTTATTGTGAAAAAAGATAAGACCCTCAATGAAAATGAAGTGCTCGCCTTTTGCAAAGAAAATTTCACGGGATATAAAATTCCTAAATTTATTGAATTTAGAGCTGAGCTACCAAAAACCAATGTCGGAAAAATTCTACGTCGGGAATTGAGAGGATAAAGAAAATGCTAGAATTATCTAAGCGAGTTCAAGAGCTAAAGGAAAGTGAAACTCTTGCCATGGGGAAAAAAGCGCAATCCTTAAAAGAGCAAGGGGTGGCGGTGATTAATCTTTCTATTGGGGAGCCGGATTTTTTTATTCCTGATTTTATCAAAGAGGCCGGACGGGCGGCGATCGATCAAAATTTTAATTTCTATTCACCAGTAGCAGGATTTAAAGATTTGCGTGAGGCCATTTGTGAAAAATTGAAGCGAGACAACCAACTGGATTATACGTTTTCTCAAATTGTGGTCTCCACTGGTGCAAAACAATCGGTCGCCAACATTTTAATTGCGCTGCTTAATCCTGGTGATGAGGTGATTATCCCTGCCCCTTACTGGGTGAGCTACAAAGATATGGTGGAGTTTTTTGGAGGAGTGGCACGCATCATTCCAGCGTCGATTGAAAATAATTATAAGATATCCAAGGACACGCTTGTTTCATTTTTGAAACAATATCCTAAGGCCAAAGCTTTTTTATATTCCAATCCCAGTAACCCAAGTGGATGTACGTATCACAAAGAAGAGCTGTCGGAATTTGCAAAAGTATTTGAAGCGTATCCCGATATGACCATCATTTCTGATGAAATTTATGAATACATTCATTTCTCTGATAAGCAGTTAGTGAGTATTGCGAGCTTCCCTAATATGAAAGATCGCACGGTGGTCATCAACGGAGTATCCAAAGCGTTTTCCATGACCGGATGGCGTGTAGGTTACATGGCGGCGCCCAAGTTGTTGGCCGATGCCTGCGATAAAATTCAAAGTCAATTTACATCGGGAACTAATAGCGTGGCACAAAAGGCAGTCATTGCAGCGCTCTTGGGAGGAAAATCCAAAGTTGAATATATGAGTGAGAAATTTTTAAAGAGAAGAAATCACTTGCTTAAAGAATTGGAGAGCGTTCCAAATTTGAAATCACATCGGCCTGAGGGGGCGTTTTATGTTCTTCCGTCTTTTGCGGCCTATGAGGGCATGCGTACGATTGAGGGAAAAATATTAAAAGACGCAAGAGATTTAAGTATGTATTTACTGGAAGTCGCTCACGTTGCCTTAACTCCAGGAGAGGCCTTTGGAGCGCCGTGGTGTTTGCGGTTTTCTTACGCGATTGATGAAAGTAGGCTTACGGCCGCGGTTACGCAAATTAAAGACGCCTTAAAGGCCTTAGTAAAAAGTTAGTATGAAAACGATTTTAACAGGAATTAAAGCGACGGGAGTACCGCACTGGGGAAATTATTTTGGCGCAATTAGGCCAGCACTAGATATGGTTTCAAATTTGAAACATAAAGATGATCGTTTTTATTTTTTTATTGCTGATTATCACTCGCTTACGTCGGTTCGCGATCCCAAAGTCATGGAGGAATATACTTATGAGGTCGCGGCCATGTGGTTGGCCTGCGGGCTAGACCCCGAGCGTGTGACCATCTATCGTCAAAGTGATATCCCTGAAGTGATGGAGCTCTTTTGGATGCTAACTTGTCACATTCCCAAAGGTGATCTCAACCGCGCCCATGCCTACAAGGCAGCGAGGGATGAAAATGAAGCGCGGGGGCAAGAAGATCTTGATCACGGAGTGAATGCAGGATTGTTTCTATATCCGGTCCTCATGGCCGCCGACATCATGTTATTTGATTCTGATTTTGTCCCTGTGGGAAAAGATCAAGTTCAGCATATTGAGATGGCGAGATCCATCGCTCAGCGAATGAATGGATTATATAAAGCTCCTAAGGGTGAGAAGTTTGTTCTAAAAGAACCAAAAGAATTGATCCAAAGTGAAGTGGCCACTGTTATCGGTTTAGATGGAAGAAAGATGAGTAAGTCTTATCAAAATTCCATTCCTCTTTTTGCTACGGAGAATGAACTTAAAAAATTGATCAACCGAGTCACCACGGATTCCCTACCACCTGAAGTTCCTAAGCGTCCCGAGGATTCTTTTTTATTCAAATTTTTTGAATTGTTTGGATCTGAGGAAGAAATTGCTAATTTGCGAAAGCGCTATGAAGCGGGAGTAGGCTGGGGGGAAGTAAAGCAGCTCTTACACGCTAAGGCGAATGAACATTTTTCACCGATGCGTGAAATTTATTTTAGCTTGATGAACGATCGTTCCAAAATTGATACGATTTTAAAAGAGGGCGCTAGGAAGGCGTCTTTGGATGCGAAGAACGTCATCAGACGAGTTAAGCAATCGGTGATGGGGCGGTAGTTCCACCTGATCCCGCCTCATCCCACCTGATCCCAAACTTCAGTAAAAAATATAGAGATAAGGCCACTGTTAATTCATTCCTTGCTAGCAAAATTCTACATTTCAGAGTTTTTTTTTCACGTCGGATAGCTTTTTTAGAAATAAATTGCTAATAAGTAGCAGCGTAAAAATATAACCAAAGGGACAACGATGAATTTTAAAGCACGTTCGTTTATTGTTTTTGTTACTTATTTTTTATCGATTCTTCAGTTAAGCAATGTGCTAGCGTCGACATCAAAAAGTTATCCTGAAGTTTACAGCGAGATTGAGTCTAGCCAAAATCTGGTTGATTTCTTAACTAAAAATAATCTTTCTGTAGAAAAGACAGCTAAGAAGTTTTTGGAAGCTGCGAAAACTGTGAAAGCGCAAACTGGTTCAGTGAACTGGGGAAGTTTGGCCATTTGCGTTGCAGGAGACGTATCGGCCGGTGGAGCCGGAGGAGGAATGTTTTGTAGTACGTTTACTACGAGGTACTTTGTTATGAGTTGGGGAGTTGGAGGATTTAGTTTATCAATTACTGGTGCCGTTTTATATATCAGTTTTAAAAATCCCAATCAAAATCAGTGGTGCTTCAAAGGAGCACAAGGACTTTACGGTGTAGGACCTACAGTAGGAGCAGGTGGAGGGTTCGAAGCTAATTGTATATTTGATGGTAATGCGTTTACAGGCGTAGGAGATATAATCGAGGGCGGAGGATCTATGCTCTTTGTTAAGGGTGGTTTTGGGGCCCAGTATTATGCAGGGACCCTTAATTGGTTTGGAGTTGAGCGGTTGCCTTTTTAGTTCTACAAATTAAGAATTATTTTAAATAAAAAATCCGACAAATTTATAATCAAAAGGAAAAAAAATGAAATTTAACTCACGATCTATCATTATTTTTGTAGCTTACTTCTTGTCTATTTTTCAGATAAGCAATGTGGGAGCGACAGAAAAAAAATATGCTCAAGTTTATAATGAAATTATCACTAATAAAAATTTAGTAAATTCTTTAAACAAGAATAAACTTTCTCCCCAGGAGGCAGCGAAGAATTTTTTATCTGCTGCTGAAAAAATTCAAGCTCAAACGGGTTACGTGAACTGGGATGGATTGGCACTTTGTTTTTATGTAGGTATAAGGGGTGTTTTAGGTGGTGAAGTCATGGTATGTCATACGACTAAGAAATCGTATGGTTTGGGTATTGCAGCTGCTGGCGGATTCGATGCTTCTATGGGTGCTGTATTTTTATACATTAGTTTTAAAAACCCAAATCAGAAAAAATGGTGCTTTAAAGGAGCAGAATTTTCTTTTGGAGAAGGTCCAGTGGGGGGCATAGGTGCTGGAGGAGAAGCCAAATGTAGATTTGATGGAAATATTTATGACTTTGATCATTTCTTAGGAGCTGGAGACTACATTGAAAATGGTGGAAGACTGTATTTTATTAGGTTTGGAATAGGGGCGGCTATTAATTTGAGTTATGATTCGATTTATGTTTTAGAAAGTTAATCTCACTAGATTCTTTTTTTCTTCATTTGATTTTTAAGGAAAATGGCCGACGATTCAATTATTAAAAATTTCGTCGGCCAACTTAAATGATTTTTAGAACTTTTGGTTCGTTTTCGCTTTCGCTTCGCTTCAAAGGGAGCTTAATCACAAAACAAGTATTTTTCTTTTCATTATCAATAGACATTTTTCCGCCGTGACGATTGACGATAGAATTACTTAAACTTAGTCCCAGCCCGGTACCTTTACCCACTTCTTTGGTGGTAAAAAAGGGCTCAAAAATTTTACTTTGAATCTCAAGCGGAATTCCCAAACCAGAATCTTCACAGGTAAGCTCGATGAACCCTTCCGATTGGGTGGCGGAAATTTTCACCCACGGGTTTTCAGTTTTACAAATGGCATCAAAAGAATTGTTCACTAAATTGAGAATGACTTGGGAGAGTTGAACTCGCAAGCAGGGGATGGGCAACTTAAAGCTAGGATTATTTGAATCCCATATCAACTCAACACCGTTAACTTTAAATTTTTCATGGCAGACAGCAATTGTGTCCTTGATCACTTCTTCTAAGGAACAAGGTGTAAATTCTTCAGACTCTGCATTTCTTGATATATTTCGCATTCCTGAAATAATTTTTGAAATTCTAAGCACTGTTTTGTCAATGTCATCAATATATTTTAAAAGTTTGGGAGTATCTTGGATTCCACCATTAATGATTTTTTTTATCATTTTTGAAGCGCCACTTATGATCGTCAGAGGGTTGTTGATTTCGTGGGCGATTCCGCCGGCCATTTCACCGAGTGAGGCCATCGTTTCATTATGCAAATTGGCGGCCCGCAAGCGATCGAGATCTTGAATCATTTGATTAAACTGATTTCCCAATTGCCCGAGTTCATCTCCGCCTAAGTAGGGAACTTGTAACTTTAAATCTCCCGTTTTGCGTATTTTATCAATTCCCTTGGATAACTTAAGCAATTTTGAGACCACAAGTCCATCTAGAGATAGAATCATAAAAACAACAAATATAAAGGCAGCGAAAATCATGGAGTACAAAAAGGTATGAAGAGAAATTTGTGATTGTTGGAAAATACTTCTGGTGATGACGACTTGAAAGAGAAGTAAATTTTCATTTTTGAAATCTTTAATTAACCCAGATGCCTTAAGGTATTCATCATTGATGGGTTCAATTACGTAGTTAATATTCTTTTTGAATTTTGAGATTTCAGTTGATAAAAAACCTTTCTGTTCTACTAGACTTGCACTAATTTTTAATTTTAGCTGTGTGGACATTCTTTCAAAATAACTATTGTCAAGTCTTACTCCAGAAATAATTTTTCCCATGACAGGGGCCTTTCCATCAGAACTCGTAATAGGAACGGTGGCAACTAAGTAAGGCCCTTGGGAGAGGAGGACAAACGTTGTTTTTTTGTCTTGGGCATCTCTAAAGGTATGAAGAAAGGTAATATTTCGTAAAATTTTTTGATCATCCTCACTAAGCGCACTTAGTTTTTTTTCATCATCATCCGTCTCTAAATCTATGTTGGATCCCCAAAGCATGTTTTTTTCATTGGTCCAAAAAGTAAAAAAATTCAATTTTAAATTACTAATGGAGGGCTGAAAGTTAGATTTTGCAAATTGTGGGTTTTTCGTTTGGATGTAATCATAGGCATCATCCCATTGTCCCCAATCCCCTAATTTGCTGATCATATTTTGTCCAAGCACAGAAAAACTTTCATTGACTCTGTCGAGGTTAGTCATTGCATCGGTATTTTCAATGACAGCAAAATCAGTGGCAATTTGATTGGCATTATAGGAATAAATTAAAAAAAATAAAATGGAACAAAGGATGGAAAGAATAATTAAGATTTTAAATCGCAGTGGCAATTGATTCAAAAAAATCACCTATTAGTTTTTTGTTTTTAGTTTTATTACTCTATTATCTAAGCATTTATAAAAAATGGGAAATATTTCGTTGGTAGGAAAAAATGGTACAACCGTAATTTGTTGAGTTTTTTAGTTTGCGAGGGAGAGTCAGGAGAGAAAGAGTTCAAAAATAAAAGGGAAAGCAACTCGCTTTACTCAGGCGATCAATAACGGCATTCCATTTTTCTAGATTGGGATTAAGTTGGGGGATAACTAAAACGAGAAGATCAAATTGATTGAGTAATGGGAAGCTGTGAATTTTATCATACAACTCTTGTTCAATTACTTCTGCATCTTCATTTAAAATCAGAAATACAGGTGATTTGTTTTTTAAAAATATTTTCAAAGAAGGTGACTCTGCACTATTCGTGACCAAGAGTGGATAGGGCGGCCGATAATGAATGGCCTGCTGTCCAGAGGCGACGACAGAATTTATTTGCGACCAGGTAACGGATTGCTTTAATTTTTCTTGGATTAAATTTTGAATCATTGAGGGAGTAATATTTCCTGGCCTTGCAATTTTAAGCTGAATTGGGTTCTTGGCAGATAGGATTTCTAAAATAGTTGACTCCACACCAACAGCACACGGGCCTCCGTCGAGAACTGGAATACTTCCAGCAAATAATTGTTCCACATGGGAAGCTTTGGTGGGACTCGTTTGTTGATGGGGGTTAGCACTGGGAGCAACTAAGGGTTGATTTAAACTTTCTATAATTTTTAAAAAAAGTTCATGCCTCGGAAAGCGAATCGCCACTTTTGAAGAGTGAGCAGTAATCAGAGGAGAAACAAGGTTGGATTTTTCGCAGAGCATGGTTAATGGTCCTGGCCAAAAATGTTCTGCAAGAATTTGATATAAAGGATTCCAATTGGCAAAATATTTTTTTGCCATCTCAATTGAGGAGACATGAAGAATTAAGGGTTGAGTTAAGGGACGATTTTTTGTGGTAAAAATTTGGTGGATGGCCATTTCATCATCAGAGCGGGCCGCTAGGCCGTACACGGTTTCCGTTGGGAGTGCGACTACTTGATGGGAATTTAAGAGGGAAATCGCTTTATCTAGGGTGATGTACATACATGCTTTAATAATACACTTTTTTCTTGTGGCCCAGTTTTACCACTGGCCAAGTTTCTTTGGCCATAAAATTTAATTTCTACGGATTTTAAAATTCCTGGTTCAAACCCTTTGTGTTGTTCATTCCAAAGTCGACAATAGTAATTGGCCATCAGCTCACGATTTTTTTCTGTATTTTCTAATGATAAAAAAAGTTTGCGAATATTTTCAGTATAAAACTGTTCATTAATTTCTTCTGGATTGGGGTAATTCTCAGAAACTTGATCATTTTTTAAGTGGAGATTTATCTGCTTACCGTTATTGAGTTCCCCTAGAATTTGAAACCAGACATTATTATTTTTAGGAAAGGGCGCAAATAATTTCCAATTTTGATAAGTATGTAACCAACGAGAACTGTTGAGAACGACTTCATTGTAGTTGACCCACGCATAGTCAATTAATTTTTCGGTCTTTAAGTCCATGAGAGGCCAATAAAGGAGTAGGGGAAAAATAACCAGGGCAGGAATCATGCTTAATGATGAAAGAGTGCGAAACGCCTGGATAATTTTCAGCTGAGCAGTATAAGATTTTGAAATGAGGAATTGAAGTGTTCGTTTCAAAAAATAAACGAACTTTCTATTCTGCACCCAAAAATCTGCAGGTAAGAGGGCGAGCCAAAAACTAATGGCATAGTAGGGAAAAGGGCCAACATTAATGAGGAGATCAATTCCCAGATGAAAGGAAGAAAAAATGATCACGGCCATATAGCGGGACGTAGAAAAAAGTTTACTTATCAATCCAAGTGCCAGCAAGAAAGGCGCATAAACTTCTATGATGATGGCGGAGGCCGTCATCCACTTAAGCAGATGGTATTGATCTCTCATCCAAATTCCAAAGGGCCTAGCAAACATATCGAGGTGAAGGGCATAATCAAGCGCAGTGAATTCTGAGCGCCAGATAGGATGATATTTAAAGAGAGCGCTTACTACGTAGATAGATCCTAGTTGATAAATAAAGCAAAGATTAAACCAGGAAAAATAATTTTTAATGGTGGGAGATTGTTTCTTACCGCTGGGCAATCTATGAGTGACCGCATCAATGGAAAAACATTTTCCGAGAGGAAGAAAGATGCAAATTAGCAGCATGCAGCGAATGAGGTCGTCTCCTCCATTGAGAATAAACCAGTTTCGGTTATGAAGCGAAACCGTCATGATCCAAAGTAAAAAAGTAGATAGTTTTGTTTTATATCCTAGAGTGAATGAAAGAACTAAAGCGAAGTGAAAACACAATAAGAGAAAAATAAAATTAGGATGATCATTGATAAAGTAGACAGACCAACTCCAAGCATGGGCCATAGTGCCAATATATTCTTTTCTCGGAACCAGTCCCTCGCTAGTGAGAAATAATCGAAAGTCTTGAAACAAGGTAAAGAAATAATAGATCAAGGAGATACCTAAGGAAATTCGAGCAAACGCCAATGAGCGCAGGTCAAACGATAAAGCGTTTTTTAGTTGGATGATAAATGTGGTTAATACGGAACTTTTTGGTTGATCCACAACTCTTTCATGATATCAAAAACGCTTTGGTCCACCAAGGTAGTGGTTTTTTTCCATTGGTAGTCGATTTGTTCGTTTTGTTTGGCGGAAAAATTTTCTTCTATATCTTGAGACGAGACACCCAGTGCGTAGTAGTAGGTAGATAAATCTACTCTCTCGTCTTGCATGAATTTGGATAATCGCTTAAAGCCGTTTACTTGATGATTATAGTCGGACGAATTTTTGATACTTTGTAGTAACGCAAAGATATTTTGAAAACAACGCTTGGTTTTTCGCTTTAGATTTTTTGAAGTTCGGCTTCTTTCCTGCGCATTCCACCAGGAGTCACTTTTCGGAATTTTACAAATTTTAGCGGCCGCAATGTATTGTTGATCCTCGTAGAGATTCATCACATATTGAAGCTGCGAGGAACCCAGATTAATGATGGTGGATAAATAAATGGGTGGTGATAATTTTCCTTTATCTATGAGTTCAATAAACTTGGCCGCTTGTGAGCTTTGCTGCTTGATAACCTGGATTGTTTCATTTTTTACTTTTTTCCCAAACATTCCCTTCCATTTGTTGGCCTGAAAACTGGTACTCAACCGCAAAGTCCAGTCGTGTTTATGATCGAACACGAATTGAAAATCATCTGAATAAGCAAGACGGTCTGACAAATTAACCACTTTAGTGAAAAAACCAAGAAAGTAATAGAGAAGTCCATTAAAGACGGATCCAATTTTGTGAAATCGACTTCGGTATTCATGTTGATAATTTTTTTGAGACTGGGGAGAGGATAATTCTACTTTGCTTTTTTCATTAGAAGATCCCCGAGACCAAAATAAAAATTTTCCATTAAAAATATTTGACGATGACTCAATTTTTTCTTTCCACAAGAAATCCTGGGACTCATTATTTCGGTCTTGTAATTTCTTTAATAACGTTAAAGGCCCATACTGATCTTCCAATTGGGCCCTTCGATCTTCACTGATGGCGAAATTATTGGAAATTTTTTGGGAGTAAACTTTAGAATAATCAAACTTAAAGAGCGTCAACCCAAGCAATTTATAAAAATCTAGCGCCACACCAGCGCTGATGGTGGTTTGACTTTCGGTTAGTTTTTGAAAATTAATTTCATAAAAATTATCTTGAGAATGGTCAATGACCAAACTAGATACGCGACGAATTTGCTGATTTGCGCTAATCCCTGCCGCGAAGAAGGGAAAAATTTGATACTGCGCTTCTAGACTAAATTCAAATCCAAAGGATTCATGGGACTCTGTTTTAGAATCAGGTGGCAAATTTTTTAATCCGCGAATCGTTTGGTATTGGAAAGGGAAGAGAAGTGATGTCAATGGTAGTTTGTGAGCATTAATTAAAGAGTCGACTTGCGTTGTCGTTTTAAAAATTTTTAAAAAAGAAAGTCCAGCAAATGCCGTGAGCGAGCTTTTTGAAATATTAATGAGCTTTTTGTCGGATAAGTGCTTTAAGAAAGATTGGGCATCGATGGAAATGGTAAGGGTATCAATCACAAGAGTAGAATTTTCTTTTTGCTGAAAATCTCGAAACGCAGACAAACTAATATAGCCGGTTGGTTTTTGCCAACTCATTCCAGAAAAATTTTTAATTCCTAAATTAAATTGTTGCTTATATTGTAAAAGTTGATTGAGTTTATCCCAGGATTCTTGTTGCCCTTGTCCCAACAAAATAGGTAATAGTATTTGATAAATATTTTCCCAAGGAATAACCAATTTGGGGGAATTTTCTTGAAGGGTAAAATGAGGGCCATTTTTTGGGATTATTTCCTCTGGCGAGAGCAGTTCAATCATTTCTTGATTGAGCTCTTGATTAGACTCTAGATTGTCTTCAAGTGATGTAACTGCGTTGAGAGAATTTTGTTTGAGTTGGTTGGTCAGGGTAAAATATTGGAAATCGGAATCGGCCAACGCTAATGAAGTCTGAAATAGAAATAAAAAGCTTAATAAAATTGTGTGAAGATAATACATAATGTTCTCAATGTCTGCTGGTCGGCATAGAATAGCATTTGATTGATGCTAAAATTGAGAGAGGATGGAAAGAGGAAATTATTGCCATGACTAATAATCAAAATCATCAAGTGAATAAAAATGAAGATAAAAATGAAAATGATAATGAAAAGTTTTTGCAACTTTTAGATGCCCAGTATACATGGCCAGATTATTATATGTTTCGTTTTGTTGTACAGGCGGCCGGAGAAGTAGATTTTATGCATTTACTTTCGAAATTAGTGGAGGCGGAAAAAATTTCCGTTACACCCTCGAAAACAGGAAAATTTAAAAGTATTTCATTTCGCGTTTTAATCCATAAATCTCAAGAAGTAGTTGAGGTTTATCATCATTTTCAAGGTATACCTGGAACGATCAGAATTTAATAATAACTTGTATCTACCTACGTGGTTTTGTAACTACCTAAGGCCCTCTGGAAATTTCGTCACGACTAGGACGACGTTTCGAGGCTTGCTCCTGGCAAGCCGCAGAAAAAGGAGTCCGTAGAGTGGCGAAATTTACGAGGGACCTAGGTA
>JARXAH010000036.1 GCA_029865945.1 Bacteriovoracaceae bacterium | reverse complement strand
TCTTCATCAATTACAAAGAAATTTAAGTGGAGTCGTAGCTTAAGAATTCAAAGTAAATTCATCTTAGAAACGAAAATGTTAGGATATGTGAAAAGCTCGATCCACAAAGGGTTTTATCATTTCGCGACAGCGACTAACTAGTTTAGTAAATATACAGGTTCGGTTTTGAATTTCCAGTGAGTAGCTGAGGAGGAGAGCGTATTTTCTATACGTGGACGACGAAGATGCCACTGGAAATTTAAAACAGGACCGGTATATTATTTTTTCTTACTTCAATGGCCAACTAAGACAAAACAAAAAAAATACCTCACAATACTTTTCCAGTTTCCAATCACAAAAAGGAATTTATGAAATTTTCAAAATGCCCATTCAACTTGTTTTCCATTTTGTTTTCCTCTCTTCATTTTTTAGGATTAGTCTCTCCGGCCCACGCCATCAAATTAGCAGTCATTGATTCTGGAACTGACATCACACACCCAGTTTTTCAAAATAAAGTTTGGTTTAATCCTTTGGAAAGAAAAGGAAATAATATAGACGATGACGTTAATGGAAAGACTGACGATATCAATGGCTGGAACTTTGCTTTAGATTCCAATGTGATTTTTGAAAATTCTCAGATTGCTAGGTTTCAAAATCCTGATTTCCTGAAATATTTTGATTTACAAAAAAAGCAACTCAATAACAACTTAACGCCATCTGACTTAGCTTGGTTGAAATCAAAGTCTGAGGATAAAACTTTTTTGGCCTCCCTTGATAAATTTGGGGAATTTGTCCACGGCACACATGTTTCCGGAATTGCCGTTAGCTTGGCCGAAAAACCAGAGCTGATCACCATGAGTACTCATAAAGTGGAAGTTCAGAGTTTGATCACTCAATTTAAATTCAAGAATAAAAATATTTTAGATAAAATAAAATTAAGCAGTTCTAAAGAGAATTTCGAAGATGATCCAAAAAAGATTTTTTATCAATTACTTGAAATGTTTGCGACAGAAGCATCGACGGGCCTACTTCCTATTGGCGAATATGTAAATGTGACGGGGGCGAGAGTGGCCAATGGCTCTTTTGGAACTGGGCCAGAAATTGGTGTAAGCATTGTAAGTCAATCTTTTGAAAGTTTATTTGGTCAAAAACCAACGGTAAATATACTAAAGGCGAGTGTAAAATATTTTCTCAAAACGTTAACAAGTTTAACAAAACCCTTTGTTTCCCAAGCGCCCAATACGCTATTTGTCTTCGCGGCAGGAAATGATGCCGAAGATAATGATATCTATCCGACCTCGCCAAGTAGCTTAAGTACCGCCAATTCTAATGTCATTTCTGTCGCTGCAACTTTTGACAATAATGAACTGGCGCCCTTTTCTTCTTACGGCCAAAAAAGTGTGGACATCGCAGCACCGGGAGTGGCCATCATTTCTTCCATACCGGCCAACCAGAACATGGCGTTGTCTGGCACGAGTCAGGCGTCTCCGCGCGTCGCCGCTGCTGCTCTAGCAGTATTTGAAGTACTTCCCAAGGCCACTCCTCGAATGGTTAAGTCTATTTTAATGAAAACAGTGGATGAAGTTTCATCTTTGAAACTAAAAGTAAAGAGCGCAGGAGTCTTAAATGCTAAAAGGGCGCTCGCTGTGGCGACTTTGATGCGAGATCAACGTCTTTCACTTAATGACGCTTTATTAGAAGTTAAAACTAAAGAAAGTGAAACGGCCGAACCACCAGCATTGGCCATGAGAGAACGTAGGAATGGAGAGGGACAAAATAATTATCTCGCTCAAACCTACAGCCAGCAAAACATGGGTAAAAAAATTAAGCCAGTTAGATTGGGAAGTATGTTTAAATTATAAATCTAAATCTAAATCTAAATCTAAATTTAATTTTTTGATTTAAATTTTGATAACTATTTTCTTTCATGTCTAAAAATAAATTCCACTCGCCGCTGAATGGATTCGCCCTGCTCCAATTTGATATTGGCAGGGGCGCGAGTAATTTTTTCAGAGTTTCCTTTCGCTGCTGGCAACAAGACATTACTTTTCACTTTTTCAGAATTAACTAAATAATTTCTCACCGCCAGAGCGCGATTAAAAGATAGCTGCCACAATTGTTCATTGCTTAAATTTCCGCCCTCCCGGTCCGGATCATCTGCATGTCCTGCAATCGAAACAGTCCCTGAATAATCTTTAATCATGCTAGCTAGTTTTGCTAAGTATCTTCGTCCCTGCAAAGAGATATTAGTAGATCCAGGTTGAAACAGCACGGCCCCAGGAACATTAAATTTTACTTTTAATTCATCCGTATCGACGCTAAAAGCGCTGCCTTCAAATACTAAATCCAGCATGCTCGCTAAAATTTTGTGTTCATCTAAATGCACTGGAGACGGTGGCGCTGGCTTATCTTCGGCCGTCATGTCATTTTGAGCGCGAACATCTTCATCGGAAGTTAAATTTCCACCCGGGTTTCGCCCGTTCATCATTTTTGAAGTACTCGCACCTGCTTCCATCCCAGTGGGATCATTAAAATATTTTGAAATAGACGCTTTCGTCTCTTCATCAGATCCCATCAACCACATCACAAGAAAGAATGCCATCATCGCCGTCACGAAATCGGCGTAGGCCACCTTCCATGCACCACCATGAAAACCGTGAGCGTCGCCGCCTTTCTTTTTTCGAATGATGATAGGTGCTTTATCGTCTTTAGCCATTAGTTAAGCTGCCTTCGCCGCTGGCGCTGCTCCGCCACCGCCCTTACCAATTTGGGAAGTCGCTTCGTCTATTTCTTGAAACGTCGGTCTCGTTTCAAGAGGGATACATCGCCTCGCAAATTCAGCGCAAACTTTTGCGTTACAACCTTTAGTGTAAGCACTGATGGCGGCCTTCAAAACGTTGATGACATTAGAATGTCCACTAAGAGTCGTTTCAATTTTGGAAGCAAGCGGTTGGAAAAATCCGTAGGATGCTAATACCCCAAGAAACGTTCCCACGAGAGCGGCCGCAACGCTGTGACCAATCACTTCTTTACCTTCCGTTAATTTACCCATGGTAATAACAACCCCGAGTACCGCGGCCACAATTCCTAACCCTGGCATTGCATCTCCCACTTTTGCAATAAGTGTGGGAACTTGAAACTCTTCTTTATGAACAGTGTTAATATCTAAATCCATAAGATCTTCTAAATCGTAAGACGCAAGCCTTGCTACTAATTGCACCTTTAAAGTGTCGCAAAAAAAATCGAGCGCATGTTGATTATGAACGACAGCAGGGTAGCGATTAAATAGATCACTGTTTTTTGGATCTTCAATATGTTTATCCATACTAATTGGATTGGCGGTTAACATTTTGAAACACTCATAAACGAAACAAACAACTTGTTTATACTCTTCTTTGGAAAGTCCGTGTCCCAATACTGCATCTTTAATATTGCTCATCATGGTTTTTAATAAATGAGGAGAACTGGAAATAAGCATGGATCCAATACCCGCTCCCCCAATCACGAGAAACTCTGTGGGTTGGTAAAGAACCATGATGTGTCCACCGTGGAGTAAAAATCCTCCAAGTACACTTCCCATAACGACGATGGCACCTAATATAACTAACATAGCGATCTCCCTCCTCAGGCGATCTAAAACTTATAGTCCTATCGACATAACTCTTGGAAAACTAGAGAGTCCGACTTTTTCGCTAAAGAAATCCCGACTAATTCCGATAAGTATTTTGAGAATCAGTAGAACAAAATTAATTTATCTAATCATTTAAAGTTCTTAAGGGAAGATAATGAAAAATATTTCGTCGAGTTGGGATTGGTCAAAGATCAATAAAGAATTGAGTAAGTTTGTCGGATATTTGCAAAAGTTTGATCGCAAAGATATTTTGGTTCCTTTAAATCTTGAAGACGAAAAAAATTTCTTTCATGAAATGCAGATGAAAAAATTACTGCTCATCATGCGCATGCGGATGATGGAATTTCGATTTTACTCGGATGATGGCCTTTGTTTTAAAAATTCCATAGATAAATTAATTCCTCAATTGATGTCATTACAATATGACCTCACGCAAATCGATAGCGTCTTTGGTGAATTAATCACGATGGATGAAATGGAAGATGAAAAAGAACTCAATCAATATTTATTAAATTACTCTCAAGGTGATCCAGGGCTTGAGCAAATTTTTATGAGTAAAGTTTTATGGGATTGGTCTCATCGTGATCATCAAAAAATAAAATCCGTGGATGAAAAAAATTGGAAGTTTGAATTTCTCTATAACTCTACTTGTATGAACCCACTAGAGGTGATGATCAATCGAACCCAAGTTCAGCTTTGGCCACAAAAAATCATCCCTTTGCAAGATGATGCCGTGATGGTGTTAAGTGATCTCAAAGGCAATCAGTGGGAAGTCATTTATGCTAGTAAGCTGCATACCATGAAACCCGAATGGAAGACGCAAAAAATGGATTTGATAACGCCTTACTTTTATCCTCAGGCGCAAATCATCTTAAATCAATGGTTAGATTTTACTGCGATCAATGAAGAGAGGTTAGTCTTTAAATTTAAGTGGAACCAAAGTAAACCCTTTGAACTTCCAGTGCCATCAATTCCCTACATTCATCACATGAGTACACTAAAAGGTAAAAATTCAGATCACTACTTAAGTGCACTTGCGGTTCCCAGAGAAGAACTGTGGGATTGGATTGGCTCAAACTTTCAGCATGTGGAGATTCTTTCTCCAGATCGTTGGAAAAAAATTTATGACTCCACAAAAACGAAGTCCAATTCATAGCTGATTATTTTGCTTTTTTCTTTCAAATTCTTGCTTTTTAAATTCGTTTCAAAAATGACTACAACTAATAAGTTTTATTAGTGAGAATTTAAAAGACATTTAAATTTCTTAAGGAAGAGGAAAAAAAATGAAAATTACTTATAGCATTTTATTGTTATTTTTATTTCTTGCTCAGATGTCTTGGGGATTTCCCATCATTCCCAATCCCGAAATGACTCCCGGTGGTGTGTGCACAAAAGATAGTCCTGATTTTTCAACTTACAGATATCAACAACAAATTCCTTACTGTGCAAGAAGTGTGAGCACCGGATTAAAAAATAAAATTTATGAAAAATATGGAATTCCTTCAAAATGCAGAAAACAATATACCATTGATCATCTCATTCCTTTATCCATCGGTGGCAATAACGATATTAAAAATTTATGGCCTGAACATAAAATTTTGAAAAGAAGTCGACAAAATTTAGAAGTAGAACTATTTAAAAAATTAGAGGCCAATCAGATTCTTCAAAAAGATGCTATCGCAAGAGTCATCAATGAAAAACTTAATCCTACGGTTAAGCCAGATCCCAATTCTCAAGATGAGTGTCAACGTTTTGTAGAATTTCAATTTCAGTAATTATGAACTTTGTTAGTTGAGAATGTTGCTCGTCTGTGACAATATTCTCAACTATGAAAATACGATCAATTATTTTTTTCTTATCTTTTTTATGTATGTCGCAAAAAAATTTTGCCACTGCCCTCATTTGCAAAGATAATTCTGGTCAGTCTTTAACATTTAAAATTAAGTCGAACCTTGTTTTATACGGAGATCTTAATAAAAAAGAATCGCTTTTTTGGACGCGTGCTATAAAGCAAAGTATTGATCGATACTGGAATCAGTTGCCCAATCAGATAATCACGCAAGTAAATGTTCAGTATGTGGATGAAACTAAAATTCAAAGTTTAAGAGACAAATATCAGCACAATAATCTCTATCAATTTTTTCGAATTCACCAAGGTGAAAATACTTCAGTGACTGCTTCTTTTGTTCTTGGGCATGGGAGAAGTGGGGTGCTGTTAGTGAGTGATCTAGAGAGATCTACCTCAACCGCGGCCCACGAATTTGGTCACACCCTTGGGCTCGATCATCCTAAAGAGGGCCCCATAGTTGGACGACCTGGAATGATGACCACAAAATTTTATCCTGTTGAAAAAAAGTATCAAGGATTAGACGGGAAACTCAATTTAAATTTACGCAAAGTTTCAAGACAAGAAATTAAAAATTTAAATATTGAAAAATTTGATTGGATAAATCACCAGTGTCATTGGTTGGGCCAAAAGGCGGATCTATTTTTGTTTGATCGTAATTTAAATGTTGAATAACAAGTGAGGAAATATGAAATGGAAAACGATAAGTGAACTAGATCTTCAATTAAAAAGTGGCGATAAAGTTTTTATTCACACAGCTGCTGCTAATCCTCAAATTTTACTAAAAAAACTTTGTGAAGAAGTGGTCGCAAAAAATTTATCTCATATTCAACTCTATCATTTGCATCTCGAAGGTGAGGCACCCCACGTCTCCCCAGAGCTAGCAGGGCGAATCACTACCAATTGTTTTTTTGTGGGCGCCAATTGTCGAAAGGCCGTGCAAGAGGGGAGAGCAAATTATATTCCAATTTTTCTAAGTGAAATTCCTTTGGCGATCAAGAGTGGATTATTTGCCTTTGATTTGTGTTTACTTCATCTTTCTCCTTTTGATGAAAGAGGAATGGCAACTCTTGGGCCATCAGTAGACATCTCTTTAAGTGCTGCACAATCTTCTAAAAGAGTGATCGCTCAAGTGAATAAACAAATGCCCACCATTTTTGGTGATGGTATCATTTCTGAAACGCAGGTGGACGTTGCCGTTGAGGTGGATGTTCCTCTACCTGATTCTAAAGTCGCAAGAGAAGCGGGGAGTGAGATTTTTGAGAACATTGGAAAAAATGTCGCTTCTCTCATTGAAGAAGGATCGACCTTGCAGATGGGAATTGGGGCCATTCCCGACGCGGTTCTCGCTCAGCTCACCTCACATAAGAATTTAGGTATTCATAGCGAGATGATTTCTGATGGCGTCATCGATTTAGTCGAAAAGGGCGTCATTGATAATTCTAAAAAAATGATTGTGGCCGGAAAAATTGTTGCTAGCTTTGCGGTAGGGAGCAAGAGATTGTATCAATTTTTAAACGGTCATAAACTTTGTCACTTCATGACTTCCGACAAAGTGAATGCGCCGACGATCATTCAGAAAAATCCCAAAGTTTGTGCCATCAATTCAGCGATCGAAATCGATATCACTGGCCAGGTTTGTGCTGACTCCATTGGCCCCAAAATATTTTCTGGCATCGGTGGGCAACTTGATTTTATGAGGGGCGCTGCCCTATCTCAAGGTGGAAAACCGATCATGGCGCTAAGTAGTCGCACGCCAAAAGGCATTAGTAAAATTGTAGCGTCCCTAACACCAGGTGCAGGAGTAACGACAACCAGGGCCCATGTTCATTATGTGGTTACGGAATATGGAATTGCCTTTCTTTACGGAAAAAATTTGCGGGAGCGCGCAAGGGAATTAATAAAGATTGCGCACCCAGATGACCGAGAAAATTTAGAAAAAAATTTAATGAGGTACCCATGAATATTAATTTAGAAAATAAAAAAACGCTCATCTTTGGTGCTTCCAGTGGAATAGGGCGTGGAATTGCGGAATTATTTTATCATGAACAGGCCCATGTTTGTGCAAGCTCACGCGGTGGGCAGAAGTTAGAATTGCTTAAAAAAAATTTAGGAGACTCGATTACTCTTCTTCCCGGGGATCTCTATCAAGCCGGACAAGCGGCCCTAGTAACTAAGCGAGCGGTGGAGGCGATGAAGGGACTCGATATTTTAGTGCTCAATGCGGGAGGCCCACCCAAAGGAAGTTTTGAATCCATTACCGCCGAGCAGTGGCAGCAATCTTTTCAAAGTTTATGGCTAAGTGTCGTTGAGTCCGTGCAGGTGGCCCTTCCCGCTCTCAAAGCTAGCGGGTGTGGACGAATTATTTTGATCGCATCCTCATCGGCGATTGAGCCGATAGCTAATTTAATTATCTCCAACGGCCTGCGCGCTGGCCTCCTTGGGCTAATGAAAAGTTTAAGTAATGAAACGGCGGCGTTTGGAATTACGGTCAATGTGATACTTCCTGGATTTATCGATACCGATCGCCTCAAGGAGTTAGGAAATTCCGAGGAATCCATGATTAAGCAAATACCCATGGGACGACTGGGAAAAGTGGAAGAAATCGCCCAACTGGTGGCGTTTCTTGCATCTGACCTTGCATCATACATAACTGGTCAATTGATTGCTTGCGATGGGGGAGGCTTAAGAGTTTTTAGGATTCTACCATTAATGAAAAAAATTCCTAATCGATTAATTCTTCTTTTATCTCTAAGATAATATTAGCGGTAGGGAAATGTTCATATGCTTCGTGAAATAAGATATTTAAAATCCTTTTTTTTTTTTTCTAGAATTTTGAGCTTTGGATTTTTATTTTTAGGCCATCAATCAATTGCTGGAGTTGAAATAGAATGTAGAATTATTGGGATTGTTCCTAACGATAATCCTGATAGAGACATTTTGTACGGTTGTAAAATTGAGTGTGTACACAAAAAGAGTAATGGGGAAAAATTTAAGCAATACAGTGGATATGTAGATTGTAATCAGTTAACAAAAATAGACGGTTTACCGCTCACTGGTAACAATAATTTTAACCAAATTGATGCAAAAATCCTTAAGCAAAACACTTTTAATAATAAATTTCCCGAACTTCTCGTTGAAGTAAACAAAGACGCCCGAATGTATCCCACAACTAATTCTATGTATTCATCGAGAGTGGTTAATGGAAAAAGAACACTTAGTCAGGGTTGTGATATTATCAAATTTCATTGGTATCAATATTTACCTGATGAAAAAATAGTAATTCTTAATAAAAAATACAACGATTCAAAAATAGCGTCACCACGCTTTATGCACCAAAGGGGTGACTGCGATTTAAGCAAAGAACAATTGGAGTGCGTAAAAAAATCATACGACGTTGTTAATTATTGTTTTTATGAATTTACGTGTGACGAATTAGTTAAAGTATATAATCAGCAAACTGGTAAATATGTTGGCAACGAAGGTAATCCAGATAAGCACATTGAAGCCTATTGCAGGTGTTCAGATTATAAACCAGGAAAAGAGATGCATCCCCTGGAGTGTCTTAATGAAATAAAATACACCCAAAAAGGTCCCACGTCGGAGCAAGCGATTATATATTATACGAACACAAAAAAATATATTGATTCTTCTAAAACAATAGAATTTAAAGATGAGGAGCCTTCAAAGGGTAAAAATATAATCCAAAAAATTAAATCCTCAATCAAATAATTAATTATAAATTTTTTAAGAAAGAAGTTTTTATGAGCAATTTATTTTTTACCTTACTCAAGCAAAGAAAAATAATTATTTTTTTTCTAGTTTTTGTATTTAGTCGTAGCGCTGCTTCAATTGAATTTAGCTCTAGCGATAGCAAGGATTTATACTCCCAGCTACACAAACAGAATGTAGAAATGAGCGCTGCCAGCGTCGATAGTGTAAGGATGGCCATCAAAGAGGCCAAGGTAGAGGCCGCCACCATCTCCTTTCACTGCTCTCGAAAAAAAAATGAATTGAAGTGTTACCTCTCTAAAGCCGAGGGGATTATTTATCCCAAGTTTGAATAATTGATAGGGCCCAATAAGCAATAAGTAAAAAACGTTGACGCCCTCAAGTCGGCTCATCGCCCTAAAATCCCATCACAAATTTCTCTCTTCATCGGCGAGACTCAACTAAGTATTTTTTCCCATGTATTTTGGCCCAACCTGCTTGCCATAAACCTGATTTAAGGCGATAAATTTCCCATGAATCAAATAGAAAATCCCACTCCATCCGAAACCTCTATTAAGCTTGGCGACGTAAGTTTTCCGCACCGAAAAGTGTGGATCAAAACTTATGGCTGCCAGATGAACTATCACGACACCGAGAGGCTTCTTCATCACCTTGAAAAGCTCAATTTTGCCCCCGTGGAAAAAGAAGAGGACGCCGATCTCCTCATCTTTAATACGTGTGCGGTTCGTGATCTTGCCAATCAAAAATTTTACTCGCACCTAGGCGAAACCAAAAAATTTAAAGATAAAAATCGTACTAAAGAAGTTAAGGTCGCGGTCGGTGGATGCGTGGCGCAAACGGAAGGAAAAGAATTATTAAAGAAATATCCCCAACTAGATTTCGCTTTTGGAACGGATGTTATCGATAACATCGGTGATATGGTTTACCGAACTTATGCAGGCGATGAAAAATTTAGTATTACGACCTGGGATAAAACTAATGATTACAGTATTGAAACGAAAATCGCCCCCGGAACGCCTCAAGCATTCGTCAACATTATTAAAGGTTGTGATAAATTTTGTTCTTATTGCATCGTCCCTTTCACGCGCGGCCGAGAAAAAAGCCGCCGCCTTCAAGAAGTGGTCAACGACGTAAAAAAATTAGTGGAATATAGCGGCATTCAAGAAATCACGCTCCTAGGCCAAAACGTCAATTCCTTTGGAAAAGATAACAGCGAAACCTTTGCCCAACTCCTCAGTGCTCTCGATGAAGTACACGGCCTGGAGCTCATTCGATACACCACGAGTCACCCCTATGATGTGAGTGATGAGCTGATTGCGGCCCACGGCACCTTAAAAAAATTGGCGCCCCATCTCCATCTTCCAGTGCAGTCAGGGTCCAATAGTGTACTCGAGCGCATGCTTCGCGAGTATACCGTGGAGCACTATCTTGAACTTTTAGAAAAACTCAGGAAGGCCAAACCAGGCATGATTATTTCCTCTGATATCATCGCCGGTTTCCCCAATGAAACGGAGTCGGAGCACCGAGATACCATGAAGCTCTTAGACCAGGCGCAATTTGATTTCATTTATTCTTACGCGTTTTCGGTTCGTCGTGGCACCAAGGCCGCTCGCATGGAAGATATTTTGACCGACGACATTCGAGGACGACGTCTTCGAGAAATTCAGGCCCATCAGTTGGGGATTCAAGGAAAATTGCGCGCCGAAATGGTGGGCAAAACTTATCGCCTGCTGGTAGACGGCGAATCCAAAATGCATGGAATCACTAAGTGGAAAGGCCGTACGACTTGCAATAGAATCATTCATCTCACTAACATTCCAGAAAATGTATCCCTCAAGTGGCATTGGCTTGATGTCAAAGTTACTTCGGCGACTTCGTTAAGTTGCCAAGGCGAGATGATCGAAGATTATGGAACAAAGATTTTGCGTGCCTAAAGCAACGCAGAAGCCTAGGAGTAATTTATCCCAGGCCTCTGCGTCTAAAAGTTACTAAATTTTAGTCTTTTTTATGTTTACGATGTTTTTTTCCATGACCTTTCTTCTTTTTATCGTGGCCTTCTTCTTTTTTTGCCTCATCTTTGTGCTCTTCATTTTTGTGGTCTTCAATCTTTTCTGAAGGTGCTACCGCGCCATGATCTGCACTGCTCTCGGCCGCAGGAGGAGTGTCTTCGGCACGAACATTAATACTGAAAAATGACATTCCCAATACGAGAACGAATAGGGCCTTGATCCATTGTTGTTTCATAGAAACTCCTTATAAAGTTAAAATTAAAAGACAAAAATGAGGAGTGAAAATCACTCATCATTAAAAGATGTCATGAAGCTAATTCTAATAGCTGCGTTTCATTTCCGTAACTAAAAATATTGCATAATCTCGTTTCTTGATTAGGCAAGTCGGACATTTGAGGTTATTTTGATATCATTTAGAGTGTCAATCTAGGGCATAGAAAATAAAATGAACATAAGGGGAACAAGTACCATTTTGAAATTTAAAAAAATGCTTTTTTTAGTTTTGGGTATCACCTCTCTCATCTTGGGAATATTGGGCGTTCTTTTGCCTGTGCTACCGGGAACACCGTTTCTTTTGCTCGCCGGTTACTTCTTTGCAAATTCCAGTAATAAAATTTATCAATGGATGCTTAAGATTCCAGGTGTCGGGAACGTGATCTTGGATTGGCATAGAACGAAATCCATTGGGCTCAATGCGAAAATTTGGTCAACAATCTATCTTTGGATGGCCTTATTTTTTTCCATGCATCGTCTTTACCCCAAGTGGCCTTTGATCGCTATGTTATTTATGATCGGAGTGAGTGTAACGATTTTTCTTTGGACTAGGCCTACAAAAAAATAAATAGGAAAATTTTAATGCATTTCATCTTTCTCTTATTGCTAAATTCCTGCTCCCTTGTGAGTTACAGTTGGAACCAAATGAGAGGGCAACTTAGTATTTGGAGTAGAGAAGAGCAGGTCGAAAAAATTTTAAAATCTTCTGAGTTTCCTGAGGAAAAAAAAGAAAAGCTCCGGCAAGTTTTGGCCGCTAAGGAATTTTTTTATCATTTTTTTAATCATAAAAAAAGTTCCATTTATGAAACGTACTCTCAACTCAATTCCCCCGCCGTCACTTACTTGTTGATTGCTACTCCTCTCAATTCGCTCAAGCCAATGAATTTTTCCTTTCCCATCGTGGGGACATTTCCTTATATCGGGTTTTTTGATCTAGAGGATGCCAAGAAAAAACGTACCGAACTTGAAGTTAATCATTTTGTTTTTCTTCGTCCTGTTTATGCCTACTCCACGCTTGGATATTTTAGTGATCCCATCTTGTCCTCCTTTCTTCAATTTGAAAAAATGGATTTAGAGGAACTTATTTTTCATGAACTCTTCCACACTATTTTTTTCATTACGAGTGAAGTGGAATTAAATGAAAATTTGGCCGATTTTTTTGCAAGAGAAATGTTGAAATCCTATTATGTGGATTTTTTAAATCAAAGAGAGAATTGGGAGAAATTCGAAAAAAGAAACGAAGAAGATAAGGTGCGAAGGGCCCTTTATATTAAGTCGGCGCAACAGTTTGATCAAATCTTAGTCGAGCAAAATCCGGCAAATAAAATAGAGGCCACCAAATTGTGGGAGCATTTTTTATCAAGCATCCCTGATACGGCCTTAAAGAAAATAAATAATCCGGCCTTTCTAGCGAGTTATTTGACTTATCAAGGGAAGCAAAATGAAATTTTTTCTTTGTATTCTCATTCCCATCTAAAATTGAGAGATTTTTTTACCTTCATTGAAAATTCTTATTATGAATTTATTCGCGACAAAAAAAATCGCTTGCCCTATATTGAGTACCTAAAAACCAAAATGAAAACGAGTTGATGGCCATGAATTCTACCAAACATATTTTCCTCATTGATCCTTTGTCTCAACTAAATTTAAAAAAAGATTCCTCCCTTCTATGGGCGCTTACCCTTAAGCAGTTAAAGAAATCAGTTTTTATTTTATTTTCCCATGATCTCTGCTTTCAAAATGATCAATCTAATAGCAAATTATTTCTTCATGAAATCGACGGTTCCATTCTTGATACGTTTTATTTATCTGACCTTAAGGTTGGGCAAGCGAATTCCCTTTCCTTGTCTCCAGGGGATACCATTTATATGCGAATGGATCCTCCTATGAATGATCACTATTTGAATGCCCTGATGATTTTGCGCGAGTGGAAGCGACAAGGAATTCATATCTCTAACGATGGTGACGGAATTTTAAAACACCAAGAGAAACTCACCTCCTATCGTCAATATCCCCAAGCGCTTCCAAGTTTTGTCGGTGGAGTAGGGGGCGCGCTTAAACAATTTATCCAGTCGCAAAATCAAATTGGTGTAGAAGATTTTATTATTAAGCCGCTCAATGCTTATTCCGGAATCGGTGTGGAAAAAATTTCGTATCAAAAATTAAACGAAAAATTAAATTCAGCTACACCCACATTTCCATTCTCCTATTTGGTCTGTCAGCCCTTTTGGAGTGATATCCACCAAGGAGAGTACCGAGCTATCTTTTGGAAGCAACAGTACTTGGGCAGTATTCTTAAGAAACCAAAGTCAGGGGAGTACATGGCGAACATTGCTCAAGGCGCAACTTTTGTTGCCACCGAGATACCTAAGTCAACATTAGATCTTTGCAAAAAAATAAATTTGGAACTAGCGAACGATGGAATTGATTTAGTGGCCTACGATATTATGCAAGATAAAATTTCCGAGGTGAACGTAACTTGCCCCGGCCTACTTGTTGAGTTGTCACACGCACATCAGAGAAATTTTGCTGAAATGCTATTTTAGTCGTTATTCGTGAAAACTATCTTTGCGTTCCTCTGAAAATGCGAGTTCGGTTGGTGGCGATTTCCACGCTGAAATCAATACAGTTTCGGTTATTGACTAATTTTAGATCCACACAATTTAGACGAAAATCATCGTTAGTACATTCGTTAGGATTTAAGTAACACATTTGGCAGTCGGCATTTTGCCTAATGTTGTAAACTTCAAAAACTAATCTAGAATTGTTATCGAAACCAACAGGAGGTGAAACTTTTATAACTGGAGAGCAAGCATTAGTCTGAATTCTATAAGGTGTGGGGGTTAACACTTGATAAACGCCTTGATCCACAAAGGGCGATGTACTATTGGCCCTTTTTAAAATTCTCGATCTGACTTGAAAGCTGTAGAGAGAAACTTCTGGATTATAACTATTGTAAATAGGTTGACCATTGTCATTGATAGAAAAAGGAACCCTTCCAGGGCAACTTTTTGTGGAAGTTCCTCCGTAACGAGATCCCGGTTTTACTTTAACCCTCACATAGTATGGGCCATCATTTTTAAAGATATCATCTGCCACCCAAGAATTATTCATATCAGGTGAACCGCACTGCCCGCCTCCGGCAGTTGGTACCCATTTTCCACATAGGGGTTCAGAGTTCAATACTAGCCATGCAGGCACTTTCGAGGGATTAGGTGGTTTCGTTGAAAAGGAAGGATTATTTTCGCCGGCCATATAGATATCAAATCTAAAGGGATCGTTGTCATTATCAATGGTGGCCAAATCATCAGTGAAATCTACATTTGGATCTCCCGTACAATTTTCAGTTACACTTTGTCCAATTCTCGTAGGAGAGGGTTGTACATTTCCACCACCGCTTGTTCCCCCAGAGGTTTGTGTGACGAGGGAATTATTAGTAGAGCCACTGAGCGAATTATTGCGAGCGGGGCAGCCAAAGAGGCCTAAATTTAAAATGATCAAAAATGATACGAAGCCAATACGTTTCATATCTTATACTCCTACTAACGGACTTAACGGCATTTAAGAACTAGAACCTTAATTGACGATTCTTATTTCAAAGATAAGTTCAAATTGACGCTTTTCATTCATGATAAATTTAGGCGGATTAGGGATGTTGTCGAGATCGTTCATCGAATTAAAGAAGAAATCATTGAGGAGGCGAGTATCTGACATTTTTTGTCCTTCAATATTTTTTAAATGGCCTTCTTCATCATAGGTGGCCTTCACGCGCACGGAATCTGGAGTTCGAGAAAAAGGAAATTGGGCATAAGGATTTGTTCGTTCCATTTCTTGCGCATTCAAATAGAGCTGAGTTAAAAATTGAGAGAACACACGTTTATGAAACGAATATAAAACCATTTGCCATTGATTGAGCATTTCTTCTTTGACACCTTTGGGAATCACGACTCCAATGGACGCATTATTAGAAAGATCAGCAGAACCTTCACGGCCAAACGAGGTTGAGTTTTCACTTCTCTTATTTTGCTTCAAGGACTCCCGGTCATTGGAAGGGATAAAGTCGGATTCAGAAATTTTGGATTTCAGTTGGCCTTGCCATTGGTAGCTAAGTTCCCCAAGTTTTAGCTGATGGGTAACGGGGACATCGCCGTTTGATTTTGAAACAGCGATAGGAGACTTTTCTTCATTAAAAAAAACTCCAGTATCTCTTAAACTTTTTAGGCCTAGTTCCTTTTGGCCATTTTGACTTTGTCCTTGTGCTCGAGATTTTATTTTAAAACCTTGTAGGGAATTTTGTTGGCCTCCCGAAATAGGGAAATTAAGATCTCTTTTTAACTTTTCTTCCTGTTTTTGATCGAGTGGAGCGATGGTGCCATTGCCTCTAAAATTAAAATAAGTGATGTAAGCATTCTTTCTCCCCGATTCTTTGCCAACAACGGGAAGGCGAAAGGAAAATTTTTCCTGAGACCGATGCCATCCTTCAATTAAGAAAATTAACATCAGAGATAAATGCAAAAGTATTGAAACTACGGTAAAAATTCCGAGTTCCTTGGTCTTTCTTGTGTACATACTAGGGCAGTTTATGGGAAAAATTACCCAAATAAAATCCTAAACTATTAATGTATTGACACCAATGCGGGGCCGCTTGAGAATAAAAGATAGAGATGACCTTCCTAGTCAAGAAATGGCTAACGAGGAAGGGGTCCGAAAAAATTTATTTCTCTTTGCACATGGAAGTCGCATGGAAAAATTCCTAAAAGTATTTGCCTCTAAAACTCTCATTGGCCTTAGCGTGCTTTGCTTGGCCTCTATTCTCGCAAGCGGGATAGGAACGCATTTCATTGCCCAAAAAGAAAAGCAGATTGTAGAAGTAAAGTACGGCATGAATGTTTGCTTTGCACGGCTCACTCAGTCCATGCTCGCCATCATGCACATTGACCTCAATTCCAAATCCTTGTCGAGAGATTTTTTTGAACAATCCAACGAGTGCTTTGTACAATTTAAAAATGATCTCAAGTCGCAAGGAGTGCGCGAAGAGTCCGCGGCCTTTCAATCGATCAAAGAGTTAATTGCCAATGTTCTAGATTTTCATCGTCAGTTGGGCATCATCACAGCAAGGCCAAAAGATTCCTTGCAAATTGCTGGAGTCCAAAGTGAATTATCACCCCATTACACAAAAGTTGATCGTGATAGATTTGCCTTTAATCAACTAGTTTCTAAAGAACTTGCAGGAACTATTACGGGGTCCGGAAATACTTGGATGCTAGGATTTTTATACGCCGTTGGTGCCGTCAGTGCGCTTCTACTGACATTGGGTTTGTCTTTTCTGGCGTGGCAAAAACAACGACGATTGCAGCAAAGAGAAATTTGGGAAAATGCGGCCGATGATTTGCTGGTGACAGCGCTAGAAAATTCTTTGCGAATCGAAAATTTCTTTGTTGAAGTTTGGAAGACCGATGGATTAACCAATACCTTAAAACTTTTTAAGTCTTATCATGAAAAATTGTTAGAACGCACTTTTGCTTTATCCAATCTTAGGACGGCAAGTGGACGCAAGACGATGGATATGGCCCTTGATGTGAGTGAGTTGCAACCTGGAAAATTAAGTCTCTCAGCACAAATGCCTCTAGAACGGATTGCGCCGTTGAATGCTATCGAAGTGTTGGGATCGAATCCTGAAAAAGAAGACGCGGCAACTCATTGGGAGCAAAGTGTAAATCACATTGAATCCCATGCGATGCAAGATACCATGAGTGATATTAATTATTATAATGCGAAAGTAGAAAAAACTCTTTCAGATTGGGATTTTGAGGTCGCAAGAGAATTAGATAGCACTAATACCCATAAGGGAGCGCTTCATTCTGACGAAGGTATCAATATTGATACAAATCGAGAAATAGAAAGTGAGATTGAAGAGAAAACGTTGGTGCAAGGAGTAAATTTTTGGGAAACCATCAAGAAAGTGGAATCTCGTTTAAGCTCTGAACTTGATGATAAGCTTTCCATCTCGGTAAAAAAATATGAATCTGGGATAAATGTTATCAGTGCTAGTGAAATTTTAGAGCAGCTTACCTATTCTATTTTTCAAAAATTTCATAAGATGTTTGCCCAATTTGGCACGCCTTTCACTCAAAGAGATGTGAACCTCTCACTTAAATTTGATCCCCTGGAAAATAAGGCCAATATAACTTTTTTAGCTCAATCCACACTTTTTTCCCTCGATGATCTGGAGTATTTTTCCACCGATGAGGGAGAGAGTGACCCGGTGCAAATTCCACTGCAGGTTGATAAAACGTCGACCATGATTCGCGAGTTGCTAAGGTCGCTTCAAGGGGCCATTCGCATTCAAAATATTTTATCTGATGATAGTGAGCCGCAAAAATGTCAGATTACGCTGGTGATCCCTGCCATCCAATTAGGCGCAGACGAGAGAGAAGATACCCTCTCCTCCTCCGGCACAGGCAGATTTGATCGCATGAAAGCGGGTGGAACTCTCACTCAGGTCATCAAGGGAAAGAAAAAAGATATTCTTCAAAATATTGTGAAAGAAATAACGATCTAATAAAAATTTAGTGCAAGTAGATACAAATTTACTTCATACAAGCGCGAATTTTTTACATTTCTTCTTCAGATTCTTTCCAAAATATGCTTATATTGCCTATCTTTAATTGTTCATTATCTTAATTGGTAAAACATTCAAAAACGGTGGGAATCTGTATGAGTATGGTCAAAAAATTATTTCTAGCATCACTCCTTGGTTTTTTTTCTTTATCTATTTTTTCGGCCATTGCGCAAAATAATTCGAAGCCAATTGAATACCGCATTTATGCAACAAATTATTATACACAATCGAAATTTGGTGTTTTACGCTATCAATTATTATCTCAATGTTACCTGCATCGCTTTCTTGGAACATATTCTGATTTGAGGACTGCGAAACGTGAATTCCAAATTTTAAGGGCCGATATAGGTGATGAAAATACAAAATATGAATTCTATTTCAAACAAGATCCATCTAAAGAAAAAAAAGAGGCCAATGATCAAAAATGTATAAGTTATGGCTTCGTTGATGGTGGGATGTATCCGGCGTCGATGCTGATTCTTAAAGAAGTTAAAGAAGGAAATAATGAGAAGGTAATAGATATAACGACAGGCTTTGATTATGGTGTTGACTTTGGAGCCACCATCTTTAAGTATTAGGTCTTTTGGGGGCCATTTAGGTAGAAATTTTCGGATAACTCAAAAGAACGTTTTCTCTTGCTGCTTAAAAGCAGAATGATCGAATAATAATTTTTCTAATTTTTTCCAGGCCTTCATTGTCGTTGGTACTTTGTGGATAATGGAATTTAAGAGTTTGAGGGCCTTCTTTTCATCACACTTGTGAATGTATAGGTATAAATTTTCACCCAACATTTCCCCGCAAGACGTGGCAGCATCATAAATAATTGAAAAATTGAGTTTGGGTATCGTCTTCATCATCATCTCGCGATCATCGAAATACAGTTTTGATAAATACAAGGTGCTTTGCTCAGAAATGAAAGGGCCTTTTTTTAACTTAACTTTGATGTCATTGTAGAGATTGCACTTCAAGTAGGGGTTAATGCTCTTTGCCCAAAAATAAGCGACCATTTTTTCGTGCAAATAATGATAGAAAAAATATTTTTTATGAGAAAGTTTCTGATGAGTCTCTTGTTTGTTTAAAAGTGAGAGTAAAAAAATGGCCGCCAGTTTCGCAAGCCGGTTGATCGA
>JARXAH010000020.1 GCA_029865945.1 Bacteriovoracaceae bacterium | reverse complement strand
TACCTAGGTCCCTCGTAAATTTCGCCACTCTACGGACTCCTTTTTCTGCGGCTTGCCAGGAGCAAGCCTCGAAACGTCGTCCTAGTCGTGACGAAATTTCCAGAGGGCCTTAGGTAGTTACAAAACCACGTAGGTAGATACGAAATAGTTTTTATTTTTTTTTGGGTTTTGGCGATTCGTCTTCGTCCTCATCTTCTTCATCTTCATCATCCCAATCATCGTCTTCATCTTCATCATCGCCCCAGTCGTCATCTTCTTCGTCTTCGTCTTCTTCATCGTCCCATTCTTCATCTTCATCATCTTCTTCAGTTTCATCATCAGTGTCGTCTTCGTCTTCCTCATCCCAATCATCATCTTCATCTTCATCTTCACCTTCTTCTTTTGAGGGAGATTTTTTTGGTACTTCTAAAACGGTTTCATTTATTTGAAATAATTCACTCCAATTAAAGAGCACAACCGGCGCAGATGGAGACTCTGGAATCAATTCAGACTTGGATGATGACGGAGGCAAAGAGGCGGAAGAAGACATAAAACTCTCCTGATACGTTTAAAGAAAAAATTATATTTGAGGATCATTTGAAAATTTGATTTGATTTTAATGAGGAAAGGCAAACTTGAAAAGTAATATCAGCTTTGTGGCCAAGAAAAAAATATATTTTTTTGACCACAAAGTGTTGATTAAAAATTAATTTAATTTTTAGTGAGTAGCAGGAGCAGCTTCTTGAGCAGGAGCAGCAGCTTGTTGATCAGCAGGAGCAGCAGCTTGGTCAGCAGCAGCTTGATCAGCAGTAGCTGGAGCTTGTTCAGCGCCTACAGCAGCTTGTGGTGCAGCAGCATTTGTATTTGCAGCATCAGTAGTTGAAGTAGTTGCTTCTTCTTTGTTAAAACAAGAAGTTGTTAATAAAGCAGCGACCATAAGAACTAAAATTTTCTTCATAAAATCTCCTAAAGAAAAGTTAACGGAATTTTCCAAAAAATTTGGGATGCTTCATACTATACTCTTGACAGGTCTTTAGGCAAGATAGTTGTAAAATTTTTCTGCTTGAGCGCCAACTGAAGAAACTCTTTGCGGTGGGATACCCACTGAAAGGAAAGTTGATAAGGAAATCCATAATCCTTTAACCTCATTTGAATTCCCGGAAGTTGTTGAATCATATCAGGATGAGAAATTTTAAAGGTGTAAATAATACCTTTTAGAGAGCTAAATTCTCGAATAATGGCCTCAGAATAACTAAGTGACTGCTTGACTGATAAGTTCATATCAATCGCCAACCAATCCACTGATCCGAGTTGGGATTGAAGGGATTGAGGATTAAGATTTTGGGCAGAAACGTTTAAAAAATGAAATGATTGTGGATTTTTTTCCACAAAGAAATTGAGGATTCGTTCATCAATTTTTCCCGGATCGATCCCCGTCACTTTATTTTGTTGTTCTCCTAAAAATTGAAAGGCGCCACCGGGAGAGCACCCCAGCTCCACCCAGTGCCCTCGTCGTTCAGAAGGACTTAGGATCGCCCAAGAACTCTTTATCTTGTGGTACGCTCTTGAGATGGGAGGGGAAAATATCGGTTCGTTAAGGTTGGATTCCGGCCACGGCCCACCTCCTACACCGCCCACATGAGAGGGACCGAAATATTGAATGGAGAGCCAAAATTCGTCTCGCAAAATTCGAATCATGTGAACCAATGGCCCAGGGGACGGGGGTTGATTGAGTGTGGCCTTTGTCTCTTGGACTAAAAATTGGCCAAGAGTCTTCATGATGTCATCATCGAACCCAAGTAATTCTTGTTCCCAGAAATGGATCTGCCAATGGCCGCTATTTTTAAATTGTTTCAAAAATTCAACGATATGCTCAAAACTTCCGTGCTCCCAACTGACTCCCCATCTCCTGGCGAAAGCAAAAAAGGGGGTATAAAAAAAACATTCCTCGGCAGACATCGGGTAAGGTAATCGAAACGTCACCATTCCCGGCCGTGAGTAAGCAAAACGCCACTGAGGAAAACGTCCACGAATTTCATCAATGAGATGTTTTTCACTTCCAGCGTTTACGGAAAACCAAGCAAAATGGGATTTTAGCTGCTGAATTTCATGGAGAAGTTCTTGATTCATGCGGGAAATATCCATTTTTCCATTTTTTGTTTAAAGTTTTTTTCATTAAAGCGAAGGGCGTAGCGGCGCATCTCAGACCAATCCAACGACAAGTAAACTTGCTTCATGAGATTGAGCGAATCCACTAATTCCAAAGGATCTCTCGAAAAAGTAAAGGTCGCACTCATGGGCAAAAATTCATGAATGACGGCAGAATTTTTGGTGGCCACCACACACTGATGAGCAAGTGCCAATAGGCCATAGGTCGGCAGCGCACTGGTGGAGAGAAAATCAAAAACTAAAAAAGATTCTAGATAGGCCGCCTGAATGGTTCCGTGGCAAAATTCAATTTGCCGCTTAATACTATCTTGAAGAGGAACTACACAATCAGGACTTCCTCCCAAGATTAAAATATCTTGAGTGGAAGGATAATGGTTTAGCCAAGTGAGATCGTGATGAGCATTTTTAGGAAGTAAAACCGCAATCGATTTTTTATTGGTGATGACCTCAATATAAGGAAAATCTTCGGTCGGAATAGGCGGCGGGATGACACGAACTTCAGCTTTAAGTCCGGCGGCCTCTTTTAAGTATTGAGAGCTAACCGCCATTTTGGCAGGATTGTGATTCCTTAGAGCTCTTAAAAAGTAGAGCGACTTAAGATCATAGAGGTAAAGAAGGTCGCTAGGAGCGGGAGGAATATTTCCTTCACTAAAAATGAGTGAAGAATTTGTCGAAAATTTTTTTAAAATGAGTGCGGGAATTTGATGGCCTAAGGATTTCAAAAATGGAACTTTTCTTAGCCACTCAAATTTATCCCAGGGAGATTGTACGATCATTTTTTGGAGCAGCTGATCCCCGGCGGATTCCTCCCCTATCTCCATTTTAAGTGTGGAAATTTTTCCTTCGGGATCAAAGGCCGTACATAGCCTAAGCGCGTGAGAAAGTTGTCCCGTTACGGATAAAAAATCGATGGAAAATTGCATAGATCCAATAATTATACGCTTTTGCGTTGGATGACAAATGCAGAAAAAATTAAAATGAGTCCGCCCACGATTTGATATGGGTTGAGCTTAATTCCGAGAGCGATATAATTGATGACGACTGCAAAGAGAGGGAAAAACATTTCTAATATACTCGCCACCTTGGCCGGAGTTTTATTGAGCCCTTTGTAGTAGATAAACATCGAAGTCAAGGCCGTCATGGAAACAATAACGAGGATGGATTGGGAAAAATTCCAATCTTTGATCGCCGACAAATGTTGATGGAAGGATTTATCTTGAAAATTGACGATCATTAAGCAACCAATCAGACCAAAAAAATAGCGAAGTCCCGCAATTTGGGTGGGCAAAAAAGTATTGAGCGCCAAGTAGCGTCCGAGAACCGTGGTGATCCCCCAAGAGATGGCCGCAAAAATTCCTAGTAAATAGCCCGTGGCCGAATCCTTATTGAAGGAAGGAAAAAAATCTTCTCCCGTATAAGAAATCAGCACCACCCCCACCATGGAGAGAAGAAAGCACGCTAAAAATTGCGGGCCAATTTTTTCTTTTAAAAAAATACTCGCAAGCAGTACCACAGCGATGGGCTGAATTTTAAGGAGCAAGATCACAATGGAGGGATTTAAATATTGAAAAGCAGCGGTGAGGGCCAAGGTTGCCCAACACGAACCAAAGATTCCAATAAAAAAAAGGGCAAAAATAATTTTACCTTGATAGAGCTTTTTTTCTAAAAAGATTGCCCAAAAAAAGGGAGCGAGCAAAAAGAGGGCCAGTAAATGCTCCCAGAGAACAATGGTAAATGGGCCAAAGCCTTTTCCAAGAAGAGGATAGCGCCAGATGGTATCAAGGGCCCAAAGAAAACTTGCGATGATAATAAGTATGGATGAGGTCATGTTATCTTTTGCCAATATGAGTACCAGGACTTAAAGGCCATCCTCGCTTCACCAATAATAATTTCTTTTCGATATTTTTTGCGATCAATCCCACCCTTTTGTTTCAATAATTCAACGGGAATGGACGGCGATTCAAAGAGTCCAAAATTCGCATTAGTAGGAACTGGTTTATCCATTTGCCTAATGGCCGAAATGAGCGCGCCCATCATGGTTTTAGACGTGAGGGAATATCGTTCATCGTCTGATTTTTGAAACAATTGTCGTAACACTTCTATGGCCGCAAAAAGTCCACTGGCCGCGCTCTCCGTGTAACCCTCCACTCCCGTCATCTGTCCTGCAAAATAAATTCTAGGTAATTTTTTAGAACTCATATCATCATTTAATGTTTTTTTTGCATGCAAATAAGTATTGCGGTGAATGGATCCTAGTTTCAAAAATTGAGCATTCTCAAATCCTGGTATCATCCGAAAAACTTCTAGCTGTGCCCCGTAAGTTAAGCGAGTTTGAAAGCCCACCATATTGAAGGACGTGCCTTTCAGATTTTCTTTTCGCAGTTGCACAACGGCGTAAGGAGTTCTTATTCCAGGTTGGTCTAGTCCGATAGGTTTCATACAGGAAAAGCGCGCCGTATGAATTCCTCGTCTCGCCATTTCATCGATGGGTAAACAGGCCTCAAAATAAATAGGAGATTCAAAACTTTTTAAATCCACTCGAGGGGCCTCTGCGAGTGCATGCATAAATTTTTCGTAATCGGCCTTGTCATGAAAAGGGGCATTTAAATAGTCGGCACTCAAGGCCGGATCAAGGTGGCGATCTTTAAAATATAGTTTTGAGTAATCGAGCGAGTCTCCATCTACGACGGGGGCAATCGCATCATAAAAATAGAGATTTTCCTCACCGCTTATTTCCTTTTGCATCCAGGTGGTGAGGCCCTCATGAGTTAGTGGGCCGGTGGCGACGATGGCAAAGGCCGCATCATATTTTTGCAATAGCTCGCTTGGATTAATTACAATTTCGTCGATAATCTTTATTCGTGGGTGATCTTCTAAGAGTTTCGTAATTGAAGCGGCGAAAGGTTCTCGGTCTACCGCCAAGGCCTGTCCAGCGGGGACAGCAAAAATTTTGGCCTGCTTCAAAATGAGGGAACCCAACTGCTCCATTTCTTCTTTTAATAATCCGTGAGCTGACATGGGGTCTAAAGATTTGAGAGAATTGGTGCAAACCAGTTCAGCAAAATGAAGCGATTTTTGCGCGTCTGTCGCTTTGATTCTTTTGGATTCAAAAAGGAGCACCTCAATTCCATGATTGGCCAACATCCAGGCCGCTTCTGTTCCTGCCATTCCAGCGCCAATCACAATGACACGCGGATTTTTTGATAATTCTCTATTGGAATCAGATTGAGATTTCGAATCAGCTTCAGAAAATTGGGAAAGATCTATCGGGCGTGTTATCATGACCTCAGTTTTTAAGTGAAATTAAACTAAAAGTCCAAATCGAAATATTTTCATAGAATTTTTAATGAATTGAAGTGTCAAAAGGATACTTATGCGGCCTTGGAATATAATTTTGCACCAGCCTCTGGATCAACTTGCGGATCTCCCCCACCTGTTTACCCGCTTGCTGCAACATATTAAAGAGGAAGTCGCCCTTTCCAATTCCACAGGAAATACTAAATTAATTATTTATCCAGAATTGTATTTGTCCGGTTATCCCTTAAAAGATTTAATTCTCAACGGGGAATTTAGAAATTCCTATCAAAAACATTTCGAAATTTTAAGCACTGAAATTAAAAATTTGAAAGAGACACCCCAACTTTCTTTTGTTGTCGGTGGTCTTAGGTATGTAGAGGGAGAGGTAATGCCTGGGAATGTGGCCTTCCTCATTCAACCTGGAAAATTGATTGAGGTTTTACATCAAAAAATGTTGCTGCCCAATGATGATATCTTCGATGAAAAAAAATATTTTAGTCCCGGAAAATCCGTAAAAATTTGGCATTGGCATGGCAAATGTATTGGGGTTTTAATATGTGAAGATATCTGGGCAACTTCGGGCATCGAAACAAAAGAGAATCCCTTATCACTTTTGAAACAAATCTGCAGGAATAAAAGTTTAAAAGGTGAAAATTTAAAGGATGAAAATTCAAAATTAGATTTGCTTATTTGTCTCAGTGCAAGTCCTTTTGACCTATCAAAAAATGATTTAAGAAAAGATCGCGTAAAGCAGTTGGCCAGCACCTTTGGGTGCGATGTTGCCTATGCAAATAAAGTTTCTGCTGATGATGAGTTAGTTTTTGATGGTGGTAGTATTTTTTATCAACCTTCTCTTGATAAATTTTCTTGCGCTCAAGAATTTAAAGAAGATCAAATCTCAGTTGTGCTTAAAGAAACAACCGTAGATCCATTATTAGAAAATAAAAATTTATATTATTCAAAAGAGCGCTTTAAACTTAGAGATGAAAAAAAAATAAATTTAAGAATGCTCAGCGAGAGAGAATTAGAAAGAATTTTGCAAGCACTTATCTTGGGCATTCAAGAGTACGCTAAGCGGTCCCATCTCAAAAATTGGCTGGTGGCCCTTTCGGGGGGAATCGATTCGGCCATAGTTCTCACAATTGCCAAGATTGCGCTCCCCTCAAGCGAATATAAACTTTTTGCGCTTTATATGCCGGGATTTTTTTCCCAAGAAATGAGCTTTCAGCTAAGCAAGCAATTGTGTCTCAATTTGCAAACGCCTCTCTCTCATTTGCCAATAAAATTTTTGCACTCCACCACTAAAAATATGATCAAGGATCATCTCGGGTTTGAAGTAAAAAAATTAACCGACGAAAATGTACAGAGTCGCTTGCGAGGTACATTACTTTATGTTTTTGCGAACCAACTCAATGCGATGGTTCTCAACACTTCCAATAAATCAGAAATTGCGGTGGGATATAGCACTCTCTATGGCGACAGTGTCGGTGCGATTTCGGTTATTGGTGATCTCTACAAAACTTGGGTTTATCAATTGGCCAACTATATTAATCGGCGCGAAAATGGCGCTCTCATCCCCGAGGGAATTATCTCAAGGGAGCCAAGTGCAGAGTTAAGAAGTGATCAAAAAGATAGTGATAGCTTGCCGCCCTATTCTTTACTTGATTTTATTTTGTCTGCCCTCTTTGATGACCAATTATCAAAATCCGATGTTGCAAAATTAGGTGCGCCAGTGGAAGAGGTGGAGAGAATTTGTAAACTACTTCAGCAAAGTGAATTCAAGCGACAACAGTTTCCTCCCATCTTAAAAGTCTTTCCAAAAAGTTTTGGTTTTGGGCACCGAGTTCCCATAGGCAAATCGAATGGATATAGTGCATAATTCCTAAGAGAGAAAGAGAACATTAACCAAAGGAGTTTTAAATGACATGGAATTTAAAAGATTTAAAGGATTGGAACTTGAAGGAAACTCTCGGTAAGTATTTACCAACAAAAAATTTTGATCAATATTTAAAACAAGCGAGGCACGTTTACGACCAAGGCATGAAAGATATTTCCCAACTCGTCAATCACTCAGATATCAAAAAAATTAAATTGCGTGTAGAAAAAGAAATTAAACAATTAGAAGTATCTATTGATAAGGCGATCAACAAAGACATGACGCTCATTAAAAAATACTGGGCAGAGAAAAAAGTAGAATTAGGAGAATTACAAAATTCTCTCAAGAGTTTTGGCGAAAAGAAAATTGAAAAAGTAAAACGCACGACTAAAGTAAAAGTTAAGAAAATAAAACGAACGACCGCCAAAAAAGCTCCCTCTAAAGCTAATTAAGAATCCCTTGCGATGAATTCTTTTTGGCTAATTTCTCTCTCAGGTTTTTTTGTTCTTGCGGGATATAATTTTATTCGCAGCGTTTCGGTGCCAGTCTTTATTGAAATGTTTGGCAAGGGACGCATAATTGAGGCCCAGGCCGTCATGGGGGTGGCCCTGGTCGTTACACTCTACCTCTATAACTTAATGCTAAGTAAGCTTGGCCCCAAAAAAACGCTTTTTTTTACTCAACTTTTTTTTGCCATCTTTTTTTCCCTTGGAACGTTAGCGGCGATTTATAAGATTGGGCCCATCATTTACGCGATCAACGTTTTTAAAGAAATTTACATCGTCATGATCGTCGAGCAAATTTGGTCCTATTTTAATTCCACCTTTCATGGAAAAAAACACAAACTTTATGTGGGTATCATGACCGGAGTTGCTAGTTTTGGGCCGATCCTGTCTGGTTTTGGCGCAAGCTGGATTTCCGATCATTGGCATCCTTATGCTTTATTTTTTTTAACGGGAGTTTTTCTTCTTCCCTCCCTTTTGTTTATGAATATTGCTTATCGTCATCAACCAGTAGATGAAATTAAATCTACAAAAGTCGAGAAATTTGGAATCAAAGAATTTCACCGTTTTCCCATTCTCAAACTTCTTTTTATTTTGGTTGTTTTTTCCCAAGTGCTGGGAACTTTGAGCATGCTTAATTTTCAAATTCACATGGCCGATCAATTTCCCGATGTGGCGAAGCAAACTTCTGAGTACGGAAGTTTTTATTCCTATATCAATTTATATGCGGGAATTTTTCAGTTTTTTGCGGCCCCGTTGTTACTAAAATTCTTGGCGCCGGGTTATTTATTGTTAATCGTTATTCTTGCGAACTGCGGGCTTCAATATTTTGCTTTTTTCTCCCCTTCCTTTTCCCTCATTATGTACTCGGCCCTCTTTTTTAAATCCCTTGATTATTCTTTATTTCGCTGTGTAAAAGAAACATTTTACGAATCATTAACTTATGATGCGCGCTTTAGATCGAAACAATTAATTGATGTTTTTGGATACCGGATGGCGGGAAGTTTATTTAATACAGTCCTAGGTGTGGTTAAGGTTTCCATCCCGGCCATTGAACAATTTCTTCCCATCATGGGCGTGGCCACTGCGACTGGATGGCTCTTTAGTTTTGCGTTTCTTGCAAGGCGATTTGGGGTGCTTAAAAGATGAAACCTATCAAAAATATTCTCTTTGATTTAGGAGGCGTGCTCTTTCATATTAGCTATCAGCACTGCTTTGATGCCTTTAAAGAAATTGCCAAAATTCCCCTTGAAACTCACTTCAAACAACTTGCGCAATCTGATCTTTTAAATAAAGTGGATGAAGGGAAAATTTCCGAAAGAGAATTTTTACCGGCCATCCGTAAACTTGTTGAAATCTATCCCCATGTCACAGACCAAGCGATCATGGAAGCATGGGATAAAATTCTTGTTGGCCCCGCTCCAGGCTGGAAAGAAGTACTAGAAAAGCTATCCAAGAAATATAAGTTATATTTACTCAGTAACAATAATGAGATGCACTTGTCGTCCATAAAGCGAAGCTATCCGGCAACTAGTTCTTTTCAGGTTTTGGAGAGCTATTTTAAAGAACTGCATTATTCCCATACCCTTGGCATTCGCAAACCAAAAATAGAATCCTATTTGGAAGTGATTAAGCGTTGCGGGATTGATCCCACAGAAACGCTTTTCATTGATGATACGCTTCCCAATATTGAAGTTGCGAGAGAAGTAAAATTACAAACGTTTCATTTCGAACACAATGGGCCGCTTACACAATTAGACTTTCTCAATTCTTTAATGAATGAATAATTTTTTCATTTAATCTTAAATTTAGTTACATTTCCCAAAGAAATCACATATCTCCCTTCATCTCTTGAAAGGAAACGCTTTGCATGCTCCAATATTTGAGTTGTTCGCTCCATTTATTTCATGAAAAGGAAATTATGAAAAAATCTCTCATCGTTCTCATGGCCTACCTGATCAGCGCCAGCACTCTTTATGCAGAATCTCTTTATCAAAAGCGCTTAACATTTAAGGACACTAAGCATGCCAAACTTAGTTACATGATTGAAACGATAAACAGAGAAACAAAATTAAAATTTACGAAAAAGGATTTCTTGCTCATTGAAGATAGAGATTTGGCCACATCACATTTTAGTATGTATTCCCAAGTGGTGAAAGGAATCCCCATAGCGAATAAGAGCATTCGAATCTGGAAGAAAAAAGGATTTTTGGGGCTTAATGATAAATTAATACAGGCCGAAATAACAGTTGATACCGACGCAAAGGTAAAACCCAAAGATAAAAATAAGGATAAAAATAAGAATTTAATATCCTACAATTCCATTTTATTTAACCCAAATTCGCTCACATCTTCACAGGTATCTGAAAAAATAATGGAGCAAGTAAAATCCATTGTTAAAAATAGTGATGATAAGCAATTTATGAGCTCTGAATCTCTTGATCAATGGATCAATCAAGACCTTGTAAGAACTGTGACTGTTAAGGCGAGGCGCGGGAAGCATATTATTAACGTTTCATTATTGACACAAAAGTTAGTTTCTTCGTCTTACCAAGAATTTCCTCAAACTGATATCACCTTGCCAGCAAAAATTTATCCTATCTATGAAGAAGCGGAAGAAAATCACGAAATTTTAAGTCGCGTTGACTCGGAATTAAAATATATCCATGAGGAAGTGGCCGTCGCTGATAAAGATCCCTACGAAGTCATGCGTGCAAGAAAGTATAAAGGTGTAAAATATAATGTGCTACTAGCTGAAACAGAAGCTGGCCGCGAGCAAGGATACTGGTCCACTCCCCTATTGAAGCGCAAAGCTAAATACATTGCTGATAGTATCGATAAAGTAGAAAATAGTTTTTCAAATAATGGTGGGCTCATCCTTGATGGAAGGTATGCAACCATTAATTTGCATCCTCAGGCGAAAGTAAAATTTACGGGTATGAGTTTTAAACCAGCGCACTCCATACAATTTATTCCATGGTGGGTAGAATCTGGTCTTGATTATGAAGTCATTCCTCAATCCGGTGACTTAGGAAAACTCATCCAATCAGAAGAAGAACTTCTGGCCCGTCCTGCGCGCAGACTTGCTGATCATGATCCCACTTCCTACATCAATGATGGTTTTGATGAAGTGCAAGTTTACTGGGCAATTACTACTTTTGTTGAGCGATTAAGAAAATTTGGTTACACAGATAAAGAATTATCTACTCGTCCCTTTAATGCTTATCTCTACGATCCAGATATTGGCATGCGTGATAATGCCTACTACACAGATGATACCATTAATTTTACGACCTATTCTCCCAAAGCAATAAATTATGCGAGAGACAACTCTACGATCTGGCATGAACTCGGGCACGGGGTGATGGATCGACTCATGGGAGACTTTATTAAGTTGGCCGATACGGGCGGGCTGTCTGAAGGGATGGCAGATTTTTGTGCGGCGCTAGTGGTTCAATCGGTCATGCGCGATCAAGAGTATCCAGGCAATCAAGATTACCGAATTATTAATCACACGGGATTTTTCTTAACCAATGAAGTCCACGATGACGGTGAGGCCTACGGCGGAACCATGCGCGATATTTTGGTCGCTTCAATAATGAAATATGGACAAGATGCTGGCCTTGCCAAAATGACTGACCTGACCATGGAGACCATGCGTTTAACGAGGAACAATCCCGGACTGACGGCGCAATCTTGGTTTTCTCATATGCTTTTTGCCGATGAAAGGAAAAGTAGATATCGCAGAGTGGGTGATATGAAAGATTTAATTTTGAAATCACTGGCGGGAAGAAATTTTTCGATGGAAGGAAAAGATCCTGCATCTTTGGTTATAACCAATTTGAATAGCAACACGGAACTTACCAGTACCTCTCGTGGATCAAGAGAAAATGCGATTCGCTTAAATATGAAACCCTTTGAGACGGCCACCTATTTTCTTAAAGTGCAATTGAAGAGCACGGATACTTATCAGTTTAAATATCCCGTAACAGTAAAATTAGAATTCAAGAAAGGGGCCTTACAGGGTGCGATTCGGTGGAATGGGGAAGAACGCAATCCGCTTACCTATACCCTCAATTCCGAAAATGAAACGGTCAACATTCCGGTGACAGCTTATGGAACATGTGAATCTGTTAATCAAGAAGACGGCACATGTAAAGATTATGCTTATGTGCAGATTTTTAATAAAGACGACACCAATAAACCGAGTGCAAAGAAAAGATTTTATTTAAGAATTAAGACGAAAGCTTAAGGTTTGGATTTAAAGAGAGAAGTTTCTTTTAAGCGGCGGCGCGATTTTACTGCGCCGCTGTTTTACATATTTAACTTAGTGGTGAAAAAAATTAGTTCAAAGAGTCTAGAACAACGGCAAGTCTCTGAGCAAACGTATCTGAATTAGTGGAAGTAAATACATTACTATCCGCTAAGACTGCAGGACTGATCGTTTCTAATTGCTTGTATTGTTCCCACGGATTAAGGGAATTGATGCTATAGATCGCTGTACCACCACCTAAAACTAATCCAGTTACTCCTCCTGCCAAACTGGCCGGGATAGAATTTGCTAAGTAAATATTACCTACAGAAGCGACACCTATAATTGCACCGGCATACCAAGTAAATACAACAGCAACAATATCTAAACCCGCAGCAGCAGCAACTTCCCAATTTTGACCTGTTCGCAAGGCCTCAATCTTTGAAATATCATAAAGTACTTTACTTCCAATTTGATTACAAACTTCAGTATTGTATTTCAAGCAAAGTTCAAATCTTATCTTCTGGATATCATCATAGCGGGTCACTTTAATAAACTTATCACCTTCTCCATACACATCGAGGGGGGCGGCCATTGTCAGGTTCATGATGAGCGCCGAAAGTGTGATCGTGAAAATTTTTAATTTCATTTTTTTCCTTTTGGTTAAAGTTCTAGCCTTGTTGGTACTGTGAGATTGGAGATACATTGGGAATTTTTAAAAGTCAACGTTTGAATGAAAAGAAAGACCGCTTTAACAAGAAATTAATTTAACTGGGAGTAGGCCCGTTTGATTTTGTAAATATCACTAGCAATTCGGAAGGCCTCGCGAAATATTTTTAACTTACTTCCTGGGACATCAATCCACTCGATGAGTGGGTACTCCACCGTGTAATGATCCCTCGTTCTCATAATCAATTCTAAATCAAAAACCCAGCGTGAAATAAAGGGTTCCAAAAAAACTTCTCGCACGATGCTAGTGTGGAATAATTTTGCTCCGCACTGGGTGTCGTAAGATCTTACTTTCAGTAAAATTTCCACCACTTGTTTAAACAAAAGACCCAGCAACTTGCGATGAAATGTACGCTGAATGTTACTTCCAAGACGAATCACTCTACTTCCAAAAATTCCTTGAATGCTTTTCGCAGGTGAAGAATATATTTTTTCATACTTCAGCATATTTTCGAGCTCAAAAAAAGGTGTGGCCAAGTCTGCATCCCAAAATCCAAACCAGGTATAGTGACTTAGATCCTTATCTGATAATTTTAAAACTGCGCTACGTATGGACTCACCTTTACCTACATTTTTCATCGACTGCAGCAGGCGATGTTGAGGAAACTGTTGGACAAAATTTTGTAATAATGTTCCCGTTTCATCTGTGGAACAGTCATTGACGAAATAAAAATCTACACTTTCCAGGTGTGCAAATTTTTCTAAATTAAGTCTCTTTTCTTCATTGAAGCAAGGAATAATTAACAGTATTTTATTTCTTTCATGAGTCATGAACTTATTTTACTACTTTTGCAATTGCGTAGTGTTTATTTTTGTAGATAATTTGAAATAATTTTTCCTTATGAAGAAATTCGTTAATAAGTCCTTCCCCATAAGTTCTCTGTTCTACTAATCCAATGACCACATAATCAATTCTATATTTATCAATAATCGATCGTTTCACTAAGTCATCTCCATGGCCGTAGAGATTTTTCAAATCTAGGAGTCGTTGATTGGCATCCTCATTTGATAGGCCACGCTGATACACATGATGCCACCAACCCAGTACTGTCGGAAGGCCAGTATGCATGGAGATGCGATTGTAATCGGCGTAGGATGTCCCGTGCGCTTCGGCAATGACATGAACCCCTTTTATATTTTGATTGATCCAATTAATAAAATCGTATTCATCTGGGTTGTCGAGCCGTAAATAATCTAACCCATCTAACGTAGTCTTTAGTGGTGGTCTCCAATTATGTTTGAACATAATTCCTATATCAATAGACGCCGCGATAAGAGATACGGTGAGAGGAAGATAAAAAAACGTTATTCGGTAGCGCTTCATAAATGAATTCATTTTTTTTATGGATTCATTTTGTAGAGAAAAAGAAGAACTGAGAATAATGGCCAGTGTGCAAAACATGGTCAGCATCCAAATGGGATAATGAAACTTAAAAATAGAGTTCATGCGGTCAATAAAAACCACTTGCTCCCAAAAAAAAATAGATAGCGATGAATAGGCAGTGGCCAGCAATACAAAAATGATTGTCCAAGATTTGGAATAAAGAGAGAGAGCAGTGGATAAGACGAAAAGGAGAAAAATGGCCAAAGAAAATATACCCCAATTCATCGACGATAAGGAATGATTAAAATAAATAACCAACAAGAGGAGAAAGGGCAAAAACAAAACAAATGCTAGGGTCGAATAAAATTGGGAATTTAAAAATTTAATTCGCCTATAAACGAGTAAAAACAAACCTCCCATTAAAGAAATCCAGATGAGGCCATAGTGTTTTAGCATCTGAGAAATAGAATTAAGTTCATTTAAATTATTCTGGATAAAGAGATGAGTTTTATTTGGGCCGGATAAATCTTTTAGATAAAGGAGAATGAAGGCGACCACTATCAATTCAAGAATCACAAATTTTCCAATAAAAAATAAACTCTTTTTTAATGAACTTTGCTCAAAGGCAAAAAAGGAAAAGATGGCCAAAAACGCCACTAAAAAAGAATAAAAAATAAAATCCCATCCATTAATCAACGCTAGGCAGGACCAGGAAAAGGCAGTTATGAAAGTGAGTCGAAAATGAATTTTTAAAGGTACCGCAATGGCGTCTTTCCAAAAATGAAATATTAACGTGATAAAAATGATTGTATAAGGCAAGGCAAACACATGGGCATGGACATCGGAAAATAAAAAAGACCACAAAGGAAATTCCACAAATCCCGGCTCGGATAGCAGCCGCGACGTTCTCCAAAAGAGATGAAAATCCAAATCCCTTTTATCGAAGAAGGCCTCTTTGATCGACTGAACATTACAGTAAAAAATGGGAACCATGGCGCCAACAACGGCATAGAGACGTTTTTTGGTAAAGTTAATTAAGAATCCGTAACCCGCCACACCTAAGAAGGAGGGAATAAGTATTAAGCTTAAGTTAAACCCAATAGTAGAGGGTAATTGAATTAATTTATGAATCGTGGCCAAAAAGAAACTAGAAAAATAGTAGTACTTCATTAAACTTCCGGCGGCCCAGGGATCCTGAGGAGGTAGAGGAGAATCTGTTGCTCGAATAAAATAATTTAAAAAAGTAAAATCCATGGGTTTTTCGCTCCAAAATATTTCTGGAAAACCCATTCTTAAGATGCAAAAAATACCAAAGATCAAAAGCGACAGGATTTCAATACTGATGATATGAGGGCGATTTTTCGAAAGAAATTCACGGTAGCTAAATTTTTTAAGCGCTACAAAAATGAAACTTAAAATCGTAAAGGCAAGGATCAACATCCACAAGGAAGTACGATTAAAGGAAAGAAGATTTATGCGCACAAGTAACCAAGCAAGATAACAAAAAAAAGTGGGCCCTAAAATTTTATTGATGCTATAACCCTGGTCCGGCAAGGACTTCAAAAAAAAGCTTATCAGAGGTAAGGAGATAAACTGAAGCAGATATAAAATGGCCATCCACAAAATTATCCAATTTATCGTTTGAGGGAAGTGACTCACATTGACTTCTTTCCTTAGAAGTTCAGAATATTTTTCAGTGGAATGAAATTTGTTTGTAACTAAGTCTTTTATGACGTCGGCATCAAGCTTTTTTTGATTTTTAAATATACTGATTTTAGGTGCATCATAAACAGAAAGACTTTCATCGGCGCTCTGGAAATCTAACTTAAAAAATAAAAATCTAAACTCTGCTTTGATTGATTTTACAAGTGAGTGGCCAAGATCTCCCGAAAATAATTTTAAAATAAAATTTTTTGGTAATTTGTCCTCGTCTCCTGTAGAAACATAGGAATCAAAAATTTTTTGAGTTGGAAAAATTAAATAGTCTGAAGCCGCTAATTTAGCAGAAAGGTGGCCCCAGTTATTTACTTCCCTAGCATCATAGATGGGAAATTCTTCCACTTTGAAATGAAAATCTAAAGGGATCGATGTTGGTAGCCAGTCATCCCAATGAGGCTGCAGGACCAATTCGTCCCTACTAATATTTTGTTTCATCCAAAGGCTGGCCGTAATGGAGCTATGTTCTTCCGAGAGAATATTTAAGTAAGATAGAAAATAGAGAGCAGGTTGAAGTAAGGTTAAAGCAAAGATAAGAACGTAGAAAATTCGCTTGAGCGAAAGCTTCAACTTTCTTTTTTTTATCCACGACACGAGGTACTGTATACCTAACGAAGCGACAATCATCAATCCTGGATAAATGGGTAGTAAATAGCGAGGAAACTTAACTTGAAAAGCGCCAACCACCAAGAAAGTCGCCAACATCCAGAAAAAAAATAAATACATTCCCAAATTTTCTTTAAGCTTATAGTTTTTGATTAATTCCAACACTCCCAAAAATAATAAAAGAAAGACCAGTGGCCCAATAGTATAAATGGCCATTTGCTTGAGCGGATAGAAATACGCCATCGTACCCACATACTGTAGGGTATAGGGAGGAACATAATCTCCGCGCACCATGGAACTTTCTCTCATGACATCAGAAAAGAAATGGGAAAAATTCACAAAAGCGTGAGGTTGTAAGCACGCCATCAAAAGCAATGAAAGAATGGAAAACAAAATGAAATACATGGCCACATTTCTAAGGGAAATTTTTTTTTGTAAATACAAGATCATTGGCGTGGCGGTTATAAAAACACCTAAGGAGAGAGCACTCACCTTGCAAGAAAAAGATAATGCAAAAAAAGTCACCATCAAGAAAAAATTTTTAGCAGAAGGGATTTGAATAAAATCCATAAACTTTAATATGGAAATCAAGGCAAAAAAGGTGAGAAAAATATCAACGGTATAGAATCTAGAATTCTGAAAAAAAAACCAATTGAAAAATAATAATACGCAAGGAAGCAAAGACCATTTAAGAGAGTCAAACATTTTATTTGCTAGATGAAATAAGACAAGGAGCGTGCAACTTCCCACGAGAGCAGATAGAGATCTACCAACTAAAAAAAGTTGATCATAACCAATTGCAAACCCTAACTTTCTTAAAAATTCTTTGACAAAAAAAAGCAAATAAAAAGGCACACTACCATAAGCAAATGAACCCGGATTCATTTCGTTCCAACCCCAATTCATATTCATGACTGACATGATGATGTGTCGCTCATCTGGGTGCGCCGAAATTCCATGATAGATCGTTAATAATCTGATAGCGAAGGCGAAAAATACGAGAACGGAAAGACAAATTATTGGCCTGGAAAGAAATTTATTCAGCAGCTGCATTCTTGTTCCTACATATTTAATTTTTTGAATATTCTTTCTGGAATCCCTTTGATGACCAGCATGATGTATCTCCAATAAAACGGAACATAAGCTATTTCTTTCTTTTGAGAAATAGCACTAACAATCTTCATCGCAGCATATTTTGGCGAGGCCATGAGCAATCGCTGGGTCAATTTTTCAGTCATAGGAGTATCTACAAAACCTAATTTAATATCAGTTACAGAAACGTTGGACGTAAATAATCTATTTCTTAGACCTTGGAGATAAAGCGATAGCGCCCCCTTGGCAACGCCATAGGTATAGTTACTTTTGCGAGCACGATCCCCTGCCACAGAGGTGATGACACAAATCTGTCCGTTTTTTTGAGATTCAAAGTAATTAGCAACTGTGTGTAAGTAAGAGGCAATCGATAAAAAATTTACTTGTATCTCTTTTAAAAATTCACTCCCACTTTTTTCGCTATTTTTTTGTTCGCCTAAATGCCCATAGGCAACAAAGACGAGATCTAAACCTCCCATCTTTTTGATTACTTCGTGAATAAAGTCATGATGTTTCTCAAAGATTAAAACATTTTCAACAACTTGATAATCGAGGATGGATTCTTTATGCCAAGTAGGAGAACACTTTAGATGTTTGCCAATATTTTCAAGTCTCTCTTTTGATCTTCCCATGAGAAATAAATGAGTTTCTTCTAAGGAGAATAATTCCATCACCTTGACGGCAACAGTAGAAGTGGCCCCCAAGACTAAAATTTTTTTCAAGCCCTTACCCTTTGAAATAAATCTGATGAAAATTTTGGGTCGATCATTTTAAAAAAATTAACTTCGCTTTCTTTTTTCTGAAAAAGTTTTTTAAATTGTTCTTTATTCATCGTGGAATCTTTTGATGGATTAAGACATCCTCCAGCATTGAAGGTGATTTCATTTAAATCTTGAAGCATCTTTAATGTGGAAATTCCCTCATTTTTGAAATCCATACAAAGCGTAATCCCTGGCCTAGAAAATTTTAAATGGCCATGAGACGGAATTTCACCAAATGTTTTTAAAACATTTATAAAAGAGGTTTGATCAAATTTTTTAATTGTTCTTGAAATTTCTTGCAATGTTTTTCTTCCCGAATTTATCGGAAAAACGCTTTGAAGTTGATAAAAACCTTTTTCACCATAGGCCCTGTTCCAATGATTAATTCCATCCAGTGGGTAAAAATAGGGATCATAATGAACTCTTTTCTTTACGATTTTCGCTAGGCGTTTGTGAAAAAAACAAAAATTCATGGCGTTCAATAATTTCTTGTTTAAAAACCAGTTCGGCAAAAAGCATGGAATACTCCATTTTGGATCCTGGTGTGATTGCAGAGGTGAATTCTGATTTAACTTAAGAGAAGAACCATGATTACCTCTCATATAAATCCCTTGTAGTTCTCCCTGGGATTTTAAGAAATAATGGCCATCAAACCAGGCAACGGTATATTCAAAATTTTTATTCGATTGTTCATTTAAAGATAAAAATTCCTCATAGCTACTGAACTTAATCTCTTCTAACTCGATATCTGAAGATTCGATGGGCTGGAGCCTGAATTCGGCCCACAGGATAATTCCGGTTAGGCCCATCCCTCCTATGGTTGCATAAAAGTATTCGGAATTTTGATCTGCGCTACAAAGATATTTTTTTCCGTCAGATCTAAGTAGCTCCAATCGGACAACAAAATTTCCAAAAGTGCCTTTTGAGTGATGATTCTTACCATGAACATCGTTAGCAATGGCACCGCCCAAAGAAACCCATTTGGTTCCTGGTGTGACTGGCAAGAAAAATCCTTTAGGAACGATCATTTTCAAAATTTCACTTAAGGTGATTCCGGCCTCAGCGCAAAAAGTTCTTGCTTCAAAATTGAAACCTAACGATTTATTTAAATTTCTTGTCGATAGGATAGCTCCACGCGAGTTTAATGATTCGTCGCCATAACTTCTACCTTGTCCTTGGACGAGATAACTTGGGTATATATTAAAATCTACGATTTCATCTTGCCAATCAAGAGAAATCCAATCACTCATCTGTTTGCAATTGTTCCCCCAGGAAGAACTCAATTTTTTCATAAATATTTTGCCAGCATTAAAGTTAGTGAGACCAAAAAAAGTATCAACCATGAAACTTTATCTTTTATGGCAAAACTAATGGGATCGTGATCTAGAATGTTACGCTGTGCAAATATCCAGATCCGGTTGATCCACATCAATAACAAAAAACAGACAACCCAAAGAATTTCTGGATAGGAGTACAAAGCACGGGTTGAATCTTGATAAATATATAAAGAGAACACTATGACGGATGCAAAACTGCTACATATCCCTAAAGCAAAAATGGTGACCATATCTTGCTTATGGTAGCTCCGTCCTGGCAGGCGATCATCTTCCCCTCCCACAAAACTTTTGAGTTCGATAAAACGTTTTAAAAAAGCCAGTGCTAGGAAAAAAAAGGCAGAAAAAATATGCAACCAAGATGACTCGACCACTGATACGACTATCCCCCCGCAGTAAAGCCTTAAAGTATAAAGTCCTGCCAAGACAAACGTATCAAGTAGCAAAATATTTTTTAATTTAAAGGAATAAAGCAAACTTAAAATAAAATAAACGGATAGTCCAAATGAAAAAAGAGGTTTCAATTGTGAAGCGATGAGAAAAGAAGAACCCAAAAGAAAGACAAAGATTCCTAAGGCATAAGGAATGGGTATATCACCTGACGCGATGGGACGATATTTCTTTTTCGGATGCTTGCGATCACTGTGAATATCTAGGATGTCATTAATGATGTAACCACTGGATGCACATAAGCAAAAGGAAACAAAGGCAAGTGTTGCAATCCCCCATTTCTCCAAAGAAAAAAGGTGGGCCGTAAGCAAGGGGACGAAGAGAAGAAAATTTTTGACCCACTGATGAGACCGAAGCATTCTAAAGATAATCGTAGATAATGATTTTTTTTCAAAAATTTTTAGATCAAATTGATCTTTAAATAAACTTAATGGCCATGGAAAGGCCAAAATCTTCATTGCTGATTTTTCCCAAACACGACGATCCACGAAGGAATCCCCAACATAATCAAATTGATTCATGCCGAATCTTTCCACTAAAATTTCTGTTTTCTTTATTCCCACTAAATTTATATTGCCCTCAGTCCCAATGACTTCATCGAAACATTGATACTCATTGGCAATTTGCTCGGCCCAGTTTTGGGGAGAGCCAGTAATTAGTACAATTTTTCTCCCCTTGTCCTTTTCTTGCAAAATATAAGTTTTTAAGGATTGATTAATCGGCAATGTCTTTACATCTGGAGTGTATTGGCCGGCCAAATAATTTTTTAAAAGGGAGCGGGATTTAAAGAGAAGGATGAACAATTTAAGTATAGTAGAAGGTCGATTTTTGATGAGGTAGATGATGGCATCTACGGATAGATCACTTTTGATAAAGGAGTTATCTAAATCCACACAAAGTGGCCTTAGGCCTTCCATAGAATTTTCTATTATCGACAATGCCATGGAGTTAATTATATCAGGAATTGAAAGGGATAAATTTATTTCTAAATGATGCTGGGTATTTTATAAAAATATCTAACTATTCAAGACACCTATAAAAGTTTAGCAATTGAGTCTATTAAAATTTTCTTTTCTATTGAAGTAAGCTTGGAAAGAAAATCTTTTTCAAAATTAAGACGAACGCCGGAGGCTTTTTCCAATTTTCGAAGTCCCATCGTTGTAATTTCAAGCATATTAATTCTGCGATCTGTTTGGGAGCTTGTTCTTGCAACAAATTTATTAATCTCTAGATCATCTATAAGTTTGACCATTGTGGTCTTGTCAATGTCCAGTTCCATTCCTAGATCTACTTGACTCATTGGCCCCAGTTCCTTCAAAAGCATGAGTAAGCCTAGTTGAGGCAGAATTAAATTATGTTTTAAGAATTGATCATTAAGCAAATATCGCATTTTGATGGCAGACTTATAAAACACATAGGAAAAACACTTGCACAAGATGGGATGATATTTTGTACTTTCAATGTTTAGTTTATTTAAGTCTAATTGCGGATTTCTTTTTTTTGTCTTAACTATTCTTTTTTTCACTTCTTTATTCCCATTTTCAAGATTTTAAACAATAATAGCTAAAATATCAAATAGTTTGCACTACAAACCATTTCCCCTTAAAACTATCTTTAAAGGCAACTTATGAAATATTTTTTCTCTTTTATTTGCAAGTTGATAGCTGCCTTTTTTTTATTTTCTTCCATTTCAGCAAAGCTATCATTCTCCCAAGACAATCAGACCCAAAACAACCAAGCTACGGATTTAAATTTGAAGGCCGCGCTTAATGAAATGAATCTGGGATCTTTCGATATTAAAAAAGAAACGGCAGGGCACGAAGAAGATTCAGCTAAAGTCAAAGAGGCCAGGGCCGCTTTTTTGCCCACCTTAGGTCTCAACATCACAGACCTCTTTGAGACACGTTATGCCTATACAGATGTTTCCATCGCAGGATCCCCTTCCACTATTCCTCAAATTATTCCTAATTCAAGTTTTTCGCTCAATGCTACTCTTCCCATCTTTGATGGATGGATGACATCCCAACGTTATGCCGCGGCCAAATCTTTTGAATCGTCGTCGATGAATTCTTTAGAGTGGAGTAAATTTAAAAATTCAAGGCTTCTCATTTTGCAATTTTATAAAGTCATAGGACGAGAAAAACTTGTAGAAGTATCCAAACAAAATGTAATAACCCTTGAAGATCATCTCAAAAATATTTCTCTCATCAAAAAAGTAGGATCTGCCACCAATTTTGATGTGCTTAAGGTAGAAGTTCAATTGAGTGAGGCCAAAGCAGAAGTATTAAATTCCGAAGATAATGTGGTAATGGAGAAAAATAAGTTGGCCGAAATCATGGGCCGCTCTACCGAAGATCGAAAATTGGGAGGTGATCTGCCCCACTTTTCTCAGTCTACCGTTTCTCATATCTTAAATTCTTTATCTAACGAGACACGAGAAGATCACTTACATCGACTCGATTTGATCTCCTTGCAAAGCAAATTACGGGCCTATGAACATCTAAACACGGCGGCGCAAAATCACTGGATTCCCAGAATTTATTTATTTGGCCAATATCAAAGTTACAATAACCGCTCAGAAAGTTTCTCAGACTTTGATAAATATAGAGACGCTTATCAAGTGGGAGTCACTTTATCTTGGACTATTTTTGATGGCCTGGCCTCGACGGCAAAATCAGAAATTGCTCTTCAGCAAAAAATAAAAATGCAAGTCACGCTCCAAGAAGAACAAACAAAAACGAAACAAAATTTAGAACTATGGAAGCGCAAATTTCAATATTATCATTTACTCTCTCAATCTAAATCCGAAGAAGTAAAAAAATCTACTGAAAGTTTACGTCTTGCCAAAGCAGGTGCGCGCGTCGGAACTCGAACCAATAAAGATTTATTAGATGCGGAAAATGAACTCTACCGCGCCAAAGCAGCCGAAGTTGAGGCCAACACCAATGCCATTGATGCCCTCATCCAATTGGAATTAACGTCTGGGCGAGAGTTGTATACCTTTTCGACCAATTAAAAAATGCCATTACATAAAACGGGACTTCTATGAAAAAACAAAAAAAAATTATGCTCTCCCTTCTTCTTTTCTTTAGTGCTATCAGCGCCTACTTCATTATTCAACACATGCTTTATGAGACGACGGATAATGCACAAATTGATGGCCATTTTTTTATGCTTGCGCCCAAAGTTAGTGGCTTTATCAAAAAAGTGCACGTGAAAGAAGGGCAGAAAGTGAAAGAAGGTGATGTCTTAGTAGAAATTGATGCCAGAGATTTTCAATATTCACTCGATCAAATGCAAGGAGAAATGGTTTCAAAGCAGGCCACCCTCGAGGATGCAAAAAAAAATGCCCAACGTATGATTTCTCTTTTTGCAAGTGGCGCTGTCTCCCAGCAACAAAGAGACGCAGCGAGATCATTGATGCTTGAAAGTCAGGCGAGTTACGAATCTTTAAGTGCTCGCGTTTCACAAGCGAAACTTAATTTAGAAAACACTTTCATTAAGGCGCCGATGGATGGATTCATCGCCAAAAAATCCGTTGAAGAAGGGCAACTTGCCTCTGTCGGTACTCCCCTCTTTGGCTTCGTGGGATCAAAACAAAGATGGGTGGTGGCCAATTTAAAAGAAACCCAAATTGAATCCATTCATCCGGGAAGTAAGGCCGAAGTATCAATAGATGCTTATTCCGGAAAAACATATTTTGGTGTTGTAGAAAGTATTAGTGCTGCGACGGGATCCCTCTTTAGCCTTCTTCCACCAGATAACGCAACGGGAAATTTTACCAAAGTTGTTCAAAGAATTCCCGTTCACATTTTGCTTCAAAACTTAAACGAAAGTGATATTGAGATTTTAAAATTGGGGCTATCGGCAGAAGTAAAAATAAGAAAAAATTAGTTTCTATGAATAAAAACGCACCGTATATTATTTTAGTGGCCGTCATGGCCTCTCTCTTAGAAATCATCGATACGTCTATCGTGAACGTGGCCCTTCCAACCATGATGGGAAATTTAGGAGCGACCCTCGAAGATATCAGTATGGTGATCACTGGCTACGCTATTGCTAATGCCATCGTTCTTCCTTTTTCCAGTTGGCTCAGTGAACGCGTGGGCAGAAGAAAATATTATTTAAGTTGCATCCTTGCGTTCACCGCAGCTTCCGTTGCCTGTGGACTTGCTCCTAACTTATTTACACTCACTCTCTTTAGAATTGTTCAAGGATTCATGGGTGGTGCGCTCCTCCCCACATCTCAAGCGCTCATTTACGAACAGTTTCCCAAAGAAAAGGCCGGCATTGCGGGAGCAATTTTTGGAATGAGTGTCATGATTGGGCCCACACTTGGGCCCGTGATGGGAGGATATTTAACTGATCAATTAGGTTGGCGATCAATCTTTAATATTAATTTACCTCTTGGACTCATCACTTTCTTTTTGGGTTCTCTCTACATTGTGGACCGTCCAAAATTAGAGGGAGAAGCGGCCCAAAATCAAAAGCTCGATGTCTTTGGATTGGTGCTGCTAATATTAAGTGTGGGTTGTTTACAATTTGTGTTAGAGCGCGGAGAGGCCGACGATTGGTTTGCATCAAAGACTATCATTTTCAATTCCATCATCTTTATCGTAAGTCTTCCGACTTTTATTTGGTGGGAATTAAAAATTCCCAATCCGATTATTAATATTAGACTTTTCAAAAATGGAATTGTCACTAATGGTGTTGGCCTCATGATGGGGTTAGGATTTTTTCTCTACTCTGTTATTTTACTTATTCCGGTTTTTCTCACGCGCTCCTTTCACTATAGTGCCACTCAAACGGGAATGTTTTTTATTCCCGGGTCAATCCTTACGGCGATGATGATGCCCTTTATTGGAAATGCGATGAATAAAGGCGTTCACCCCAAAATATTAATTTTTATAGGACTCATTTCTGTGGAAATTTGTCTCTATATGATGACCCATTTTTCTTCACTCACGAATTCCCAAGAAGTTCTCGCGATGCTCTTCATGCGCGGCTTTGCTCTCGCGTTTTTGTTTGTTCCCATCAACTCGAGCATCCTAAGTGAATTTAAGGGCGCGGCGCTCGCACAAGTATCAGGGCTACTGAATCTCTTCAGGCAAATTGGAGGAAGTATTGGAGTTGCTTTCGTGGCGACGATGCTTACTAAAAACAGTGCTCAAAATTATTTAGATTTGCGCTCTCACGTATCTTTATTAAATACTCAAACGCAGCAATTGTTCCAACAACTAGATCAAAGCTTAGATCATAAACTTGGAACACTTACCGGAATGGATGCTCTCAATCATGGCGCGATTCAAACAATCAAACACAAAGTGGATGAACAAGTATTTATGATGAGTACGAATCAACTGGTTTATTATTTGATTATCATTTTTGCGTTTACCTTTATTCCCCTGTTTCTTTTAAAAATTAATAGAAACCGCAAAGTAAAAGTCGTCGACGCTCATTAAGTTTTTTGATTCATTTTCCTTGATTCCAAAATTCTTACCTCTAGAAAAATTTACAATGTATCTTATGTATTTTCCTTAGACACACTGGTCATTATTTAAACGTTATGTTAAAAAGCTACTTCCATAAATTTCCATAAGGAGGCCTATGAAAACAATTCTGTTGCCAGTATTTATTTCTACATTTTTCCTCAATTTGTCGCTTCATGCACAAGTAACAAATGTTCCAACTAAAACTGTAAAAGATTATTGCTTAGAAGAGATTGAAGATCTTAAAGCGGAACACCAAGTTCTTATCTCCGACAAGCAAACTATACTTGCGGCCATTAATAAGAAATTGGATTTTTATAAGTTTGGAATTTCTAAAGTAAACGAAAAATTGACATCAACTCAATTACAACAAATTGCAACTTATATTACAAAATACAAATCTGTGACTAAAGGGATTGATCAGTATGACTATACCATTCTCAATAGAATTAATGACGATCTTTCATCCCCTATTAAGGGTTTTGTTTCCCTAATTAATCAGATCAATCCGACGCCTGAGTACAGTTATTTAAAGCAAGTTGTTGATTACAACAACAATGTCATTCATGTAGATAATTTCTATATTGAGAAAGGAGCGATTCAATCGAAGCTAAAGCTCTACTCAGATAAAGATAGTGCCCTAAGTTATAGTTTTGCGATTGATCAGACTGAGATAGAATTTCAAGTGGTTCCCAACTCTCATCCTCTTACTTCAGAATTAGTAGCGATCGAAAGTTATTCCCTGAGAGAGCTTAAAGAAAAATTAGAACTCGTTGATGTTTCACAAGAGAAATACCTTGCAGAACATGTTTCAAGAACTTGTAAAAAGTACTTAACACCAGAAGTTGCGGCCGCAGCGCCAAAACCAACTTCAAATTTCAGAGAGGGTTTTAAAAAACTCATGAAGAGAATTTCGCAAATTGGAAAAAAACAATAAGATACTCAGTTAATGTATGGCCTTGACCACTAAATATGTGGTCGAGGCTTTCCCCCTCCCTATCGTTACTCCATCTCCTTAATCTCAATGTCAAATTTTTCTTGAATCTTTTGCATTTCGTTCATCGCTACTTCTAATTCTTGGAATAATTTTTCTACGGAATCTTTCGCCTTTTTACTTTGAATGGATAACTCTGCGATCGCTTCCTTTTTTCCGCTACTAGCGAAATCAATAATTTTATGATTATTTTCTTCGATCAACGCTTCAAGAGTGATAATTTCTTTTTCCAATTTTTCACACTTCATCTTGAGTGGGTTTAGTAGCCGCGAGCGTTCTTTCACTAATTGGGCCTTTCTATGGGCCATTTCCTTTCTACTGAGCAATGGTTGGGATTCACTTGTTTCCGTTTCATCATTGATCTCTTCGCTCCATCCCACTTTGCTTAAAAATTCCTCATAAGATCCTTCAAAAATCTTAGGGCCGTCTGCTTGAAAGACCACAAATTTGGTGGGTAGTTCTCGCAAAATCATTTCACTGTGCGTTACGATGACCACTGCGCCCGCAAATTCTTTTAAACTCTCGACTAAGGCCGCGATGGAATCCATATCTAAATGGTTCGTGGGCTCATCTAAAAATAAAATATTAGAATTTTTTGCCAAAATTTTTCCAAGGAGCACGCGACTCTTTTCGCCTCCCGATAGTACCGAAATTTTTTTAAGCGCATCATCTTGGGTAAACATCATGGATCCGCAAATACTTCTTACATGCGTTTTAGATAAGTCAGTATTGGCGCTTGAAATTTCCTCTTCGACAGTGATTTTCGAATTTAATCTTGCAATATTAGTTTGACCAAAATGACCGATCGCCAAATTTACATGCGGCCGCACTTCCCCTTTGAGAGGAGTGAGAACGCCTGACATTAAATTGAGCAATGTACTTTTTCCTTTCCCATTTTTTCCAATGATCGCAATTTTTTCGCCATTCTTTACGCTAAGAGAAAAATTTTCGATAAGTTTTTGCGTCATGCCTTCATAACCGAAACTAATTTCACTTAATTCTAAAATTTGCTTCGCTGCGATGGGTTGATAGGGAAACGTTAATCCTAAACTTTGAATGTCGGCCAACTCATCTCTTGAGGGCATTTTTTCAAGCAGCTTGATTCGCGACTGAACAAGGGTCGCTTTATTGGCCTGAGCGCGAAATCGGTTCACAAAATCTTCTATATCTTTTCGCTTTTTATCTTCGTTAACTCTCGTCTTTTCATAAACCTCTTCTTCTACTGCGATTTGCTCAAAAATCTTTTGGGTATTCCCCGGAATTTTTTTAATCTTGGTTCGGTGAATCATCGCTGTGTGGGTAGTGACCGAATCCATAAAGTCTCGATCGTGGGAAATAATAATCAGCTCACCTTTCCACTGACGCAAAAAACGACCCAACCAACGAATGGAAATAATATCTAGATAATTGGTTGGTTCATCTAGCAAAAGGAGGTCAGGATCGGCCACTAAAACTTTCGTAAGATTGATACGAATTTGATAACCACCAGAAAAAGAATTGGGTGATTTACTTAAATCTTCTTTTGTAAAACCAAGACCAAATAGTATGGCCTCAACTTTATATAAGTGATCACGCTCTTCTTCTTTAAGTCCAAGAGCGGCTTCCGCTAATACGGTGGGCATCGTAAAGTTAATATGTTGGGCAAGGTGTCCCACTTGATAATTTTTTGGAAAAGTGAGGTGGCCTTGATCGTAATTTTCCTCTCCTAAAATCATCTTGATGAGTGTGGATTTGCCGTGTCCATTTCGGCCAACCAGGCCTAAGCGTTCGCCTGGCCCCATTTGCAGAGTGACGCCCTCTAATAAAGTTCGAGAACCATAAGATTTAGATAAATTGGATATTTGCAACATGCCCTGAGACTAACACAATGAGCACAATAAAAAATTCAAATTTTCTTTTAAAATGAAATTTAAATATAACATTTACAAAACTCTTTCACTCCCAGAGAATAAAAAAATATCATTCGAGGAATAAAAAATGTTTCAAAAAATAAATTTCGTTTTAGTTTTTTCATTACTCATGGTCACGCCTTTTTCATGCTCTCAGTTATCGAAAAATCCCCATTCTTCCTCTGATGCCAGCATGAAACCAGAAAAGATGACTCCTTTTCAAAAATTACTGAGCGAATATTGGGAAGAACACTCTCAACTTTTTCCTCTGGATGCGACTGCTCAAGGTGATCACCGCTTTGACGACCAATTCCCCAATTTTGCGACTAAAGAATACAGAGAGGGATTAATTACATTTTATAAAAAATATTTACTTGCGCTAAAAACAATCAATCTTACGTCCTTAAATGATAACGATAAAATAAGTCATGAAATGTTAACCTATGATCTAGAAATGAGTCTGGAAGAAGACAAATTTCAGTCTTGGATGATCCCCTTTCATCAATTCTGGGGAATACCACTGACCTTTGGCCAGTTAGGTTCTGGAGATTCCGTTCAGCCCTTTTCCACCGTAAAAGATTATAAAAATTGGATCTCAAGATTAGAGAAATTTAAAATTTGGTCCCAATCCGCAATCGAAAACTTTCGCGATGGAATCAAGTCAAATTATGTTCTGCCTAAATCGCTGGTGCTAAAAATGATTCCCCAAATGGAAAAGATGATTTCCTCAAACCCAAAAGAGAGTTTATTTTTTAGTCCCATCAAAAAAATGCCGAGTACATTTTCCTCCCAAGATAAGTCGGATTTAGAGGCCCTCTATCTTAAAACCATTATTGAAACGGTTAACCCAACCTATCAATCGCTGGCGCATTTTTTAAAAACAGAATATTTGCCCAAGGCTCGTTTGACCTCTGGAATATCAAGTTTGCCTAATGGAAAAAAATATTATTCCTATTTAGCGAAAAGTTGGACGACGACTAACAAGACCCCTCAAGAAATTTATGAGCTGGGTCTAAGGGAAGTGAAACGTATCAAAACTGAAATGGAAAAAATAAAGGCTGAGGTTAACTTTAAAGGGAGTCTAAAAGAATTTTTTGATCATTTAAGAAATGATCCGAAATTTTTTCCTTTCAAAACTCCAGAAGAAGTATTGGGGGCCTTTCGCAAAGTTCATGAAGTGATGTCACCACAGTTAAAAAAATTATTTATTCGCACTCCCAAAACTCCTTTCGAAATTAGGCAAGTGGAGGCCTTTAGACAAGAAACCGCCAGTGCTGAATACCAGCCAGGAAATCCTGATGGATCTCGCCCTGGAATTTTTTATATGCCAATCGTTGATGCGAAAAAGTTTAATATTACCTCAGGAATGGAATCCGTTTTTTTACATGAGGCGATACCTGGGCATCATTATCAGACATCACTACAACAAGAAAATGAAAGTCTACCGCAATTTAGAAAATTTGGTTGGTATGGTGCTTACGGTGAAGGTTGGGCCCTTTATACAGAATCTCTTGGAAAAGAGTTAGGCCTCTACACAGATCCTTATCAATACATGGGTGCTCTGGGTGATGAAATGCACCGCGCCCTTCGCTTAGTTGTTGATGTTGCGATTCATACCAAAGGAATGTCTAGAGAAGCAGCGATAAAATATCTCATGGCCAATGAACCCCTCGATGAGGCCGGGGCAACCGCAGAGATTGAAAGATATATGGCGATCCCAGGACAAGCACTTTCTTATAAAATTGGTGCACTAAAAATTTGGGAGCTAAGAAATAAATACGCTAAGAAGTTAGGAGATAAATTTTCGATTGGCGAATTTCATGATGAGCTACTCAAAGATGGTTGTATGCCGTTAGAAGTGATGGAGCAAAAATTAGATGTGTGGGCGAAAAATAAAAAGTAATTTTTTAATCTATTTCACTGACATATTGAGCTATTAACCGTAGGGCCGCCTGCATACTCAAAACATAATTTTGTTTTCACTTTGGTATCAAAACAATTTCCACTCAAGCACCCTAGGTACGTAGGCTGCTTTGGTTGGCCGTTTACTTTCACACTACATTTAACTTCGCCAGGCTTACTTGTTTCTTCCACAAATAATTCCGCTAGGCCCGATGAACTTTGATTGATATTCAGTGTTTCTTTAAAGACGGTGTAAAAACCGGAGGGCGTTTCAAAATCTACACGCACTTCAAAAGTGGTCGCTGAAAATCCGGATGTTGAAATATACATGTTACAGTTTCCATTAAAGTCGGGCGCGCTCGTGCATTGATATTGAGCACCACTGTTGTAGGATTTAAGTGATATCAAGGCCATCTCGTGCGTTGTGTTGCATCCATTTCCACAACCTTTCACCCCACTCCAATTAATCGTTGATTTCGCCAATTCTTTTTGGGAACAACTTGGGCAAACAGGCATACTGCAATCATTTGCGACTCCACCTCCCGTCGATGTTGGAGTAGGTGTTGCCGTAGGAGAACCAGTACACGCCACTCCCGGAGTGGGAGTGGAAGTAGGTTTTGGTGTATTCGTTTTTGTAGGCGTTGGACTTGGCGCACACATGGTTGGTGTTTTTGTAGGAGTCGATGTCGGCGACGCTGTCGGAGTCGAGGTTGCCGTCCCAGAATTTTGTCCGTTCGTTGCTGTTGCCGTTGCTGTTGCCGTTGCTGTTGACGTTGGTGTGACAGTAGGACTATTGGTTGAATTGCTATTGGAGGTGCTAGTTGGAGTAGACGTTGCTGTCGGCGTGGAAGTGCTATCTCCTGAATTACTATCATCAGTCGGTGTTGCCGTTGCCGTTCCAGTTGCCGTGGCAGTAACCGTTGGAGTCATCACCATCACTCCCGGAGTTGATCCGCCTGATACATATCCAGGATCTGGTGTTCCTGCAATTAACAAATCCCTATTACTAGAATCCCCTAAATTGACGTGAGAATTGGGACTACAACCCAATAGAAAAATAAAAAAATAATAAAAGAGAGATTTAAAAAAAAAGAGAATCTCTGGATGTTTTTTTACTTCCATGTACTTAAGTCCTACTCTCGTCTATTATCCCTTTGTTTGGTTTTTGAAACGAGGTAGGCAAAAAGATCCCATCAGAAATGTTAAAAACGATTAATTTTAAGGATTCCAACTCTCTCGGCCAACCAACACATCCAGTAGCCGGCATCAAATTCTGGAAACTTAAAGGAAAATTTTGCTCTGCCCGGATGAGCATGATGATTATTTTGAAGTCCCTCTCCAAAAACAAAATAGGCCACCCACAAATTATTCTTGGAATGATCATTGGTCGGAAAATTTCTTCTGCCGTAACGGTGGGCCAAAGAATTCACCATCCACCCCTGGACTGGATGACTAAGTAATCCCAGCACATAAGCGAAACCTAACAAAACCGAACCAAATGAAAAAGCAAGTAAAAGCCCAACGGCAATATGAAGATAATAAGGAAAATTGGAAAAACCATGCTTACTAATCCAAGAAAGCTCTAGCGAAATTTCATCACTCACTCGATTAATTTCAGGATCTTTTTTATCTAAAATTCTAGAAATAATATTTTTATAAGACTTATATTGTCCCACCCAAACTCCGAAAACTCCTTGATGAACGGGACTATGGGGATCGTCCTTAGAATCAGAATGAAGATGATGTAAGCGGTGCATCGTCGACCACGCCTTAGGATCAAGGCCAGTCACCCAAATACCGGTGTATTCTAAAAACTTTAACACCGCCGGACTTAAAATCACGGCCCCATGAGTAAGGCCACGGTGATAGAGAACAGTAATATAAAACATATTGATCATGTAGCCGCTCAAAAAAATTAAACCGCAATAAAAAAATAAGTTCATCGCTTTTCCATCCTACTTTTTAAATAAATAATGGGACACGCCCCACTGACTACCACTTTGATAACCAAACAACTCACCACAAGACATAAAGAAAATGCGCCAGCGCTGAAACCAAATTTCTGAATCCTCTCCGTAAACTGAGCGCAAAGTAGGCATCAGTATTTCTCTTTTATCATCCATATTTTTAAGCCACGCCTCGGCCGTTTTTTGATAATGGATTCCACTCCAGGCCCAAGAACTTTCTAATCGAAGATCTTTTTGAAATTCGTAGAGCAAGTAATGCGAGGGCATTTGCCCACCAGTAAAAAAATATTTACCCATCCAGTTATCTTCCCCTTCTACTTCGAAGGGATAAGAGTGCTCTTTGTGAGTAAAAATATGTACAAAAAGTTTTCCACCATCCATCAGGGCCTTAGAAATTTGATGCAAAAGAATTTCATAATTTTTAAAATGCTCAAACATCTCCACACTCACCACTCGGTGAAAAGATTCAAACTCGAGTGCCAAGCTATCTAACTGAGAAATATCTCGAGTCAACACCATGACGTTTTTTAAATGATGATGGGCAAGTTGAGATTGAATATATTCTCTTTGCGGATTGGAATTGGAAATCGCTACAATTTTTGAATCGGGAAATTTTTTTGCCATCGCTAAAGTTAGCGACCCCCAACCGCAACCCAATTCTAAAATTCGCATGCCATTTTCTATTTCGGCCCGCTCCATCGTCTGCGTCAATGCTAAGTGTTCTGCGTCGCTAAGGTCTCGCGTGTCGTGATTCCAAAATCCAGAACTATATTTTAAATTGGTCCCCAAAACTTCTTTAAAAAAAGAAGGTGGCAACTCATAATGCTGCTCATTGGCCGACTTGGTATGAATCGCCAGGGGAGATTTTAGTAACGACTGTTTATAATCTTGTTCCCGTTTCAATTTTTCATCTAAAGAATCGTAACTAAGTTCACTTAATCGGGAGTGGCAAAGTCTTCGAATGCCCAAACGGATAGCAGCATCTGGAAGATGACCTTTTTCCATCATATTAATTAGTGTATTAATCATAAATTCTCCCCACGAAAATTTGGTTTAACTAAAACCATTTGCGACAGACCAATAGATCGCTCGAGAAATCCACCTTCGCAGTAGGCAAAATAAAATTGCCACATCCGATACAAAAAAGCGGGATAACCTAAAGAGACAATTTTATCTTTATTCAATGATAAATTCCTAGACCACTCATGCAAAGTTTTTGCATAGTCTTGGGCAAAATCATTTTGTTGAATGAGCACTAAATCTGTTTTTCGTTTTACTGAATCCATCATGGCGCTAATCGAGGGAATTCCGCTTCCTGGAAAAATATGCCTTTGGATAAAATCCACCGATCGTTTGGCCGTTTCATAATAGGAATCTCTAATGGTGATGGCCTGAAGCGCCATGATTCCCTCAGGTTTAAGAAGCTGAGCGCATTTTTCAAAATAAATATCTAAATAATTTAATCCCACGGCCTCAATCATTTCCACAGAAACTAACTTATCAAAAGTACCTTCTAAATGCCGATAATCCTCTAGAAGTACGGTTACCAAAGATTCCAATTGATATTTCTTAACTTGCTCTTGTGCGTAGTTATACTGTTCTTGAGAAATGGTGGCGGTGGTCACTTTGCAACCATAAGTTTTGGCCGCGTAGATTGATAAACTCCCCCACCCTGTCCCAATTTCTAGCAAATGATCACTGCTCTTAAGACTCAACTTTTCACAAATGATACGAATTTTATTTTCGGATGCTGTCTGCAAAGAATCGTTTTGGGTTTCAAAAATCCCACTGGAATACATCATGGTTGGGTCGAGAAATAATTTAAAAAACTCATTTCCCAAATCATAGTGAGCATGAATATTTTTCCTACTCCCCTTAACGGAATTATTTCTTAGTCCGTGAAAGAGTCGATTGAGTGGGTTCATGAGCAAATTACTTAGACCAGAATCTAGGGATTGAAGAAGAGTTCGGTTTCTCACAAAAATTCGCACAATAGTTACTAAATCATTGGTCTCCCAGTCTTGATCCACATAACTTTCTGCATTTCCGATGCTTCCGCCTAAAATTAAACGAGAGTAAAAGCAGCTTTTGGAAACAATGACTTCGGCGACTAGATCTTTTTCCGCTGGATCACCAAAAGTAAACTTTTCTTCTTTGTCTTGTGTAAAATCTCTAATGGTAAATAACCCCACCTTAAGTTGAGTTAATTTTTTAAGTAATATATTTTTACACAACTTATCCAAAAGAGAGTTATTGGATACGAGATCACTAAAAGATTTGCGATTTTCTAGAAGTTGAGTTGGCATATTAGTCCACCTTTTTGGGATGAGTATAAAATGTTGCCCCTTTGAAGTAGAGCCTGGCCGCTTGAAAGTATATGGCGACCATGGTTTTTAGTGTAACAAAGGGGGAGTAGAGAAAAAAATAAATCCCATTTATCCCATTTATTTCTTTTCTCTTTAAATTTAAAATAGCATCAAACATTACCTGGATTTCATTTTTGAAGCGATTTTTCATATGAATAAAAATCCGACCCTCAGGGACAGAAAATAGCCATTCGTAGTCAATGTTCATCGGGATAAAGGGTGAAACATGAAAATCTTTGGGAAAATGAAATTTAAACTTCCTATTGCTGGCACGAGTATGATCTTCAACTTCCTCTGGGATTCTAAAAACATTTTGCTTTTTTTCTCCCCAAGGCGTATTGGTGATTTCAGAAACCACGTATCGCAAAGTTTTCGTTTCTTTCTCAATGACATAGTAAAAACTCACTGGGTTGAAGCAAAATCCGAAAACAGATAAATTGGTAAGCAAATAAACATCCACATCAACTTCTAAGGCCGGATGAAAATCATTTTTAAAATGATTTTCAATAAGCTTGAGGACAGAAGATTTAATCGAGGTTTTGGGACTTCCTAAATAATTTTTTCGATAAAAAGAAAAAATCCCAAAGCTTTCTAAAGAAAAAATTCCAGGATACTTAAAGACTTCTTTGGTTTTTTCCACGTTGATATAAATTTGCGCCACTCGGTAGCGAAATTGATGCTTAATCGGAAGAAATCTTCGGTGAAGGACCTGTCCAAAATAAAAGTAGGCATGACACTCTTTCATTGACTCTCTATACACGGTATAGACTCTTTATACTATCGACAACTTTTAGGGCACTCGCGACACCATCCTCATGAAATCCATTTCCCCAGTAAGCACCACAATAATGAATTCCCCTCGTTCCATTAATCTGTCCCCATTTCGTTTGGGATTTAACTGCTTGATGGTTGTAAACCGGGTGCCAGTACTCAATGACTTTCAAAATTTTTGCAGGATCTATGTATGGCCGCATGTTGAGCGATACAAAAAATTTCTCGGGCCCAGAAATGGATTGCAATCGGTTCATATAATAAGTAACCGCGATGGATTCTTGCTCTTTGGTGGGAATAAAATAATTCCAGCTAGCGTGCCCCAAAAGTGATTGGGGCATAACCTTCTCGTCTTGATGCAAAATCGTTTCATTGAAACGATAACTAAATCCCCCCAAAATTTCTTTTTCATTTTCTGTTGGATGGTCCAGCATCTTCAAGGCCTCATCGCCGTGACAGGCCAAAATCACCTGATCAAAAAACTCTTTGTTAACTTCATTCGTTGCCGCATTTTTGTATTCTATCCAATTTTTATTTCTCTCTCCCTTTGCACCAACTTCACTCCCAACCTTCAAAACGCTCGCCCCCTTGTGCACACGGCCCTCTAAGGGTTGCAACAATTTTGGGATATAACTTTTAGATCCTCCCTTCAAAACCATCCATTGAGGGCGATCATTGACGGTTAGCATGCCGTGATGGTGAAAAAAACGAACGAAAAAATCTAAGGGAAAATCCCGCATTTCACGCCTTGAGGCCGACCAAATGGCGGCCCCCATGGGCATAATATAATACTCTATAAAATTTTTAGAATAGTTATTTTCCTTTAAATATTGCTCTAAGGTAATGGCAGGACGAATTTTGTCTGGATGGTTTTGCATCTGCTCGTAATAACTAGTCGCTTCAGAATTGAAACGTAATATATCTTTGATCATTCGGTAGAACGAAGGCCTAAGAAAATTTTTTCTCTGACAAAATAAACTATTAATTGAAGTACCGTTATATTCCAAAGATCCGTCTTGTGTCTTGACACTAAAACTCATTTCGGAATCCTGCAGATCAATTCCAATCTCATCCATTAATTTTAAAAAATGGGGATAATTGCGATTATTGCAAACAATAAAACCTGTATCGACTAAAAATTTTTGTTCCAACTTTGAAACTTCCACAGTGTGCGTATGCCCACCGATTCGCGGACTCGATTCAAATAAATGAACCTCAAATTTCTCGCCATTAGTATGTTTTGTGTTCGATAAATAATAGGCAGCGCTAAGACCAGAGATCCCGCTGCCGATGACTGCAATTTTCATAAAATGATTTTATGCTAGAAACCCCTGATAATTCAATGAATTCGATCAATTCCCTGTGAATCACAAAATTCATTAGCGGCGGGATTTAAAAATAAAACTTGGTATCATCCGAGGTGTGGTGTGCATATACGTCAAATATTCTGAATTCGATTTGTGCTTGGCCTCAATGAGAGGAACTCCGGATACTTTGAGAATGAGAAAATGAATGATCATTGGCCCAAGCATACACAAAAAATTCCAAAGCATCTGGTCACTCATCCTGCCACCATTCATATTAAGGGCCATGATTCCTAGTCCGTACCACAAAGTGATCTCGCCTAAGTAGTTGGGATGTCGTGAGTATCGCCATAGCCCAATTTTGCACAACTTATATTCATTGCCCGGAGCGCTCTTAAAGCGTGATTTCTGTTGATCAGAAATTGTTTCATAAATTAAACCGCAACAAAAAATTCCGATTCCTATAAAAGTAAGAATAGAAATTTCCGACGGCGAATAATAGCTGCACCAAATGGGCGTGCCAATCATGAGCATTAAAAAATATTGCAATAGAAAAACTTTAAAGTAGGAAATGAGTTCTGTTTTTTCTTTCCAATCTTGGCGCCACTGTGCATAACGAAAATCTTCAGGCTTACTCCAATTTCGGACGAAGAGAAAAATCGCTAACCGGCCTCCCCATAGGAGCAAAAGAAATCCAAGTAAATTTTGCTTAATGTCCACTCCACCGGACAAGATAACAGCACTAACGGACATTGTTACAAATCCCAATCCCCAAAATCCATCTATGAGGCCCATATTTTTTTTATAAAGAGAAATAAAATAGGCCACGTGAATCAGAATCAAAGGTGCTAGAAAAATCATAAATCACCACTTTTTAATTGGTATCTCTAGTAAGATCTTTAAATGATGTTAGCTTAAGAACTATGTGCGAAAAAGAAAATTTTTGCCATTCATGTTTTTGCGTCGAATTTTCTAGGGCCAAAAATAATTCTTGTCCAATGGATTTTGCAAATGAAAAAATTCCCCACGCACTAACCAGCTTTTCACTATTGAAACTTAATGGCTTTTCACACCATGCTAAATTGTCTTTATCGATTGTTTTAATTACACCCCACTTGGAACTGTCTTGCCCCTTCTCCAATTCATGGGCCATCACAGTTAAGGGATTTAGGTCAAGCACGGCCAAAAAGTTTTTCCAATCATCAAGAGTTGAAAAAACAGTATCCGGTAGTCCTAAAATATTTTTTTCTCTCCAAAATTCTTCACTCTTAAGAACTGTGGTTGGCCACTCTCCTTCCAATCCCTCTAAAATTTGCAAGGTTAGTGTGAGGGAGTGCTGAATTTTCCAATCCATTAAAAAATCGTGCAAGACATCCTTTCCTTTTCTCGAAATGACATGAACGGGAAGATCAAAGGAGGAAGCGAGCTTTAACCAGTAGACAATAAGTGGTTCGCTCGATAAGGGTGATAGAAGTAATTCTTTGCTGGCAGGACTTCCCACGCGAGTTCCCAGTCCAGCGCAAGGCAAAATTAAGAGTGGTAAAGGCTTAACTAATGAACGTTGGGGCAATAATTCTTTCATACAATCATCCGGAGATTACCATAAAGTGCGCAAAATCGGTGGGCCATTTTTTCCACGCCTCTCAAATTTTCATTGTCCACAATGGATCACGGCCAGAAAATATTAGTCGCATAAAACAAGAATTAGAACAATTACCCTCCTCGCAACACCTCGTGATTTCAAAGAACGCAGGCTACAGTGGAGGTGCCAACGCGGGATTAAGATGGTTGATGGCCAGAGCAAATTTTCCATGGCTATTTTTCATCACGAATGATTGCGAAATTCACCAATGGAATTTTCAGGAGTCCCAATTTCCCACTAACGCCATCATTGCTCCCCTCATAAAATTTAGATCCATGCGAAAAATTGATTCTTACGGAGGACAGGTTTTTTGGCAAACAGGAGTACTCAAGCATCTCAAAGAAATTCCAAATCAACCTCGAAGTGAGCGATTTGATCATACCTACCCCAATAGTTATATTCCTGGTTCTGCCTTTTTAGTACACCGAGGAGTGGTTGAAAAGTTCGGGCCCTTTGATGAAAGGCTTCATACGTTTTGGGAAGATGTGGATTGGTCAAAAAGATTAAATGATCTCGGGGTTGAACATCACCGCACCCAGGACATTATGATTTTACATGGAGGTGGAAAAACGACTCATCACCTGAGTGATTACACGTTTTATTATTATCAACGCAATCGTTTAGCGATCGTTCTTAAAAATTTAGCTTTTTTTGCAAAAATTATTTTTATGTTAAGATGGTGGCGAGATGTTTTTGTGTTACTTAGAAAAAAAAGAAAAAGTGAATTTGTTTTTTATTTAAAGGAAATGGCCGGGGCCTTTCGCTTCGCCATTAAATTTCAATTATTAAAATAACTTTCTACTTTTTTCCTTACTTTTAATAATTCTTACTTAATAGCCTAGTTATTTTGCAAAATAAGTACTAGGATCCCTCATGAAAAAAATACTCTCCTTTGCCATTGCGTCCTTCATGATTACTTTCGACCTCTTTGGAGCTTCTCTCCAAAGAATGTCAGACATAAACTTTGCCATCGACTCTCAAGTTTTAGATCAAGGAGTTGTAAAATATTTTTATGAATTTTTAGATCAAAATTTAGTTCCTATCCCCGACGACAATAAATTTAATCGAAGCGGCGGCAATAGTGAATCGTTTAACAAATTAAAAAATTTAGACATTGATAATAACGCAGAATTCAAACAAAAAAATAATCACTTATACGTTGGGCTCAACAAAACAGTGTATTCACTTAATAAACCCATTTCTTTTTTTTCAGAAAACCAGATATGTAATTTTTCATTTATAAAAAAAATTCTTAGTACCTTAAAATTATCTGAAAATTCCCATTGCAACTTTCATGTTCTTGGCAGCGTGACTACGCCAAGTATGGACTTTCGGCTTTACTTTTACTCTGCTCCCGATTTTCAAAACCTCGCCTCGCCCCTAAAAAATTTCTTTAAGGATTTTAGTCAGCTCGGGGAACCAGAAGCTGTGACTTTCCAATATAACTACAATTTTGGAAATATCATGTTTCAAAAAACGGCCGACTCTAGTTACACATTAACCCAATACTATTCCATCGACTCCACTAAAACTTTAGTTGTTGTCTACTCCATGTCTTATATTTTTAATGCACCACCTGGTTTTGCTGGAGGCGCCAATCGTTTCCATAAGGAGTATAAAATAGGAACAGATAATGGAGTCAACCAACTCCGTTCCTACTAAAAGTAAACTCCGATTCAACTTATTTATTTCAAATTAGAAGATATTTACGCTTCACGAATGGTGAATTGATTTTTTCCGTTGTCGACCATCTCTTTTAATTCTTTTCCAACCTTAAAGAAAGGCACTTTTTTGGGTGTCACTTTTACAATTTGGCCTGTCTTGGGATTTCTTCCTTCGTAGGATTTGTAATTGCGATTGGCAAAAGATCCGAATCCTCGTATCTCAATTCGTTCATCATCAAAGAGGGCCTGAATCATCTTATCAAAAGTGATATTCACAATTTTTTCCGCTGTTTGATGAGGAAGATGAGACTGCTTTTCGAGACTATTAACTAAATCCGCCTTATTCATATACTCTCCTGCCCTAGTGGATAGTTTTATTATAGTTGGTTTTTGAATTTGTTATAAAGAAAAAGTGACCATTTTTATGGGCACCAAGATTATCAATAGTTTGAAAGAATCTTTATTTAACACAATTAAATCATTCAACTTTTCTAAAATTCAGCCGAATAGATAACTGATCATTGTACTCTAATAATTGAGATTATGAATAAAATATCAATATTGAAACAATACCTTAAGTTCTCGTCCCACGGACAGGGTGTATTTTTGCTCCTCTCCATCCTATTCATGAGTATACTTTCTGGCTGTTTTCTCGATTCAGCAACTAACCGCATGATACCTGTAACTTCAGGAAGAAATGGCGTGACTCCAGACGACAGCGCTACTTCTGACCCTGATGCTTTCCCGATACAAGCTGACCGCGCTCGAATTGTAAAAAATAGTTTTTGTGCGTGTAATAACCTAAATCAAAATTTAACTCCCAGGCAGGCCTGTAGAATGGCTTGTGCCAAGTTAACTGGCCTCGGAAATTTTGCTTACGCCACTTATCAACTAGGCAACAATTATCGAAATAAAACTTTGGCAGAAGTTTGCGGCGGCGGAAATACAGGCTACAAGCTATGCAGAATTAAATACTCGGCCGATTTTACCAAAGCACCAAATAAAATTATAAACAGTGAGAAAATAAAATTTTTAGCATCCAACGTATTGGCGTTTACACTGCCACAAGAATATTTAAACAACGACGCTCGCAACCAACTCAGCTACCAATTAGAAGTTAACGAAAATCAAAGTTGGAGACCTTTTTCAGAAGAAAACAATGCCGCCTCTTTTATAAGTAATGCTTATGGTAAGGCCAATTTTATCTATACCTCTTCCCAATTTGTAACTTTGAATGAACGCATGTCGGTCCAATCTTATATTGTACCAAAAACAGTGAACGATCCTAATTGTGCAGTCCCACTTCCTTTTAGCTCCTCTACCTGTGCCCACACAATTATTAATAATCCAAATTCTGCTGCTATCGCATTTTATTATGCGACAACAAGTAATTTTGCCTCAACACAATTGCGTAAAGATGAACTATTGCCTACCACTAACAACTATCCGATTAGACTTCTCAGTACAAGTAGCTCCAATACAACTAAAATCTATGATGCCGTTGGTTCAACATCTTTTAATCTAGTGATTAATGAACTTACCAGTGAAATAAAAGAAGAATTTTATGGATATACGGGAACTCCCAATAGCTACTGGAATACTTATTTTCGTTATCTACCTGCAGCCGATAGCATGGGAGAAAATAATAATAGCTTTTATAACGAGTGGTTAAATCCCGCTACTTTCTTTCCCAACCCCGTTCCTTTTACACAAAATGAACAAAACCCAATTGTGGGACCTGCAACTGGTATCGTGGACAATGTGACGATTAAAGGCGTTTATTTAGAACCCATACCGGTAGCACCAAGTGTATTTGGTAATGGAAACAAAAAAGCATGCCCCAATCGCGAATTAGTCATGGAATATGACAACGATGATTTAAATGCAGTGAACTATGCTCTTGGTAATCCAGTTAATCCTGATGGTAGAAGTAATAATAACATCCCTCCAACAGTGAACGCTTACCCTTTTTATTATCTATGCCGTAGACCAATTGCTGAATTAGCCATAGAGCCTGTCTATGATCCCATTTTATATAAATCCATTGAAGAATTTAAATTCAAAACTGTTAGTTTTAAATTAATGTCCATTGAAGAAATTCGAGCAGAGGTCACCAAGACGAGTGGAATCAAATACGAACTTAAAGTGGGGGGCCTAGTCATGAGTCCGCAAGAAAAAAATTCCATGGCCGCATCGCTCTCTAACAATCTCAATGCTTGGTCTAATAAAATAGAAGAATTATTTATTACGAGTAATGGAAACTTAACGATTAAAGATGCTTTCGGAAATGAATATCTCTTTATTGTTCCAGGAAGTGCGCCCAATTTAAAAGAATGTACATCAGCCAACATGGTGGTAACTGATCCAACCTATGGTTGTTATTTTCAACCATACTGAGAGTATCATTTTTGAAACGTATTTTTTAATTTATATACTGATTCTTATTTGATCCTCTAGTTGTACGTTTGTGGAGAATATATGTTAAATAAACTTGCGAAGGGATTTCGATTCCTTTTCATTTATGGAACAATCATTTCCCTGCTCTTCATCTCAAAGGAAAAGTGCACTTATGCACAAGAAATTTCCTTTATCCAAGATGAAGCCTGTGCATGCGGAGCTAAATTCATTGATCCCGAAACTCCTCACTGCACGCAACTTTGTGACAACTATGGGCCACTCAACGAATCTTCTATCTATTTAGTTCTTCCGATGAAGTTTTCACCAGCTGATTTAGATAAAAATAATTCCATCATGGCCTATGATCTAAAAAGTTTCGTTGTTACTCGAAGCCCCTATGATAGTAATAAATTATATAATACAAAAATGTCCTATTACCCTTCCGTTTCCGATACGCTTAATGAATCCCACTTGTATTTAAATTTTCTTGTTGTGGGAAATAATATTGCTCTCGTGCAATTGGGGAAATCTCTTTCGCCAAAATTTACTCTTGGGCTCACGGAGCTAGTAACGGGATTAAAGTCGACCAATAAAATTAAATTTGACTTAACTCCTTATTTCCAAGAAAAATTTAACGCATCAGAAAACAAGCTTCAAATTGAACATTTAAATATTATTTTCTCTCAATTAGTCGCCAGTTTCACTTATGATCACGTGCGGTCCGAAGTAGTTCCGAATCCTCTCTTAAGCAAATCCTACTTTGCCAATCAACTCATTCCTTATGTAAATACCACCGCTGAAGTTTACAGCTCTGATGTCTTTTTGCAGGCGATATCACCAGGATGGAGGCCCACTGAAAAAACAAACCACTCTCTCGAACAATTTCGAAAAGAATTTCCTAAATTAGAAAAAAATGATTCCACGGCCCCCTCCTCAAACATGAAACTAGTTTTAACTGCTTTTTCAGAAAACCATTCCTATACTTTACCTACCGTACTGGAGCAATTAGAAGAACCATGGAGTAGTTGGACTGTGGCGGAAGCATTCACTCCTTTTTCTCTTCCTCAATTTTTTAATTTGCCAAAAAAATTACAACCCAATCGAGAACTGAGCTACAACACAGAAGGAAATTCAAATGTACTAAAAAACAGCGCTGCTTCTTTTTCTCATATGGGAGTACTACTTAAATCTGTGGGATGGAAATGCCCAAGTCGGCAGCTCTCTATTATTGCTGAAACTCAAACACTTAATTTCGACATGAGCTATGTGTTCTATGGCATACCGGTAAAGAGTGAATTATCTGCCTTTGAGGTAGTGAGCATTAAACAGTTAAAGGGGCGAGCTTACATTTACCAAAAGAAAAACAAATTATTTATCGATGATTTTTCAAAATATAGCAAAACGCAAAAATTTTATTATGCTAGTGGTAACGAGGAATTCCAACTCATTCCCTCTGAGGCCTGCGGACTATTTAGGTAAAAAAATAAATCTTAAGAATTTTTAAAATGGGTGTTAGTTCTTCCTTAAAGAGAAAATAAAAATATCCAACCCCAATGGCCTGAAGTGAAAAAACACAAAGGCCTCGATAAAAAAATCTCTTAAAAGGGGAATGCATCCTGAAAAAAAATAGCACCACCAGTAACACTAAAACCTGTAAAAAGATAATGAGAGTTGCATAACTTTTCAATTTTGATTCACTGGCCAAGATTTGAAACGCCGATGGCAAGGCCTGAGGATCAATTAAAATCGCTGCCAAACATTTAATTGCATTAGGAAATTTTTGAAAGAATTTTTGCCAAAAACTTGATGCGAATTGTTGCTTAATAATTTCTTCGGCCTGTTCTTGGGATAATGTTGATAGCGGATTAGATTTAAATTTCTGTGCCAGCGACTTAAAATCCCCGTAGGAGCTTTTTACTTCTTTTACGCTTAAGGCATTATTTGGGCGCGTATCTTTTCTCCTCGCTTCCTCACTCTTAAACACGGTTACGCTCTGAGAGAGCGCAGTATCAGCAATCGCGAAAGAAAAAAGAAAATAAATCGGCAAAATGAGAGAGGAAAAGGACATCGAGAAATACTAAACTTTTCGTCCTCGCCTATCCAACCATTTGTACATAAACAATACTAAAGGGGAGGCCACAAAAACTGACGAATAAGTTCCGACGATAATTCCAAAACAAAATGTAAAAAAGAAATCGTGAATGACACCACCACCAAACAAGAACATAAACAAACAAACCACAAACGTACAACCTGACGTTAATATTGTTCGCCCCAACGTATCTGTAAGCGCCACATTGATTAATTTACTGAGACTTGTTTCCCTACCGGCCTCTTCATTCTCACGAATTCGGTCGTAGATAACCACGGTATCGTTAATGGAATAACCTACCAACGCGAGAACTGCTCCCAAAATCTGCAAATTAAATTCCTTACCCGTAATACAAAAAATACCTAAAACTAAAAGCACATCATGGGCCAAAGAAATCGCCGCTCCCGGTGAATATTTAATGTCAAACCGTAGTCCCACATAAATCATAATTCCAATGAGCGACCAAAAGACGGCCCACAATCCAGAAATTCTCAGTTGCTCACCGGCCTTAGGCCCAACCACATCAACTTTTCTTATTTCTGGGCCATAATCAGATAATGTTTGAGTCACTTCCTGAGAGACTTTTTGCGCGACCGCATTAATGTCTTTTTCACTAGCGGCCACTTTAATTAAAAATTCGTTTTCAATGGGCTCACCAATTTGCTGAACTTGGGAAATGGATAGACCAGTTTTTTCAAGTGTGTTGCGTAAAAATCCTGCTTCCGTCGGCTTTGAAAACTTCACCTGAACTTCAGCTCCCCCCTTGAAATCGACTCCGTAAGTGAGACCTTTGGTCACCAATAAAACAGCAGAGAGAATCATTAGCAAGGCAGAAATTCCAGTCATCACTGGAAACATAGAGACAAAATTAATCGCTTTAGAAAATCTAAACTGAGGTAACATAAATTTATTCCTAGATGATAATAATTAATTCTTTAAAAAAACTAAACTAACTAAATGGAAATTTTCTTCCCTTTATTTTTGGCCATGTACCATTCAAAAGCAATCTCACTTACAAAATACGCCGTATAAACAGTAACAATAATTCCAATAATCAACGTCACCGCAAATCCACGTATCGGCCCTGTACCAAAATTAAGTAAAGCAAGTCCCGCAATGAGTGTCGTGATGTTGGCATCCAAGATTGTCCAAAAAGCACGAGCAAAACCAGCTTGCATAGAGGCCAAGGGACTTCCCCCTGATCGAAGCTCTTCTTTAATTCTTTCATAAATTAAGATATTGGCATCCACGGCCATCCCTACAGTCAGCGCAATACCGGCAATTCCTGGAAGAGTAAGGGTTGCTTGAATAGCGATCAAACATCCCAATGTAAAAAGGACGTTAAGTACTAAAGTCAATGTTGCGATCACGCCACTCACGCGGTAGTACAAAAATAAAAGAAGAAATAAAAATCCGCATCCCAAGATCGTGCCAAATTTCGCATCCGCAACTGAGTCGGCACCTAAGCTTGGCCCAACAATACGTTGTTCTTGAAATTCTAATTCTACTGGAAGTGCTCCCGCTCTTAAGACGAGCGATAAGTCTCTTGCTTCTCCAAGCATGGAATCATAATCACCGCGACCCAAAGTAATTTGAGCTTCACCGCCAGAAATTTTATCTCTGATTTGAGGGGCACTATAAATATTTTTATCGAGAATGATGGCCATGCGTCTGCCCACATTTTTTTCAGTCACATCAGAAAACCGTTTTACGGCATTACTCTTAAAGCTGACCCCGATATAAGGTTTTTGTTCTTGTTGATCGATTCTCACTCCGGCATCTTGCAAGTCATCGCCTGTTAGTGGAGCATTGGATTCCACTAAATAGGGAATCATGTATTCTAAATCGAGCGTTCGCTTGTTCATTTTGCGCTCAAACATAACTTCATGGGTTGCTGGCAAATCGGCCTTAAGAAATTCATTTATTTGGTCATTAAATTTATTAAAACTCTCCCCTTTCTTGTAAACGATTCCTGCAGCTTTTGCTTTTTCTACCCACTGATCTAGTTGAGCTTGTGAGATCGTATCATTAACGAAACGAAACTCTAATTTTGCTGTTTTCCCAATAAGTTCTTTTGCTTTTTCAATATTTTTTATCCCTGGAAGTTGAACCACAACTCGGTCTTTTCCTTGAGATATAATTTCTGGTTCAGTTACCCCAAACTCATCAATACGATTTCGAATAACTTCAATGGATTTATCAACGGAAGATTTTTCTATTTCTGTCTTAAGCGTACTTTGTAATCCGTACTCAAGACTGGTCCCATCTTCTTTAACAAGCCGAAGCGGGTACCCGTAATATTCTTTAATAATTCGTTTTGCGTCTTCCATTTTGGAAGAATCCGTAATCACAATTTTTTGTGAGGGATCAGTAAGATTAGTGCTATTGATATCTCCTAGGTTCGCCACGATGGAGTTATCTTTTAGAGTATAAATAATTTTATTAGCGTAAGTTTTCACTTCATCTTTATATACTTTTGGAAAATCAATTCCCAAAATAATATAGAGGCCGCCTTGTAAATCTAATCCTAGATTGATAGGTGCCTTAAATGGGAACCAAGAATTTTCTTTGAACTTTACAAAAGTGGGGGCCACAACCATCAATGACATGATCACAAAAAACAAAAGTAAAGAAAACCGGTACCACCAACTACGCTTCATATCCAACTCCAATCAAGACTATACTGATGCGGTTTTGATTTTCCAGTGCGTCGAACTTCAGATCCCACCGCCTGCGACATGCAATAGCATGCCTCGGCGCTTCGCCCTTGATTCCGATTCAAGCTTTTGAATCGTAACCCTTCTTGAAAACCAAACCTGCATCAGTAAATATTAAAAAATTCGCTCTAACTTTGTTTATCCGTAAATTCTATTTTAGTTTGATCTTTCTTCGATTCCTCGACTTCTTCGCCCTTCAAGGCCTTCTGAAAATCACGAATTCCTTTTCCCATACCCTTAGCAAGATCAGGAATTTTTTTAGGGCCAATGAAGAGTAAGGCAACGACACAAATAAGCATGATTTCGCCAACGCCTAATCCGAACATACTAACCGCCCTTTAAATGCACCAGACGAGCACCAAAATGTATTATTACTTTTTTTCGACTGTTTGTGGATTAAAAATTGACTTAGATTCGCCAGCGACTTGAGATCTTAGAACTTTAAATTGAATTCCGCTTCCCACATCGAGGGTAACAATTTTGTCGGTTAATCCAACGATGGTTCCTAAAATTCCAGAGCGGGTATAAATTTCATCACCTTTTTTAATTTGATTTAAAAAAGACTGCTCTTTTTCCATTTTTTTCTTTTGTGGGCGAATGAGAAGAAAATAAAAAATGAAAAATATAATCGCGAAAGGAAGCAAGTTCATAATGCCGAAAGCAGGCTGCGCAGTAGGTGCTGAAGACGCAGGCGCAGTCGAAGAAACGGCATTTTGAGCAGAGGCAGTAGATATCATAACTAACTCCTTAATTTATCGATGAATTATAACCTTTATAAAACTTTTCATAGTAGTCGTCAAAATTTCCTTTCAGTATAGCATTCCTAGCATCGTTTAGTATGGTGATGTAAAAATGTAAATTATGATAGGTCATCATGATCCCGGCGGTCATTTCTCCGACGTTAAAAAGGTGTCGAATGAACGACCTAGAGTAGCGTTTGCAAATTTTACACTGACAATTAGGATCGAGGGGCCTGGGATCTTCCCTAAATTTTTCGTTCTTAATATTCAAGGGCCCAAGACTAGTAAGCACTCCCCCATTGCGAGCATTTCGGGTCGGCAACACACAGTCAAACATATCCATCCCGGATCTGATGGCATCCATAATATCCATCGGTTTACCGACTCCCATCAAGTAACGAGGTTGATCGGCCGGCATATTTTCCACAAAATCATGAAGAAATTGGCGCATTTCACTATTTTTTTCGCCAACCGAAAGGCCGCCCAAAGCGTATCCACTAAAATTCATTTTTTTTAATTGCTCAAGGCATTGCAGCCGCAAATCTAAGTGGAGCCCGCCCTGAATAATTCCAAATAAGTGCTGATGCGGTTTTAACTCATAATCACGGCAACGCTTCGCCCACCTGAGTGTGAGTTGCATGCTCTTCTCTAAATCCTCTTTGGTCGCCGGGAGGGCGGGGCACTCGTCGAAGGCCATGACAATATCACTACCCAAGGCACGCTGGATCTCCATGGATTTTTCTGGCGACAGGAGGTGAATCGAACCATCGATGTGAGAGCGAAAAGTCACACCTTCTTCTTTTACTTTCGTCATGTGGGCAAGTGAGAAAACTTGATAGCCGCCTGAATCAGTCAGGATGGGGCGCTTCCAAGTATTAAAATTGTGAAGGCCACCGAAATTTTTTTCAATGAGCTCATGGCCCGGCCGCAAATAAAGGTGATAAGTATTTCCTAGGATAATGGAGGCACCCAAATCTTCTAAGTCAGAAGGCAACATGGATTTTACAGTTCCTCTCGTCCCCACGGGCATAAAAATGGGAGTCGGGATATCGCCGTGTTCAGTATGAATGATTCCAGCGCGGGCCCGGCCGCTGGTCGCTTGTAATTCAAAAAACATTTTTTCACTCATCCATTAAAATTAGCATGGCGTCGCCATAAGAAAAAAAACGATAATCGAGTTCAATCGCTTTTTGATAAATTTCTAAGACCTTCTCTCTTCCTATTAAGGCACTAACCAACATTAGTAAAGTCGACTTAGGCAAATGAAAATTGGTCATGAGGCCCTTGATGGGAACCACCGGCCGCCCCGGATATAAGTAAAGATTTGTAGAATGATCCAAACCTTCCCACTTACTTTGTATAGACCGAAGACTTGTCGTCCCCACCAGAATAGTTTGCATCGGATGGGCGACAAAGTCTTGCCACACGTCTTCAGGGATAAAAAAATTTTCGTAGTGCATTTTATGATCTCTAATGTCGCCAGATTTAACTGGAAGAAAAGTGCCGAGGCCCACGTGCAGTGTAATATATTTGAGTAAAATATCATTGGTGGAAAGACGTTTCAAAAGTGAATCGGTGAAATGAAGGCCTGCGGTGGGGGCCGCCACCGATCCCGTGGTCTTGGCAAAATAATTTTGATAATCGACGGCGTCGCTATTATTGGCCGTCCTCTTAATGTAAGGAGGAAGAGGAAGTTCTCCGTACTTATTTAAATATTCACTTAAATTAAATAGAGAATTTTTACAAAAAAGTATAAATTCTACCCCATGTTCTCCTGCTTCACTTATGATACGTAGCTCTTTCTCAACATGAGGAAGAATGAGGGATTCGCCAACTTTTTTTTTGCGAGCAGACTTGAGCAAGGCCTTAACTTCTCCCTTTTCATTAAATTTATTTTCTAAAAAAAATATTTCTACCGATGCTCCAGTTATTTTTTTGGACAATACTCGGCAAGGAAAAACTTTGGATTCATTAAAAATAAGCCTTGTCTTGGGGGACAAAATTTCCGGCAATTGGGATACATGGGTGTGAACAATTTGGTCACTCTTTTTTTTATAAATTAGTAACTTGGCATTTTCCCTTGGATAAATAGGAGTCTGGGCAATTAACCTAAGCGGCAATTCATAATCGTAGGCCATAAGTTGATGATCAATTGCCTCATCTGGAGATAATTTTTTATTCATGCTATCCTAAAATTAGCTATACTGATGCGGCTTTGATTTTCCAGTGCGTCGAACTTCGGGATTCGTCGCTTGCGACGTGCAGGAGCACGTCTCAGCGTCTCACCGCTCGTTCTCCTTCTTGAAAACCAAACCTGCATCAGTATATATGCCTAAATGACAAAAGGAATCGTCACATGGCCAAATTAAAAAAAATTTCAATCTACTCCCTTACTTTTATTATTTCTCTTATTCTTTGTCTGGAAAATTCTTTTGCCGGTATTTTAAGTGAAGATATTTTAGATCAATCCTCCATCGAGCGACTGAAGGCCGAGTTAAGTGAGATTGATGTCTTAACCACCAAACCAGCGGCCACAACATCAACGGCCGAAAAACCTGAGGAAGATTCCATTCAATCAAGTTCAGCTGGAGTAAAAAAGATGGAAAATTCTCTGCCCGAGGGAAAGCTCGAGGAGCAAGAACAGAAGTTAGAAGAAACCTCGGACTATATTAATCTGGATCAATATTTTTAGTTTTGGATAAGGGAAAAATCCTAAGCGGATTTTATTCCCAGCGCATTAAATCCGGCGATAATTTTTCCCAAAAATTTTTGAAAGTATTCGATAATTTCATGAATCATAGGTGCTGAGTTAATTTGCTTTAATGCCGTACTTAAGAGTTCTTCTAAAAATTTCACGTATTGAGTAAGTCCCCATTTTTTAACCCAGTAATCGAGAACTGAACTCGCTGGCTCAACTAATTTCTTTTTTTTGTTTACCACGTATAGTGGATTTTTTTTCTTATTGGTGTTACTGCTGCTGCTGGTGTTTGCATTTGGGGTCGTCATGAAAAAACTCCTGGTGGTAAATCACATTTGTGCATCGGTATATCTTATATCACTGCCAAAAAGCTGTGTCCCAAATTCTTTTGGCAAGAATATTAAAATAATCTTGCAGCTCTAAAAAATCTTTGGATTTAAAATCATAAATGGATTTTTGCTCAGATTGCGCTTTGGCGAGCAAGGCGCGATTTTTTAAAGGGCCGACCAATAGATGTGATGGCAAAGAATCGGTAAACCTGAGCATGGAATCACTGGCCGTTTTTCTTCTCTCATCCACCATGTTGGGGATGTAGGCCAAAATTTTAGGAGCAGCAACTAAATCCATCTCGCTCACATTTTCTAAGACTTCATGAAAATTCACGATGGCCGCTTCGCTAAATTGATCCGTAAGAAAGGGAACTAAAATTCCTTGCACCGCACACAAAATATTGACCATAAGTAACCCGAGTGTCGGCGGGCCATCAAGAATAACGACGTCATAAGCATCAAATAATCCAGAAGATTGTAAAAATTTCCTAAGCACCAACTGCCTGGGGGCCTGAATGCCAGCAAAGGTAAGTTCAAAGGCAGAAAGTAATTGATCGGCCGGGATAAGATCGACTCCCCCTTGTTTTAAAATACAATCTTTTATGGAAACTGGGTGATGAAGGGCCTTAAGTTCTTTAACTGAGTTAATGAGTAATTGAAAGAGATGAGATTGGGGGCCCCTGAGTGTGCCAAACATTTGCGTTAGATTGGCCTGAGGATCCACGTCCACCATTAAAACTTTTAGTCCTTCTTTTGCGCAGGCGTGGGCGGTATTGTAGGCCAATGTGGTCTTACCCACTCCCCCTTTTTGGTTCAAAAAGGCGACAACCTTTGTAGACTTTTCTTGACTCACTTGGCCCTCCAAAAAAAAGCAGCAAAATTAGAAAAAATAGTGTTATCTTTCATTATCCCTATCCCTCATTGGATAGAATAAGGTGGAGGAATCTCAATGGCCATACACAACACCAATATTAACACAAATCCCAAAGACTCTTTGCGCAAAGTTCCCGAGCTTTCTTTATTATCTTTTAAAAATGGTTCAAACAATGATCGCGTAGATTTCGTCAATAAAACCATGGCGGGATTGAAAGAGTACGGTTTCATTATCCTTAAAGACCACCCTATTACGGCAGCGGCCATGAAGAATGCTTATGAGAAAGTGGCGCAGTTTTTTTCTCTACCTGTGGAAACAAAAATTCGCTTCATTTCTGAAAAGGCAGGCGGACAACGAGGCTACACGGGTTTTGGAAAAGAGCATGCAAAAACGAGCTCGCTTCCTGATTTGAAAGAATTTTGGCACGTGGGCCGAGAAGTTCCTGAAGGACATAAATTTTCTAGTTTCTACCCTAAGAATGTTTGGCCGGATGACGTAGTGCCGGGATTTAAGGCCGCCTTAGAAAAAATCTATTTTGATTTAGATGAGACAAGTGGACTGTTGTTGGATGCCATTGGTATGGGCCTTGATCTGCCGCAAAGTTATTTTAGATCCATGATCCAAGACGGAAATTCGATTCTTAGGCCTATTCACTATCCACCTATCACGAAGGATATGCCAGTGGGCGCCGTTCGCTCTGCGGCCCATGAAGATATCAACCTCATCACCATTTTAATGGGGGCGACAAGTAGCGGCCTTGAGTTACTGGACCACGATGGGACTTGGTTGCCGGTAAATACGAAGGAAGGCGAATTGATCGTCGATACCGGTGATATGATGTCGGTTTTAACTAACGATGTGCTGCCGTCCACTACTCACCGGGTCGTCAATCCCGACAATATTGCTACTGAACGCTACTCAATGCCATATTTTGTGCATCCAAACCCAGAAACTGTGCTTAGATGTATTGACCAATGCAGGGGAAATGGGGAAAAATACGCCCCTATAAACTCCCATGAGTTTTTAATGCAAAGATTAGCAGAAATAGGTCTTCTTGAAGGGAAGATGTAAATTTTCTCTCTCAAGCGAATGCGGAGTTGCAACGATAGTTTCCTCCAGAAATTTTGGTCGATTGCAGCTCCGCTTTTTTCAACGAAATAAAATACTTCCGGCCCGAACAAACGTTGACCCTTCCTCGATGGCCACTTGATAGTCATCACTCATCCCCATGCTCAATTCGATTTTGGAGTTTAAAAAATGCCCAATCAGTGGTGAAGAAATTAATTTATTTTTGATGGCGTTTAATCTTTGAAACGCTGACCTTGCCTCATCCAATTTTGTGGTTGTATTGTCATCAATTCGGATCGGGGCCATGCCCATTAAGCCAAGTAATAATAATTTTTTATTTTCGCAAGTAGAATAGTCATTGAGCGCGCGTAGTAATTCTTCATCCCCATCAAATCCATATTTTTCTTGTTCGCGGGAAATGTTCACTTGCAAAAAAATTCTAAGCACTGCGCCCGCTTCTTTTTTCTTAAGTAGTTCCAAAATTTTAAGTGAATCCACCGAATGAAGGGCATAAAGATTTTTTACTTTCAAAAGATCGTTTATTTTATTGGACTGCAGGTGGCCAATCATGTGCCAGCGAATCTCTGATAAATGCGCGAGCTCAAATGATTTTTCCTTAAGCTCTTGGACATGATTTTCTCCAAAATCTCTTTGTCCTAGTGTATAGAGATATTCGATTTCTTCTAAGGGTTTCGTTTTTGAAACGGCAACCAGGCATACATGGGAGGGAATAACTTGTTTGATAGACAAATAATTAGATTGTAAAATTTGGGCCCGCTCACTACTTACTGGAATTCTCATCTTCATCATTTTTTTTGGCATTTTGAGCAGAGTTTTTAGGGTCTTTTCTTTTTTGAAAGCGAATATTGGCCTTAACTTCTAAATCATAATTTTGTAAGATGCGATCGATTTCTTGATCAATTTTAAAAGGAGCTAATTTGTTTTTGATTTCTAGAAGAACCTGGCCAACGACTTCGTCTTTCATGCCCTTGGCGTTTTGCAAAAAATTACTCAGCACGTCTTTGCTAATAGACCCGTCAGCAAGTAAAGATTTGATAGCGTCTTCTGTCATAAAGGCAGCGCCCATGCCAGTGGTGATCACTTTTTTTATCAACTCAGAAAATTGACTTTTTTTATCCTCGTGAGTCATAAGATTTATGCCTGCTTTCTTTTTAAAAAGCGCACTCTACTTTCAAAAGCATTCATCATCTGGGGAAGACTTTGGGACACTAATTTATCGACAATAAACGACGGTGCAAATAATTTGAATTCCACGTCTAGTGAATAAACCACTTCCGTTTCTTTTTCGCTCAAGATACGAAAATCCCAACGGCCATTATTTTTTTTAAATAAATCTCCACCCACTAGTTCCCAGGAAATACATTTCTCGGGCTCCAGTTTCATGAGTATGGTATAGCGAAAATTTTTAATGATGTTGATGGAATACTCCACTTTCATGGTGTTATTTTTTTTATCGCTCTCTAAGATGACTATTTTATCCATCCCATCTACGAAGGCAGGATACTGCTCAACATCAGCGACGACTTCAAAAATACTCGCGTGCGAAAAGGGAAAAATTTGGGTGCGCGAAACTTGAGGCATAATTTTTTCCTAATATCTTGGTTTGCGATCAAAATGATGTTCGGCCTTAATGCGTCTAATTGTTCCAGTTTCGGAACGCATGACAATAGAATGGGTAATGCATCCCCACCTCTTAAAGAGAACTCCCTCTAAAAAACTTCCATCAGTCACACCAGTGGCACAAAACATCACATTGCCTTTGGCCATATCATCAATGGTTAAAACTTTTGTGATATCTAAAATTCCCATCGCTTTGGCGCGATCAATTTCTTCTTGATGACGTGGAACGAGTAGACCTTGTATTTCGCCGCCTAAACAACGTAGCGCTGCTGCCGCAATCACACCCTCAGGTGCTCCCCCAATTCCAAAGAGCACATCGACTCCCGAATCAGGATTAGCGGTGGCAATGGCCGCAGAAACATCACCGTCACCAATGAGGTGAATTCTTGCTCCCGATTTTCTTACTTCAGCAATTAAATCCGCGTGTCTTGGGCGATCTAAAATGACGGCAGTCAAATCTTGGATACGGCATTTTTTTCGATCTGCAATGCGCGCTAAATTTTCGGTGGGAGAAAGTTTAATATCGATACAACCTTTGGCCTCTGGGCCAACGGCCAATTTGTTCATGTAAGTATCAGGTGCATGAAGTAAGCATCCTTTGGATGCGATCGCCATAACTGAAATCGCATTTTGGCCGCCTTTGGCACAAATAGTGGTGCCTTCCAGTGGATCGAGAGCAATTTCTAATTCGGGGCCGCTTCCCGTCCCCACTTTTTCACCAATATAAAGCATCGGGGCCTCATCGCGCTCTCCTTCTCCAATAACCACTACTCCTTGGCAATCTACAGAATCGAGCATCGCTCTCATGGCATCAACAGCCGCCTGATCTGCGGCCTTCTCATCTCCTCGTCCCATAAGGCGGGCAGAGGCAATTGCTGCCATTTCTGTTACACGGACAAATTCGAGAGCTAGATTTCGATTCATAAGTGATCCTTGAAATAAAATTTACATAAATTAAATGATATTATTTTAAATTAGGATGGCAGTTGAAATTTGTCTATTGAATTAAAAGCTAAGCATCAGCTTTCGCAGTAAAAATTCTTGATCCGATTTTTCAAAGGCGCCCTCTGGAAAATGAGTCAAAATATCTTTCATGGTCTTTAATTTTTTCTGATCGAGAGCAGAATCAAAAAGGACGACGCATTCGGAAGAATCCATTGGCCCTGCGGCCCCATAGTGATGGCGATCTTGTAGCATACCCGTCGACCATCCCTGGCCTTTTTCCCATTCTAAATAGTTTTGCCAATAAATAATTTGCAGACGATGAATCACTTCTTTTGGACTCGTTTTCCATGCAAAAAATTCTAAAGGCCCTTCGGATTGAATCCAATAACAAAGCCCTTTGGGCAGCGTCATTTTTTCTGATTCTTGATGTAAAAATTTTAATTTATGGGTAAGCAACTTGATGGACGTTAATTCTCTGATGCGTTCGTGTAGATTTTTATTGGGGACAAACCTGATGCCGAAGCGGCCTTGTTTTATCCATTGAATGTTGGCCTTAACGTCGATGCGTTCTCCGGCCCAATTCAAGACTCCGTGGATAAAGTCAGTAGTCCTAAAATTCTGAAGATCAAAAAATTTCGTCTCCAAGGATAGCCCTTCTACTGACACGTCGTTGACTTCAAAAGTCATCGCTTTTACTTGTTCCCCATGATGTAAAAGCTTAAAGGTAAGATAGCTAAAGGAATATCTTGGCAAAATTCGTCTTTCGATTCCTGGATCTTTTATTCCTATGCTGTTTAACATACCGTGTGACATGGCTACGTCTCCTAAGAATTATTGTAAAAATTACTAATTTATAGATGCAGACATCTTTCATTATCAAATATGTTAAGAAAAATTGTTATCTGCAGGCAGAATTTGCTAGAATACAGCAACAGTTTCTTTTCCCTAAAGGCCAAATGATGCAATTAGAAAATGGGAATCACGATTATTGGCAACTAGATAATTTGCCCAACCGATTAACTCTGTTTCGTATCGTGCTTATTCCCGTGGTCCTTTTTTGTATGTTGGCCACCAAGTGGGCCACTCCGGTTTTTTTTACTAGCAATAAAACTTACGGAATTATCGCAGCGATCATTTTTATTTTTGCTTCCATCACCGATTTTCTTGACGGCCACATCGCTAGGAAAAAAAATATCGTCACGATGTTTGGATCTTTCTTAGATCCCATCGCAGATAAATTTTTAGTCGTTTCAACTTTGATCATGCTACTTTCCTTGCAACGTGTTCCCGATTGGGTCGTGATCGTCTTGGTTCTTCGGGAAATGTATATGATGAGTCTAAGGCTCTTTGCAGTTCACGAGGGAATTACGGTTCACGTCAATGATATTGGCAAATGGAAAACGACCTTTCAGATGATCGCCATTCCGATGTTGTTGATTTATCAAAAATGGGGATGGCTCGATTTTCCGCTGCTGGGATTAATTTTTATTTTTATGGCCACGTTTCTTTCCTTACTCTCATCCATTGTTTATTCTTTTCATTTAGTGGCCAAAATAAAAGATAAAATGTTGGCGGCCGTGAAACTAAGGCAGCAACAAAAACGTGAGAAAATGCACCATGAACCTTAATCTTAAACCAAATACGGCGAGTCGTAACTACTCGCTCCTCTTGCATGTCACTGGGCCAGATCGTCCAGGCATTACCGCGATGCTAACAGGTCACTTATCACAAGCGAATTATCAGATTTTAGATATGGGGCAATACGTAACTCATGGATTGCTGTCATTAAGCCTCTTAGTTGCGCCAGAAAAAAATTGCGTCCAAAATGATGTGCTTAAAGATATCCTTTTTGATACCAAGGCCTTAGGCCTAAATTGTGAGTTTCAAATTTTTCAAAATGATCATCAAGCGCCGCCCAAGAGAAATGAAATGCTCTCTGAGGAATGGGCCTTAACGTTGGTCGATGAAACCCAAATTTCCTTAAAGCTGCTCGCAGAAATCACGGCCTTTCTTGCCAGTGAAAAAATCAATATCTATCGCATCGATCACCCCGCCATTCAATCTGAACAAAAAATGCTAGAAATAATTTTGCACGTACCGACCGATCACCGCCTCTCAAATAATGAACTCAAAACTCATCTGCTATCCCTTGGGCATAAGTATAAAAATGATTTATCTTTTGTGAGAAACGACCTCTTTCGCTTTCACAAGCGACTTATTGTTTTCGATATGGACTCCACTCTCACCGAAGGCGAAGTGATTGATGAATTAGCAAAAATACATCACGTCGAAAAGGAAGTGAGCTCGATTACCAGAGAGGCGATGAATGGAAAATTTGATTTTGCCGAGTCTCTTAGGCAGCGCGTTTCATTATTGAAAGGCCTAAAGCAAGAGAGTATCGAAGAAGTTAAGCAAAACATGGTTTTTTCAAGTGGGTCGAGAGAATTCATGAAAACGATAAAGCAGCTTGGTTTTAAAACGGCCGTGGTCTCCGGTGGCTTTAAACCTTTTGTGGAGCACGTAAAAAAAGAATTAGGTCTCGATTACGCTTTTGGCAATGAATTAGAAATGAATAATGGCGAAGTTACCGGAAAACTTGTTGGGCGAATGATTGATGCGGACGCGAAATCGGAAATTTTAGAAACGCTAGCGCAAGCAGAGTCCATACACCTTCAGCAAGTAGTAGCGGTGGGCGATGGCTCCAATGATTTAAAAATGCTACTTAAGGCCGGTCTTGGTATTGCTTACCATGCCAAAGAGGTAGTAAAAAAAAATACGTCGTCTCATCTTACGTACGGCCCCATGACCAATTTATTAACATTTTTAGGTATTCCCCACAATTTTTGATAAGGTAGAAAAGTATGCTGAGAGAAGTACTAACCGGAAAAATTCATAAGGCCAATGTAACAGAAGCTAATCTTGCTTATGTAGGATCAATCACGATTGATAGTGAACTCATGAAGTATGCTGATTTATGGCCGGGGCAAAAAGTGTTAGTGGTTTCTAACACTAGTGGAGCACGAGTGGAAACTTATGTGATTGAGGGTGATGCCAAATCAGGAATTATATGCATGAATGGAGCGGCGGCCCACCATATTAAGCAAGGTGATGAAATTATTATTATGGGGTTTGCGCTCAGTGATCGCCCTTGGATGGCAAAAAATGTTTTAGTTAATAAGACAAATCAATTTGTTCGCTACTTAAATAAAGAAGATAAAGTAGTTTAGAGTAAACACAAAAGGAAATTTTATGATCGAACTTAATGACGAAAATTTTTTATCCACGATTGAAGGGCAAGCTGTTTGCTTGGTTGATTTTTACGCCAGTTGGTGTGGATCATGTCGTATGTCTGCGCCAATGTTTTCAAGATTGGCGACTGAGGCCGGGGTTCCCATTTATAAAATAGAAGTTGAAAAAAATATTAAAGTGAAAGAAATGATCACCCTTCCCGGGTTACCCTCGGTGGGAATTTTCAAAAATGGCGAACCAGTGGATTTGATCAACACTTCAAAAGAAGAGGCGTTTAGAGAATTTTTGCAAAAAAATGGATTATTGTAGCGAGGAGATAATCATGGACATAAAAATTATTAAAGAATTGGCACAAAAATATAAAGTGGAAGAACTCAACCACTTTGCGGATGAATTTGAAAAAACGGGTAAGGCCCCCGTCCCTACTCACGACGATCCAGGCGATCAAATGAGCGACTACTTGCAGGCAGCAGAAGTGAGGGCCATCATGGATGAACTTAAGTGTGACATCAATCAGGCGGCCAGGGAGTTCTCCAAGAGGGTGCGAGGAGTACTTAATTAATTATTTAGAGATGAGAGACCTAATTTCTAATTTCTTCCAATAAGCAATTAAAAAGAGAGAAACCAAAAATAAACTAAAAGCGAGTCCCCACCAGAGTCCGTAGAGAGAAAATTTTAGGTTGAAACACAGATAGTACGCAAACGGCAAACCAATCAGCCAATAGCAAACAAAATTTAAGGCCGCCGGAATCGCTGTCTTCCCGGCCCCGCGCAGAATTCCGGTTGCCACGGCTTGCAAAGCATCAAAGAGATGAAAGATCAGTCCGATGGGAAGCAAGTTAAACACAATCTCCGTGATATCGCTTTGATTGGTGTAAATTCCAACGACATAATTTTTAAATAGGTAGGCAAAAAAAACGACGAACCCAGCGACCAAACAACAAAAACTGAGAGCATCTGTTCCCATTTTTTTTGCGTGCAACAATTTTCCTTCCCCAATTAAATTTCCGACAAGAACGGCGCCGGCGCTTGAAAGTCCTAAGGGAATCATATAGAGCAAGCTCATAAAATTAATGGATATTAAGTGGGCCGAAGATTCCTGGGGAGAGAGGCGCGACGCGAATAGTCCGGTGGCGGCAAAAATTCCCACCTCCATAAAAAATTGAAATCCTGCCGGGATACCAATTTGCAGTAACTCTTTTAATTTTAAAATGTCGATAGAACGTGGAAGGAGTTTTTTAAAATCTAATTGCTTGCGGGCGTAGAATAAAATCATCACCATGAGGATCATGCGCGTGACAAGAGTTGCCCAGGCCGATCCCACAACTCCCCCTCCTTTCCAGGAGGAAAATCCAAAAATAAAAAAATAATTAAAAATAAAATTAACAATGTTTCCGATCACCATACAATAAACCACAAATTTTACATTGCTGATGGATTGTAAATACTGTCTCGCGCATTGAAAGACGATCATGGGGATCATGGATAGTCCAAGAATCTTAGAAAACGTGGTCGCCACTTCCAAAAATTCTGGATTAATTTTAAAGATTTCAAATAAGGAACGACTAAAGAAGAAGAGGATAAAGCTAAAAAACGCTGAAATACCGACGGAGAGCAAAAAACTCTGGCGAAAATATTCATCGGCCTTAGGTTTATTATTCGCCCCAATATTTTGAGCAAGCAGTGGATCAAGCCCGGCCATAAGTCCAATCGCAAGCATCATGAGGGCACTAAAAACAGCAATGGAGGGGCCAACACTTCCCATGGCCATCGCCGATAATCTACCGAGGAAGGCAAGATCAACCACGTGCATGAGTAGATGTCCAATACTCCCCAACACAATGGGTAAACCCAATTTAGCTAAAGCGCGCGCGTTTTCTTTAAAATTCAAAATGTCCCCGATTCTAAATAGAGATAAAGACGACATCATAACCAAAAACTACAAAAAAACTAGATGACTCAAGCATTTTTAAAATAATGCCGATAAGAAGATTGAGGGACGTGAGTATGAAGAATAAGAAGACGGTGCATGTGAAGAATTTATTCTTAGGGTTTCTTTTATTAAGCTCGGTGAGTGAGTCCTTTGCGGCAACAGAGAATGATTCCCTCCATTTAGACGATATGAATAGTGAAAGTTATGGACGGGTGGTTTCTTCTGATAATTTATCCACACTCCTGGAGCATGAACGAGACTTAATTGGCCAACTCAAGAGCGAATCCAATCAAACCCAACAAGTCATTTTGTATTATATGCTGGCAGAGGTCAGGCGCGATCTCACGGCACAAATGAGACTTAAAAATCACGAGCGATACGCGGTGAATAGAACCATGGAGTCCTCTTCAAAAATTGAAAAAAAATCTCGGTTTAGACAGCTGGCCTCCGAGTGGTCGGAAGTACGAAACAAAAAAGAAAATTCTGAAGAAATTACTTATTTTGTTTTATCGCAATTTACTTACGCCACCATTTTTTTAGTTTTATTCTTGCTTTTTTTTCAGCAACGAACGAGAAAATTCCGGCCATTTTTTGAAATCAAGTAATGCCAGCTTTGGATCTGAAGATAGGTAGGCGCCTAGGGCCTGAGATTCACTTCTTTTGTAAAAAATAATTTTAAAATCCTTAATGATTTTTGCTTCTACGCCGCCACTAAAAGAGACTGGTCCTGACTTGTGATTTCTCCAAGTGTCACTTAATTGCGCTAGCTGGGCCGCATGTTTTCCACGATGAGTGTTGGATAAATATTCGATCATGGATCGCATCTCTGAGTTGGGTAGCAGCGAATTTTTATCTCTCACGTCGGCACGCCAGATAAAGACGGTGGGTTGTTGTTCTTTGAAGGTCTGAATTTGACACCAAGAACCGCCTGCGATTTTTTTCCAAGATAGCTGGTATTCATGGGCCTTTTGCATAGATTGAAGGGCGTAAAATTTTAAATATTTTGGATAGCGCTTTTCAATAATGGGAGTAATTTGTGACCTCAAAAAATTGCGCTCAAAATTTAAATGAGTTTGCGTTTCATCTTTGAAATAAGGAATTTTTAAGTCGCGAGCAAAATGAAGAATTTGTTTTTTTGTGACACAAAGAAAAGGACGAATGAGCGGCCCACTTTTAAAGGGAATTCCCAAAGAATGTTGAGGATGACTACTTTTGAGATTTTGTAAAAAAGACCACTCCCAGGAATCGTCGAGATGGTGGCCTTGAAAAATCTTTTGGGAAAATGTTTGCGCGTGGTGGGAGAAAATAATTTTTCTTAAATTTCTCCAATCCAGTTCGTTTTGGCCCACCGTGGGTGTGGGAGATTCATAGAGGGAAAATTCCATTCCCAGTTGCTTCGCAAGATCATTTAAGGCGTTGGCCTCTTGTTGATGTTGCTTAGGTGGTCTCGATTTGTGATTTACGTGAATGAGATTGACTTTAGTGAGTTTATCGAAGCATTGAGATTGGCCTTTAAATATCTTGCGCTCTTGATCTCTCAAGAGGGCAATAACGTAAACTAAAGAAACGGAATCAACGCCACCGGAGACTGCTACCGAGACCGGAGAAGAGAGAGAAGATTTTCTCCATTTATCAGCTTTCCCCAATGGCATTTGTGATTCAAGAAAACGCGCCACATGCTGTGTAAATTTTAGAGTATAGGGGGTAAGTTTTTTTGGTAGCTGGGGCCATTTCATTGACAATACTCTCGACTATATCTTACCATTACGGACACAATCACAGCATTGCAAGTAAATTTCAAAATGGATCAAAAATTCTTCTATTCCATGGCCAGGTAGCTCAGTTGGTGAGAGCGGCGGATTCATAACCCGCAGGTCGGCGGTTCGATCCCGCCCTTGGCCACCATCTTGAAATTACGATAACTAATCTACCTAAAAATCAAAGAATTTATGAAAATCAAAGCTTCACATTGAGAAATAAAGTAATTATTTCAAAAACTATTTAAATTTTTCGTTTTGATAATCACACATGCTAAAGTGGCATCATTACGAGGAGATAACTATATGAAATTTTTTTATTTTTCCATATTTATGTATTCATTTTTTTGTATGGCACAAAAAATTGAATTTCTAGATGTTGACGCAATACCTCAAAGACTTAAAGGGGTAAAATTTGTTGATATTAGTATTAACAATGCAAACTTAAATTTGGAATCACCATCGTCATTGCAAATTAAATTAGCACGTTTGCCTCTAATCCCAGAAAAAATACTAAGCAGTGCCTTTTATGTGAGCTACGCCTTTAACACCTCAAGAAGTTCTTTTTATTTAAAATTTCCACTTCATACAGCTTTTACTTTGAATAATGGAATCGAGTTATTTGAAATGAGTTTGCTGTCACTAGCAAGTAAAGAGCTATTAAATTTCTCTGCCTCCCCTCGCCAAATTTGTCCGAGTCAGTTATCTGCATTTCCGAGTAATGGATATTCGACTGCAGACTTTGATCAATTATTGGTTGAGTCCGGAACTAAACTCATTTTAACTCGTAACATATTTCTACATACCAATACCAATGAAACGGCTTTTGGAACCCTACAGTACATATGTATTTATGAGTAAGTGAATTAACTTTCTCAATTAAAAACGAGCCTCATTTTTGCCGTAATCAAGCAAGCAGCTGACGATAAAAAAAGCTGGTAGAAAATAAGCTCCCTGTTAATTTTTGCTACCTTGGTGAAAACCAAACCGCAATGTGAAGCATGCCAAATCATGGTTGAAAAGGAGTGGAATCCTGACAGCGGCCCGACGGATTTCCCGAGCTCATAGTTTAGTTAAATAGGAACTCTTTTTTTTCTAGACAACAGCGTAGGCAATTCCTGAATAGAGGTATGACCGAAAGTTGTGTTTGAATAATTAAGTGGCGTACGCTTTCATTATAAAACGATCAAATTTTTTAATGGAAAAGGAGTACGCCGTGAATAAAGTTATCAAAGATTTTCCCCAAAAACCATCGTCTTTTGAT
>JARXAH010000053.1 GCA_029865945.1 Bacteriovoracaceae bacterium | reverse complement strand
AAATCAAATATCAAATCATGGAGTTAATTGTTATAAAAGTTACCAAGATCTATTGTTGCAAGAGGACTTAGATGTATTATTTGTTTGCTTGACCAATGATATAGCTGCTGAAGTCACAATGGCAGGTCTGGAAAAAAAATTACACGTATTTTGTGAAAAACCGCCTGCGCGAACGGTAGAAGAAGTAAAAAAAGTTCGCGATGTTGAGAGTACTCATCGTTTGCTTAAATTAAAGTATGGTTTTAATCACCGCTATCACGATTCTGTTAAAGAGGCCTTGAGGGTCATAGAATCAGGAGAGTTGGGTGCTATTTTAAACATGCGCGGAGTTTACGGAAAATCGATTATTGTGTCTTACGAATCAGACTGGAGATCAAAAAGAGAAATTGCTGGAGGCGGAATTTTGTTAGACCAAGGAATTCACCTGGTAGATCTCATGCGTCTATTTGCCGGTGACTTTGATGAGTACTACAGTTTTATTCAAAATTCCTTTTGGAATTATGACGTTGAAGATAATGCTTACGCTCTGATGAAGAATCAGAAAGGAATTGTGGCCTTTCTTCACTCTACTGCTACAGAGTGGCGTCATCGTTTCAATTTAGAAATTAATTTAACCAACGGAACCTTAATCCTTGGAGGCATACTTTCAGGATCTAAGTCCTATGGACAAGAAACCCTAAAAATTATTTATCGGGGCGATAATGATGGTGGTAATCCGAGAGAGCAATTAACAACTTACATCAAAGATAATTCTTGGAAGGAAGAAATAGATGAGTTTGCAGATTCGATTGTAAACAATGGAGTCATAAGACACGGATCAAGTCTTGATGCTCTCAAGACCATGGAGATGGTTTTTGAAATTTATTTTGCAGATAAAAATTGGTGTCAAAAATTTAATATAAGGAAATAAAAATGAATGAAGTACAAAAAATATTTGAAGAATCCCATGATCCTGCAAAATTTAGTCGTTTATACTTCAACTATTTGTCTCAATTATTTTCAAAGATAAATGTAGATTCGATTGCCGCGTTTATTCACTTGATTTTGGAGTGCCGAAAGAACGAAAAAAATATTTTTTTTATTGGAAACGGCGGAAGTGCAGCAACCGCGTCTCATTTTGCCAATGATTTACAAGTAGGAACGCGAACAACTGGTAAACCCTTTAAGGTGCAAAGCCTCACGGATAATGTAGCGATTCTGTCTGCGATAGGGAATGATTTTGGCTATGACTATATTTTTGTTAAGCAACTGGAGGCCTTGTTAAACGATGGCGATGTGGTGGTTGCTATTTCTGCTTCGGGGAATTCTCCCAATATTGTAAAGGCCATTGAATACACTAATAAAAGAAATTGTATTTCCGTGGGTATTACCGGCTTTGATGGAGGAGAGTTACTAAAATTGTCAAAATTAAATATTCATGTTCCCACGATGAAAGGCGAATATGGCCCAGTGGAAGATGTGCATATGATATTTGATCATGTGATTGCTAATTATCTTTTACTCTATTGCAAAAAATTTGATGGTTCGGAAAATAAATGGACTTAGATACGAGAATTGCTGTTTGCTCCCGTTCATTTTCTCAAAATTTGCAACTGCGCTCTGAGCTTTTAGCAAAATTTAAAAATGTAAAATTTAATGACACGGGCCGAACGCTCGCAGGACAAGAACTGGTTGAGTTTTTAAAGGGTTCTCGGCGGGCCATTGTCGGTTTAGAAAAAATAAATAGTGAAATTTTAGGGGACTCACCAGAACTCAAAGTTATTAGTAAGTATGGTGTTGGCCTAGATAATCTCGACAGATTAACAATGAAAAAACTTTCTGTGTCCCTAGGTTGGACACCAGGAGTTAATGCCTCCTCAGTGGCGGAGCTTGCACTTTTCATGTCGCTTTACTTGGTCAGAAATATTTCTTCAGCAATAACTAGTGTTCAAACGGGAGAGTGGAAGCAAACCAAAGGATCTTTATTATCATCAGCAACTTTTGGAATTTTAGGGTGCGGTCATGTGGGTAAAGCGCTTGTTAAAATTTTAAGGCCATTTAACTGTAACATCTTAGTTCACGATATAAAAAATTATTCAGAATTTTATAAGGAATATGGAGTCCAAGAAGTAGATTTTGAAACGTTGATTAAAAACTCTTCGGTGCTAAGTATTCATATCCCAAAAGATAATTCTCAATTACCAGTGATAACTAAAGACGTTTTAGAAAAAATGCAGAGGGGATCGATCATTATTAACACTGCTCGCGGCGGGTTAATTGAGGAAGAGGCCCTTTGGGAGAAATTAAATACTGGCCATATTGCTGGGGCAGGAATTGATGTCTTAGAGCAAGAGCCACCACAAGATTTTAGATTAATTCATCACCCGCATGTCATTGCGACTCCTCACATCGGGGGAAGTACATTTGAATCCATTTTGGCGATGGGAAGAGCTGCAATCGTTGGGCTTACTAACTTTAAATCAGCTGACTTCTATGAGTAGAACGAATTATATTTTCTTATCCCACGTCCTATCTTCTGAAACCCCTGGGTATGGAGGCAAAGTAGGATTTAAAACAAGTAAAGTGAAATCCATTCAGGAGGGAGATTCTTGTAATCAATCATTATGGGAATTAAATAATCATATTGGTACCCATATCGATGCTCCTTTTCATTTTTCAAGTAACGGAAGGCCCATTCATGATTTTGATGCCAATTTTTGGGTTTTTGAAAATGTGCATCTACAGGAATTGATCGTCGATCGCCCTGAGTTGATAGACGTTGACCAATGGGTAGAACGGATCCCAGAAAATTGTGATCTTTTGTTAATTAAAACCGGATTTGAAAAATATCGTAGTATAGATGGCCGTTATTGGTCAGATAATCCTGGCCTATCTGCCAACCTGGGTACTTGGCTTAGAAAAAATCGAACTAAAATGAGAGTTATCGGTTTTGATTTTATCTCAATTACAAGTTTTGCTTTTAGAGAAATGGGAAAAGTAGCACACAAAGCATTCTTGGATAATAATTTGGAAGGGAATCCCATTTTGGCCATTGAAGATATGCATTTGGAAAATTTATTTACGGCCCCAAAAAAAGTTTATGTTTCACCCTTGAGGGTTCTGGGTGCTGATGGCTCACCGGTTACCGTTACTGCTGAAATAGGTTCTCATTAATTATAAACGATAGAGTAAAGAGAAAATGAAGATAGACCTAAGTAATAGAAAAATTTTAATTACTGGTGGAACACGGGGAATTGGTTGCGCTATGGCCAAACTGTTTTCGCAAAGTGGCGGACAAGTAACTATTACTGGAACAACAAACGATTCCTTTAAGAAATTTCAACAAAATAATTTAAATACAGAGCTAGATTTTTTAAAGATAAATTTTTTAAATTCAATAGAGATGAATGAATTTCTTGGAATTGTTGAAAGTAAAAAGTTCGATATTTTGGTGAATTGCGCGGGCATCAATGCCCTTAATTCCTTTGAAAATATTCCCTCCCAAGAATGGGACAATATACAATCCATCAATGTTCGCGCGCCATTTTTGATTTCCCAAGCGGTAGCAAAGAATATGAGCACCAACGGGTGGGGGAGAATCATCAATGTTGCTAGTATTTTTGGCGTTGTCACCAAAGAAAAGAGACTCTCTTACACCACCAGTAAATCAGCATTAATTGGAATGACAAAAACCATGGCTGTAGATCTCGCCAGTAAAAATATTTTAGTCAACGCCCTATCGCCAGGTTTTATTGATACAGAATTAACGATGAGCATTTTGGGAGAGAGCGGCATCAAAGAGATGGTTTCAAAAGTTCCGCTCGGAAAGCTGGGCGATCCACTAAGTGTTGCAAAATTGGCCTTGTTTCTTGCAAGTAACGAAAATACTTTTATCACCGGCCAAAATATTATTATCGATGGAGGATTTACAAGTGTTTGATCAAATAGAGATAAAATCTTCTATTAAAAATTATACGGTTTCATTTATAAATAATTTTGAAGAAAAAATAAGAAATTATGTGAAAGAAAAAACACAATTTATTATTGATCGCAATCTCTTTTATAAATATGAAAATTCTTTTGCTGAATCCTTGAAAGGATTTAATTACATCTTAATTGAGGCGCTTGAAAAAAATAAAAATGTAGATTCAATTTCTGTTTATGTTAAAAGTTTAATGGAAAACGGAATAAAAATTGATCATAAGTTGGTGGCCGTTGGAGGCGGCATTATTCAAGACATAACTTGTTTTTTGGCCTCCACCCTCTATCGTGGCATGGATTGGGATTTTTTCCCCACGACTTTGCTCGCCCAATGCGACTCTTGTATCGGTTCAAAAAGTTCCATTAATGTTGGCGCATTTAAAAATTTAATGGGCACTTTTTATCCTCCCAGAGAAGTAAATGTAGATTTTCATTTTTTAAATACGCTAAGTGAATTGGATATCCTTTCTGGGATGGGAGAAATTCTTAAAGTGCACATGGTTACGGGCGAGCAATTTTTTGAAAAATGTCTTCTTCAATATGACAGCGCTTTGAGCGATAAAAATAACCTATATCTTCTCATTAGAAATTCACTACTATTAAAAAAAGAACTCATTGAGGTAGATGAATTTGATAAAGGTATTCGTAACACCATGAACTATGGACATACCTATGGGCACGCCATCGAGTCCGCTACCGAGTTTGCGATTCCCCACGGAATTGCGGTTTCGCTTGGAATGGATATGGCCAACTATCAAAGCATGATGATGGGCAGAATTAGTAAAGATATTTTTTTGAATTGGCACGAAGGATTAAAAAAAAATTACCGAAATTATCTTTCTTTTCCTATTCCCATAGATAGCTTCATGAGCGCCATTGCCAAAGATAAAAAAAATGTGGGCGCTGCCCTTTCGTTAATACTTGTAAGAAATCAAGGCAAGATCGAAAAAGTCCAAGTACCTAACGACTCGATTTTTAGAGCAAATTGTATTAATTTCTTTAATGAAATTTTTAAGTAAAGATTATTAAATGAAAATAGTACTCATTGTTCCAACCAAAGATAGACACTATGACATCGAAAGACTTCTCAAGTCGATTAGCATCCAAAAACAGAAACCTGATCAAGTTATCATCGTAGATGGATCAGATCGACCTGTTGATGACATTGCCCTTAAGTATTCGTCTCATTTTTCAATCGATTACGTTGCCTGTCGACCTCCTTCGCTGCCTAAGCAGAGAAACGTGGGGATTTCCAGAATTCAGACCGATGCAGATTGGGTGGGTTTTTTAGATGATGATTTAGTGTTGGAAGAAGATTGCCTCGCCAATCTGGCAGAATTTATTAAAAACCAAAATTCTCCTAAATTAAAAGGAGTTGCTTTAAATATTTTAAATCAACCCATTCCAAAAACTCCGACGTACAATAAATTTTTTTTAATGGATTCCACAACACCAGGGAAAATTACTCCCTCTGGTTATCCGGCCGTCATTCCCTGTACGCAAACGGATCTAAAAACTGATTGGCTTTACGGGGGTGCGACTTTTTGGGCCAGTCATATTTTTAAAGATTACCTATTCGATGAATGGTTTTTTGGAACTGGTTACATGGAAGATATCGATTTTTCTTATCGTGTTTCTCGTAAGTATGAATTAATGGTTAGCTCTCAATCCAAATGTTACCATTATCATCACGGGATTTCGATTGGGAAGGAAGTTAGTATCGGTGAGTGGCAACTTACCTCTTGGTGGTATTTTGTAAATAAATATAATGATTTCAATCGGCCAGCGGTTTTGTGGAGCATGTTGGGACTTATCATGAAAAATTTAGTGAGAGTTTTGTATTTTCGGTCTAAGTCCCATGCACTGAGATCTAAAGGGCACATCATGGGTATTTATAAAATTTTATTGGGAAAGGCCAACGATATAAAAGGATTTCAAAAGTAGTAGTCATTTTCATAAGGAATTTAGCGTGGAAAAGAAAGAGAAACATAAAATTGTGGCCATCGTTCAAATCTATAATGAACTCCAGACGGGTTTACTTCCCACATTTTTTGAAAATTTAGAAAAGTTAGTGGACACAATCATTGTCTACGATGACGGGAGTACTGATGGGAGTTGGGAATTTTCACTAAAGAAAACATCGCACGTTATCAGAAGTACGAAAAACAACTTCAAGTCTGAAGTCTCCCACAAAAAGAAAATGCTAGATTACGCCACGAAGCTTGGAGCAGATTTTATCTTAAGTTTAGATGCAGACGAAGTTCTCGTTTTGAGTAAGAGCGAATTGGACCAGCTATGTAAAGAAATCATCGCCGAGGATATTGAGGGGATGAAATTTGATTTTGTAAATTTATGGAGAAGTACAAATTTTAGGAGAGTGGATAGCCTTTTTAATGAGTATAAGCCGGTTAAATTATGGAGACACAATAAAGAACTTGAGCCTTTTCCTTTTGACGCTAATACACTCCATCAAACTTTGCACCCAGCTTACGTCACAAAAATAAAAGAAAGATTCGATATAAAACTTTTGCATCTCGGGTTTTCTAGAAAAGATCTTATTTTAAGAAAATTTTTTACTTATCGAAAGGCCGGACAGAAAAATTTTCTTTTAAACAGATTTATTGATGAATCTCAATTGCAGTTAGAAATGGTGGATTACGATAGAGATTTAGTGAAAATTGAACAAAATCCTACGTGTCCAGAAAAATTATCCATCTCCGATTATTTTTCTGACTCACTTGCGATTCAATCTCAGGTGAATAAACCAAAAATTTCTATTATCTGTCTTGTGTTTAAAGATACTCAGTGGTTGGATTTTGCTTATCAACAGGTTCTTAAGTACACGGATTTAACAGATAAAGAATTTTACTTCATTGCCAACGATGCCACCGAGGAAGTAAAAAATCATTTGCGATCACACTACATCCCACATTATGTTTTTGAAAACACCGAGAAGCATCGTCAAGAGCATTATATCAATAATGTCTATCGTGCCTACAACTATGGAGTGAAAAAAGCGAAAGGTGATTTTGTTATTTTAATTAATTCCGATATGGCCTTTACTCCTAACTGGGTTGAAAACCTATATCAATCTTACGATGGCTCTTCTTGTGTGGCTTCGCGTTTAGTGGAGGCAGGAAAAATTCCCACCGGAAAATATGGAATTGAGAAAAATTTTGGTCATGACTTTTCCAACTATCGAGAAGAAGAATTTTTAAGTTACGCTAGTATTCTCTCAAGCAAGGATGATCAACTTGGTGGACTGTATATGCCACTTTTAGTTCGTAAAGACGTTTTTGAAAAAGTGGGTTGTTATCCGGAAGGCAACATTGTTGAGGGAAGTGATATTTTTTTCCCCATCATTTCCAAACCGGGCGAAAAATTAATTTCTGGAGACACAGCGTTTGTCGCAAAGCTTGAAAGCATCGGCGTTAAACATAAAACTTGTTTTAGTAGCGTCGTTTATCATTTTCAAGAGGGCGAAAAGCGATCTGAAGAGCGTGGGCTAAAAATTCAAGAAGCTCATACACCTCGCGTCGCGGTATGCAATGATATTGTCACTGGTACTATGGGCGAAAAAGTTTTATGGGATCAATTGCTAGAATTACCAAATACGATCGGTGTTGATTTTGAGATAGCAAAAGGGAAAAAAGAGAAGCACTTTGCAAGTTACATTTCTCAAAATGCCAATGATGTTCAAATCGTTGTTCAAAACGCCTCGTTTATTGATTTGGTGGATACTTCTCGCTTCACCGTAGCGTTTCTACAAGATGATCTAAGGAAAATGGGCAACCCATCTTTTGATCAAGAAAAAAATCTTTCTCATGCCTCCTTGTTGGTGACTAATTCGATAGAGGCCATGGCCTCCTATCCGGAATATTCTTTTGAAATGATTCCTGTGGGCGTAGATGAAACTTTATTTCGCCCCATGGACAAACTTTTGATGAGAGCAAAGTGGGGAATTTCTACTGGCGCGGTAGTGGGAATTTTTGTAGGGGCGCTCAATGAAGTGAAAGGGTGGGGCCGGGTTAAAAAATGTATTGAAGAAGACCGATCTGTCCATTGGATTGTGGTCACTAAGTACAATGAAGAATTTAGTGCGCCTAATGTTAAATTGTTCTCTCGAATTCCTCAGAAAGATCTCGCTGAGCTTCTCAACTGTGCAGATTTTTTTATGCTCGGCTCTGAAGTGGAGACTCAATGCTTGGCCGCCATTGAGGCAGCGCTTTGTAATACGCCGATCATCATGAAATCGGTTGGTATTTTTGCCTCGATGAATGCAAGTGATAAAAACAAAATCGGTCTATTTGATTTAGATTTTTCTAGCTCGATAAAAATGATTTCAAGTAAATTATTCTCTCCTCGGGAAACTATTCTAAAATTCCCCCTATCCAAGCAATCCTCTATGGAGTCTTGGTTAGAGCTTCTCTCAAATATTGTGCTCAAAATAGAAAATCAAAAATTTTTAAATGCCAATAATTTGAATATTGCTCCAAGGCCTCAAGGTTTTCAAAATCTAGCGTATCGATGGGAGTTTTTCTTTAGAAGAAAAATTTTAAGAAGATTCATTGGTCGAGAATACTTCTTGTCTATTCCAGAGATGTCTGTTTATTTCCGAGATCACTCGCCAAGATTTATCTACTTATTGGCGAAATCTACTTGGAAATTATTAAAAAGTGCAAGAAGTTGAAATCCCTTTTGCATATTTTAAATTTTATCGGAAAAAAATCGATGAGTTGGCTTGCCTTCGGCATAACTGCAGGCCTTTTGCTCGCGATAGTGGAAATTTTTTTTTCAAGTTTTGTTGTCATTGTTCTTCAATCCATTGGTCTTACGAATCAAGAAGTTGTTATGCCTTTTGGCATAAAGCTTGAATTCAGTAAGATGTCTACCGGACTCTATTTGTTGATACTTTTAGGATTTTTGCGAAGTGGCCTATATGTTTGCACTGGTTTGAGTGCTGTTGTCTCCAATGAATTTTTTCAAACTAGACTAAAACTCATAAGCGTAAATAAAATTTTAAATTCCACACGGGAATTCTCATCACTATCCAATATCAGCTCTATGTTTGCAGAAACTTTTGGTAAGGCAGCTATTTGTTTTCATTCTTTGGCCCACGTTCTCCCACTTTCTATGCAGGCCATTTTAATATTATTCATTCTTGTTTCTATGTCCCTTACGTATACTTTGGCGGGAATTTTTTTCTTAGGTGTATCGGGTTTTGTCATTGTTGCTCTCCAAAAAATTATCCAACGTATCTCAGTCGATATGCCTACGATCAACAGTAATATTTTTCAAGCGGTCATTAGAATTTATAAAAATTGGTTTTTAATTAAAATTCTTCAGATTGAAAAAAATGAAATAAATAGATTTACTAATCTTCAAATTGCTTATTCTACAAAGCATATTTTTTCCAACTTGTTAGCTTTGATTTCGGCCAACATTCCCACAGCTTTTGGAATTATACTTATTTCTTCTTTAATTTATTACCACCATACCTATGAGTTGATTCAAAATAGTATTTTCATTTCTTTTTTATATTTATTCTTAAGATTCGTTCAATTGTTAAGTCAGGTGGCAAATTTTTTAGGCATAGCAGGAATGAATTATCCATTCTTGAAATCGTCTTGGGTTTTTTTTAAGGATATCAAAAAGGAAAATGTTGAAAAATGGGAGAAAAAAATTTCGGAAATAAGTATCTTCCAATCGAAGCCAAATTTAAAATCCCAAACAGATCAATCCAAAAAAATAAACGAAAGTTTTCCGCTTGCAAAAAAAGCGGAAAATCATCCGCCAAGTGTGATGGTCAATAATTTATGGTTTCGCTATCACGAAGGGGCTCCCCGTATTTTTAGTGGGATGAATTTTTCAGTTCGGCCTGGTGAGCAAGTAGTTATTATGGGCCCTAGCGGAGTGGGGAAGTCTACTTTTTTAGCTTTAATTATGGGTATCTTAACTCCAGATGAGGGCGATGTGCATATTGATGGGCAATCTCCTATGGATTACATTGCCTCCAATGCCTCCCTTATCGCGTACGTGGGGTCGGATCCTTTTTTAATTGAAGGGACCCTAAGAGAAAATCTGGTCTATGGACAAAAAAGTTTCGTTTCTGATGCTGCTATTATTCAATCGCTCGAGCAAGTGGAATTAAAAGATTGGTTTTTTAGTATTGGTTCGGATTTATCCTACGCAATCAATGAAAGTGCCACCACCCTATCCACAGGACAGAAACAAAGATTAGCTATCGCACGGGCCATTTTGAGAGGGCCAAAGCTGTTAATCTTAGATGAAATATCTGCTAACCTGGATATCTTAACAGAAGAAAAAATAGCAGATACCATTTTAAAATTTAAAGGTAGTGCTACCGTTATTATAGTTACCCATCGAACGGGAATAGCAAAATTTTCAGATCTTATTATTAATCTTAAGTACGAAAAATAATTGGATAAAAATGGACATGAGTAATAGTTATCATCCAAAGATTTCAATAGTGATACCAGTCTATAATTGCGAAACCTATATTGAACAAGCGATTAAGAGCGTGTCATCGCAAACTTATCCACACTTAGAATTAATTGTGGTCGATGATGGATCAACCGACAATACGGTAGAAATTTTAAAAAAATTATCTGTCACCCATAAATTTATCTTAATTAAGCAAGCAAATTTAGGGCAATCAGCGGCCATGAATGTAGGTTGGAGTGCCAGTAGCGGCGAAATACTTGGCTACTTAAGTTCTGATGATCTCTACGCTCCGACTTTGCTGGCCGAGTCCTATAAACTTTTCGAACAAGAAGACGTCATATTAACCTTCCCTTGTTACGATTTAATTGATTCAGATTCTATGAAATTAAAGCAAGTTAATACGAATTGGATTTCGTTTGAGCATCTCATTTCTAGCCTAGATAATCCTATCGGGCCCGGGGTCTTATTTCGAAAAAAATAATTTATTGAACACGGTGGTTGGAATTCCCAGTTTCGTCAGGTTCAAGATTT
>JARXAH010000077.1 GCA_029865945.1 Bacteriovoracaceae bacterium | reverse complement strand
TAAACCGTGATGTCGTTTATCATATGGCATCTCTTCACATTTTTGATAAACCTTATCAGCACTTGCACCAATGACTTGAGACGTTCCCGTTTTTCCTGCCATTTCCAATCCTGAGCCACGGTGATAAAAGGCCGTTCCTGTGGGCGAATTCACGACTTCATACAATCCTTGTCTGATGATTTCTAAAAATGATTCTGGCACCACTGCCTGGGAAAGTAGCTCCACACTCGACGATCGCAACAGCTGCCCTTTATTATTTTTAATTTCTTTAACCAAGTGAGGCCGCAAAATTTTCCCTTGATTCGCAATTCCTGCATAGGCCACTGCCATTTGAAGAGGCGTAGCAAGAACATAAGATTGTCCAATGGCGCAAGACAGTGTTTCCCCTTTTTGCCACTCTCTTCCATTTCGTTTCATTTTCCAATCTTTTGTGGGAATCAAACCAGATGTTTCTCTCGGCAATTCAATTCCAGTGCGTGATCCCATTCCAAACATTTTTGCAAATTTTGCAATATCATCAATATCTAATTTCAGGGAAGCTTTTTGAAAATAGGAATTACACGATTCACGAATAGCACGAAGTAAATTTACTGAGCCATGCCCGCCCTTTTTCCAACAGTGGTAAGTTTTATTTCCCAGCGTAAGTCCACCAGTGCAACTAATTTCAGTTTTCGGCTCGTATACTTTTTGATCAAGTAGGGCCATGGCAGTAAAGGGTTTAAACGTTGAACCAGGAGAATAATGTTCTTGAATCACTCGGTCTCTAAGGGGCCGTTGCGTATTATTAACTAATGACTCCCAATAATCTTTATCAATTCCTCTCGTAAATCCTGACGGCTGAAAGGCCGGCGCAGAAACCATGGCATAGATTTCTCCGTTTTCTACATCCATGGCCACTAAACTTCCGGCCTTATCTTTAAATCCCTGATAAGCAGCAAGTTGCATATCTCTATCAAGAGTTAAGACTAAATTATTTCCTGGAACTGATGGTATATCTTCCACGCCTTTAAATAAATTATCAGTATTGATATATTTTCGCTTTCTTCCGTGAGCATCAACCTCTACGTATTCCCTTCCATTTACTCCTCTCAAAACTTTGTCATATTCTTTTTCGAGCCCAAACTGGCCAATAAAATCCCCCAACTTGTAGTTGGATTGATCTCGCATTTTATACAAATTAATTTGATCTTGAGTAATTTCAGAAATGTAACCGAGCACATGGGAGCCAACTTCTTCATCAAGATATTCTCGACTAATAAAAACATCGACACTCACACCCGGCAAATTTTCATTTTCCGTTTCAATCATCGCCACTTCAACCATCGAAATATTTTTTTTAATGACGATGGGACGGTATGCAGCTTGAAAAGAATTTTTTTGAATAATTCGTTGAATAGTTTCTTTTGGGATTACTAAAATTTGCGATAATCGCTTGAGAGTTTCTTCTTTATTCTTTACGTATTGTCTCGTTAAAATGGCATCAAATCTGGGATTGTTATCAACTAAAATTTCACCGCTTCTCCCATAAATCACACCTCTTGGTGCATAGATCACTTCTTCCCTGAGACGATTCTCGAGTGAGTATTGAAGCAACACATCACCTTTATAGAGCTGAAGGTAAGCAAGCCTCAGCAAGATGAGCATCATAGAAAAGATAATGATCACTAATATAAGGTTGGCACGCTCTTCATGAAGCCTGACAATATCATCTTCACCAAACATGTCTAGCTCTCATGATCAAAGGGATTGGTAGGAACCAACCAAATGTTGCGAAAAATAAAAAAGAGCAAGGGAGATAATGCGGCGGTCACTAATCCGTAAGTCAGTCCTTGATTGACAAATAATTGAAAAAATTTCCAATCGTGATTTCTAAGGGATGTTAAAATTCCTGCCATTAAGCACCAAGCAAATTGTAAAAAATAAGTTGTCATAATAATCGACAGAGGCCCAGTGAGCTGAATCATCGCCTTCAGACGAGACATAACAACGCAAATAATAACTCCAATGAGCGTTCCTAACGCCCAGCCTTCTAGCGAAAACAAACTATGGAATAATTGAAGAGTTAAAATTCCCCAGGGCAACCATGCAAATCCTACCGTAAATGATAAAAAAATAATCGCCACTTGAGTAACCGAGACGGCGACCCATTTAAGAGAAATGAGCGGAAAAAATATCATAAAAAACAAATCAAAAAACACACAGATTAAAACTGTTTTCATCATGCACATGAGTGGGGAAGAATGCCTTGAATTCATCATAATTTTGTTTTTTCCGTCATGTTATTAATTGTGCTCGCACTCGAATTCGAATTCGCATTCGCACTAGCATTCGCCGCAGCCGTACTTTCATCAGGCAAGGCAGGCCTAATTAAAATCACCACTTCTTCTAGTTTTTCAAAATCAACGGCAGGACGAACTTTAATTTTTTGGGTTATTCCTACTGAGTCGTGCTCTGCAACTTCCACCGTACCGGTCTTAATTCCTTTGGGATACAACTTTCCAAAACCCGCGGAAATAACTAAATCACCAACCACCAAGGCCTCGGTCCTCGGAACAAATTTCATTCGACAAAATTGATCTGAAAAACCTTCCAAGATAGCGTGAGTTCTGGTTCGTTCCACAACTACGTCAACGCGGTTATTCGGATCCAAAATAGTTAAAATATCAGTATAATTCGGGTAGACAACATAAGTGTATCCCACCAAACCCTCTGACGTTATAACTGCGCTTCTCGGCACTATGCCTTGATTAGAGCCTTTATCAATCCTTAAAACCTTAAACTCCGCTGTGGAATTCCAGCCAATCACCTGTGAAAGAATTTTTTGATATTTTATCTGGTCACCAAAAGCGAGCAAGCTTTTTAAGCGGTCATTTTCTTTTGATAAACTTTTTAAGGAAAAATTTTCTTGGCTCAACTCGGAAATTTTGTAACGTAAAAATTCGTTTTCCTTGCGCGTATCGACAATATTGAGGTAGTTGTCTACAAATTCCCAAAATTGTCGTTTGATGGTGGCGGTTCCGCCTTGTAATGGGCCGATGGATTCAACGATCAATTTTTTGATAAATGAAGGGCCTTCCATTTTTTCAGAAGAAGTAATAAAGACGCTAAACGACAAAATCGTAACGAGGATATAGCTCATTGCCTTATTTTTGGTCGTTTGATCGAGGCCTATTTTCATGTCTTACCAAATGTTTTTGAGTCAGAAATTTTGATAATATTGGGTACCAGTTTAGGGTATCGAAAAGAAATATGTCCGACAACAAGCTCTTTCAGAAACCAACTTTTTAAGGTAAAATTTCGAATCCTATAGATAAATAATTCAAAAAGGTATTTTCATGAAAAGTTCACACTCGCTCCTTAGTCCAAACCCGAGTAAACCAAACGACAAAGAGGCCCACAAAAGTAGAATCTTCGTTGGAGTTATTCTTGCCTTAATCGGAGTCGGTTTTGCGCTTAGTACTTGCGATCGAGTGCAACTCACAAGCCAAACAGCGATCGCCAGTGTTGATGGCGAGGACATTGGATACAAACAATATGCGAGTGCTTCAAAGCGATACGAACAAATGTTGGGTATGGGAGAAATGACGCCTGCCCAACGAAAGCAATTTAATTTCGGACAAAAAATTTTAGATGAATTAATTAACAGCAAGCTAATTATCCATCTCGCAAAAGACCAAAAAATTTGGCCATCACCTGACGAAGTGAAAGAAACGATTAAAGAACAAGAATATTTTCAAACAGACAAAAAATTTGATGTTAACAAATATAAAATCGTTTTAAGAAATGCTGAGTTGAGTCCTGGTCAATATGAAAATGAAATGATGCAAGACCTCGCACAAAGAAAAATGATTGATTTACTAAACGTTTATCCCGTATCGAACAAAAGTAAAAATTTAATTTCCCAAATTAAAAAATCCGGCATCGAGGTCAACGCGATTCGTGTCACTCATAATAATATGAAGTCAGGTTTAAATATTTCAGCTGATGAAATTATAAAATTTGTTAAAGACCCTAAGAATAAATCTGTCCTTGAAAATTCCTTTACTCGCAATAAATATCGCTTTGAAACGCCGGCCTCGAAAAATATTAAGATTATCTCTGTTGACTACACCCCAGAAACACTTGCTGCGGCAGAAAAAGAATCTCAAGAATTAAAGAAAACTTTAAACGCCGCAAATTTTATTAAAAATCCTAAATTTGATAAGAAAAATGGCAATGTAGGGTGGGTTTCTGCTGGAAGATTGCCTCCAGAAATTGAAGGCGCTTTGTTTCCTAAAGATGAGGTAAACGCACCCCTTAAAGGATCTATTCTTGGCCCAATTAAAACCGAACAGTCATTTTTATTGCTCTTAGTTGATGATGAAAAAGTAGAAACCAAGAAAACGTTAAATGATGTAAGTCATGAACTTGCGGAAGAACAAATTAGAAATTTAAAATCCAAAGAACTTAAGGCGTTAGTAAAAGAAACAGTGGATAACTTAAAAGAACTACTTAAAGCTGGGGACATAGCAAAGATTGAAAAAATACAAAAACAGTATTCTTTTACCTTTGAGAAGAAATCCATCTTAAGTCCGATTGAAAAACAAATTGGCCCTATCAATCTTGAAACAAGTCAATTTGAAAAAATTTTTACTTCACCAAAACCGGGGGATGTATTAACGTTTGATAATCCTACTGAAACTTTAGTGGTTAAAATTGAAAATGTTATTCCCGTCGACATGAGCGAGAAACCTGTCACAGTGGTTGCAGATGAAGATCCAAAAAAAGAAATTACCACTCCCTCCGCAGATGATCTGTCTCAAAAATATGTTCAAGCTCAAAGAGAACAAATATTAAAAAGATTGAGAGAGCATGCGAGAATTAATATCAATAAAGATATGCTTTAATTAACCTGAGTCGGGAAATCCGTCGGTCTGCTGTGTCGCAAGAACCGCTCCCTTCCCTGCGGCTTGGTATCAACCAAGCCTAAGTCGGTCACGTTTACTCGAAAATGCCTATGCATTTTCTCCCCTTGCATACCTCGGATTTGCCGACTCAGGGTTTTCCAGCAATACAGTTCTGATGTTTTTCACCGAGCTGAGGTTGATTAAGATGGCCGATAAACATAAAAGAAATTCCGAGAACGTTCTTGGAAAATATTTTGTAGATGATCAATGCATTGCCTGTGATGCTTGCGTCGTTGAAGCTCCCAAATTTTTTGCCATGAATGACAAAGAAGGAAGGGCCTACGTTAAGAAACAACCGATCACTGAAAAAGAAATCGAAGAATGTGAAAATGCCTTAACTGGTTGTCCAGTTGAGGCCATCGGAAATGATGGGGACTAGGCGATCAAGTCAAATTAAAAAATGCCAAAAAAAACCCGGGACACAAAACGATAATTAATATCATTTTATATCCCGGGCCCAGTTATATCTCAAAAATTACATTAAAATTTTCAATATAACGTGTGGGGGTCTAACTAAAAGCCTCTTTTAGAGAAGCCATCACGATTTCCACCACGGAAACCGCCACCACCACCGCCGCCGCTACCGCCACGATCTTGACGTGGGCCGCCGAAGCCGCCTCGATCAAAACTTCCACGCTCTCTAGGAGCTTGTGGCTTCGCTTCAGTTACATTCAATGGACGACCTTGAAAGTCATTTCCGTTGAATTTTGCAATTGCTGCGTTTGCTTCGTCTTCGCTGGCCATCTCAACAAAGCCAAACCCTTTGCTTCTTCCTGTGTCACGATCAGTGATCACTTTCGCAGACTCAACTTGCCCAACTTGAGCAAACATGTCTTGAAGCTCTTGCTCGCGAACAGAAAATGGTAAATTACCAACATACAGTTTCTTACCCATGGATCCTCCTCAGGGGGTGAAAATAAAGGCCAACATTTTTAGGGAACATCAAGAATTTAACAGAGATGCTAAAAAGGGTGACCGGAAAATATGAACAATCGTAGCTTTTTCTAATACTTAACAAGACCGTTTCCAAGAGTTAGAGACAATATCAATTTAATATATAAACAAGGTTAGAAAAATAAAAAAAATTCTTCCCAGGTTCCTGCATCTTATCACAGGAGCACGAGAAATGATAGCTTTTACTAAGATTTTTCCAACTACTGTAAGTTTTATCTTAAGTTAGTCATCAACAATGATGATGACTAACCGTCAATCTAGTTCAACATTTCTAATTAATCCTGCTAGTTGAGGATCAAGGCAATTAAATAAGTAAATTACTAATTGGAGTATTTCACGCCACAACCATATTCTTCTGATACGGCAACTTTAGGTGCTTTTCCAGCAACCACTTCATTAAGTGAATCGGCAAATAAACGCTTCACATCGATTTTATCAACATCTTTGACGTCCGTTGATTTAATGGAATCAATCGCCCCCATATACGCCAACTTGCCTTGGCCATTAATGATGAACATATGGGGAGTTACTTTGGCGCCAAAAAATTTTCCTATTATACCTTTGTGATCTAGCACAAAATGGGAAGGCTTCATTTCATATTTATTAATAACTTTAAATGCGGCCTCTCTGTCCTTTAGATATCCTTCTTTGCCTTCTCCAGAAGAATTTATTGTTATCCATTCAACTCCTTTTGTATGGGCCAATTCCTGAAGTTTTTGCATATTTTTTTTGGAAAGATCATAGTGTTTTTTAACAAAAGGACATTCGGAATTAAACCACTCGAGCACAACTGTTTTTCCTTTAAAGTCCGAAAGCTTAATGGGCTTGCCTGAAAGAGTATCAAACAAAGGTTCATTTAAGATAACGGGTGTATTAATTTTTAGTGATGCAAAAGTAGAGGTCACAAAAAAAAGTGAAAGTGACAAAAACATAAGTTGTTTCTTCATAAAAAATCTCCTCGGTGTAATTTACACTATCAGAAATTTTTACGACACCCAAGTTTTTTTAGTTTCTTAGCTTCATTTTTGAAATTTATTTCACCTTAGGCAAAACATTTTCTTCACAAATTTTTCTTTGTTCCTCAGTTAACTGCCCACCTGTATCTCCTGTTCGCAAGGCCACTTCGTCTTCCCCCAGCTTTTGAGCTTTAGCATCCAATTCAGCGTTTGCAGCAGCTGTATTTGCCATCTCTCCAGTAGGAAGAACCGGATTATCGGGGAAGACATCATGCATACTTTTAAAAGCTTGGTAGCCTCCTACGTTGATATACGACAGCATTAAAGTCCTTAGATCCATTCCACTTGCCGCATAAATTTTCCGCAATTCTGCTAATTTTGCTTTTATATAATCCTCTTCCCCTGCTAAGTGAGCATTTTGAACAATCGCTAATAATTTTTTTAAATTATCTTGATACGTGCTTACAATGAAAATGCTCGTTACGAAACTTGCGGTATTCGCCCAAGCCGAATTGTCTGGTTTAATCATAAATTCTAAATGAGCGAACAATTCATTCATGAAACGTTTCTTCGCCTCAGAAAAGTTTTGGTTTGAGGAAAATGATTTTAACCGCTGAAAGGAAGGAAAAAGTTTATTTATATCAGTTGCTTGAGATTCAACTCCATATAATAACTCACTGGCAAACTGAGATAAAAGAGCGCCCTGCATTCCACGGCCAAAAGCACTATTTAAATCAAAAAGATCGTCTGGGCGAGTCAGTAGAAAATTGAGAACATCATCTACTTTCATCATTTTAAATAAACTAAAATAATGGGCCTCTAGATTCAAATCTGAATCGGAACTTAGGCCAGCATCGGTGCAAAAATAACCAAAATGCGAGGCACTGCGATCGAAGCTTCGATAGACAATGAGTTGTCCCAAAGATTTTTTATTCATTATGCCAAAAAATCCTTTTTTTGTTTTTGGATCATACTCGTAAGTGACAAAAAACCGTTTTTCGGGATGCGCTTTTTTCAAATTTTCCGCCATTTCTCTGGCCTTTTGTTCCAAAGCGTCTTCGCTACTCTCTCCAAATACACCTGCTTTGATTTCAACAATATCTGAAGTTTCAAAACCCATAACTCCCGTGGCCGCTGACTCCTTTAGCATTGCGTTTAATAATTCTTCGGGGGATTCAAAATTTGTTGACTGAGTAGTATTCACTAAAGGAGTGATTCTTTTTCCCATTTCTACTCCCCATTCATGTGGGCCCACAAAGAGAAAATTGTTTTTTTGATTGTGATTATAAAATTGTGCAAACGTGTCTTTGATAGATAAAAATTCCGCAGGCCATGGATTATTAGATGATTGAGAAGATCGAGGATCAAATTCATTATTTAAAAAAACAACAATAGAACCCTGAAGATCATTGAAAAGCTTCCAATCAATTTTTCCATAAAGTGACAAATTATAGTCGGCCATATGAATGCCAAGTTTATCCGCAAAATTTTGATAAAATAAAAGCTCTGAATTACTCGTTCTATTATTGGTGACGACAACTAGCTTGGTGGGGTTATTAGAATCTTTGGACAATTCAAACTTTCGTCCAACTTGTACCTTAAAACCTCTTTTCCAAATGAGATCAGGTAATTTTAAATTTCCCAAGTTTCCTAAATACAAATCAAAAACCACATTACCTTGTTGGTAAGCTTTCACATTGGAAGCAAGAATTATTTTTCCCTCCACTACCCTTTGTTCACCAGCTTTAAGATCCTTTATTTTTTCAGCAAACACTTCACTCAGTGGAATCTCAACTCCATTCGTGCCTACAAACTTAACATCACCCAAATCTAAATCACGATTGGGATTTGAGTTATGTGGGTCTAACATTTGTTGAATATTTATTTGTAAAATACGTCCAGTTTCACTGTCCGACCCGAAGTCCACAGGCGAAATATTTTTAATGTTGAAGCGAACTTTAGTCGATTGACCAGGCTTTAAGGTACGGGATCCAACCACTGCGTGAATCTCAACTGCGGGTGCATAGGTACCAGACGTTAGAAATTTTTTTGATCCGGGCCTGAACTGAAAAGTTTCAACCGCAACTGTAAATGGATTTGTCGGGTCTTGATTATCTATAATTGGACCTGATGCTGGTTTGATTTTAACTTCGATGGGCTGCTCGATGACAACCTTTTCATTGGGTTTAAGAGATTGATTAAGGGCCACTTCTAAAACTTGGTTAGGCCCTCCTTCAATATTTAAACTACTTGGAAGATCAACTCTCAATATCACTTTTTGACCTGGCGGAGTTAGCATGTTTCCAACATTTTCTACAATTAATTTGATTATTAATTTTTCTCCGGGTTCAAAGTTCCCGCCCTTACCAGCTTTCCAAGGCTCACCAGAAGTTACGCTAACAAACTCTACTTGATACTGAAACTTTCCTTTCGTGAAAATATCAACCGAACCGTCTGTGTTAGTAACATGAATTTCAAATGTATTATCTTTTCCCTTTTCTCCAGGGCTCAAAGGATCGGTGGGCGTATTTCCGTCCTTACCTGGATCTCCGTCTTCACCACCTTGAATGGTATAGGATTCTGTTTCATCACGTTCATTTCCGTCTTGATCCCTCACGGTTTTCGTTCTTGAACCATTGTACTCCGAACCACCATCTCCTCCCTCGCCTCCACGACCACCACGGCCATGGCGACCAAAATTTCCCCCAAGGCCACCGGGAATAACTCCGTCAAGCAAACCTTTGGATATTTGTTCATTGAAGAGGTTGAGAGCAGAGAGATCTTCTAAGTTTAGATGAATTTTCACTCGTCCTGCGTTCCCACCTTTGCCTCCATTCGTTGAAAGTCCACCATCCCCACCCTTTTTCCCATCTTCCCCATCTGTCCCAATAGAATAGGGAGTAGCTGGAATGCCTGGGTCACCATCTGCACCTTTTGCACCGTCGCCTCCATCTCCTGCATTCGCTCCTTCCACTCCTTCGGCCTTAATCACAATCATCTCTTTTCCGTCTTCGGAAAACTGATAAGTAGATTCGTTTGGTGCGCCCGTATACGGATCTATTTTAATAATTTTAAATTCGTAGAGAAATTCATTGCCTCTTGGAACTCTTTTGACATAAACGTCAATATTTCCTGAAGATTTAGCGTCCTCTGGAGGGTTGGCGTTTCCTCCTTTATCTCCAGGTGAATCTCCATTCTGACCATTTGGAGGCTTTTTAGGAGAATCCGGTTGTGACGAAATCACAGGCTGAGCATAAAGTTGAGAAATGGAAAAAAGGCAAACAAAGAAATAAAAAATTAATCTCATAAATGTTCCACATGTAAATTTTTGAATTGATATCGATATTTATATTGATATCAAGATCGTCAAATTCTTAAGACTTCATTAGTTGGAAATTATTCTTGGTCTGATTGATAGGAAAATTTTGCCATTATGGTTTAAGTCGATACAACTTGTTTTTGATTTTTCTTGAAATGGCGCAACCGGTACGATTCGAACGTACGACCTCCTGATTCGTAGTCAGGTGCTCTATCCAACTAAGCTACGGCTGCGTGATGTGTTCCCAAATTTACCTAACTTAGACTATTAATTCAATGCAATTTTTATTTTGTGTAAATTAGACTAGGCGCATTTTTTTTAAAACCCATACTGGGCCAATTAATAAAAATTGAAGATCAGTAAAAAAGCTAGGTTTTTTTCCTTCCACGTTGTGGCCATGAAATTGTGCCACCCAAGCAAGAATAAAAATTGAAACTAACACCCAAATATAATTATTAAAAAAAATCCAGTAACCTAAATAATGAATGAGGATCGTAAGTAAAAAAAAGACAAGCATCGTATTAAATATTTTTTTCCCGAGCCTCATATAAAAAGTTAAGGCAAGGCCTAAGATTAAATGGAAAATTCTTATCTTCTGTCCTCCCATAAATTCCGGATTAGGAATTAACCACAACATCCCAACTGACGCAAAAAAAATAAGGGGAACAGCGATGGTATGAATTTTAATGTTGGTGGGGTTTTGATGTGACTCTGCATAGACGTCCATCCACTGATTTAAAGTTTTCAAACAATTCCTCCTGGTGAATATAATTTTGACACAATCCAAGGAGGTTGAAAAATTTGAGGGGATTTATTTCTAATTGAGTAAATTGGTTGCGGGGGTTGGATTTGAACCAACGGCCTTCGGGTTATGAGCCCGACGAGCTACCAGACTGCTCCACCCCGCGACAACATGGAGAAAAAATTCTAACAAGTTAGGTCAACTTATCAGAGTCAAAACGGCCTGTCTAGTTCTATCTAAAACTTCCGATAGGATGATTAGAGGAGATTATTATGAACGGTGTAACAAGACTTAATATTGAATTTTCTTTGGTGAACAATAATAAGCTCTCGGCGCAGCAGGAACGAAATTTAAAGACCATGACGGGACTAATTTTAAACCTTAGCACCACTAAGCAAGAAAAAGAATTTTTTGAACAAACTCAAGAAATTCTCAAGATGCTCGCTTCAGTGTTGAAACAATCACAATTTGTGAAAGAACAAGAAAAAGGCGGATCTGAAATTCCCTATGCCGAACAGGCCTTAGAACTTGCGACCGATTGGCTACACGATCATCTCTATTCAAAAAACTTAGTCAACTTCGATAATTAGTTCTCTAGTTTCTGGCCCTACGCTTCTGCGCCAATTTCTTTTTCACATTCGCGCGCTTGTCTTTCACATCAAAAGGATCTTCTTTGCGCCGTTGCATGGTGAGATTGTAGGCCGTTTTTCGATAACTTCGGTAGGTGGGGTCGTCAGCCGATTTAGAATAGCTGGCCGTCTTTAGAGAAGAGGTATCAGCAATATTTACCGTTTTTTTCATGGGAGTTTTCTTCAACACTTTGAGCGGAATTTTATCCCCTTCCTTGAGCGCCTTTTCTAACTCTTTTTTGGTGTAGAGTTGAAAATCACCAGGCTTCAAATGACCAATGCTCAAACCTGCGATCGCTACTCGCTTAAGCTTATCAATCGTTAATCCCACTTCCTCACAAAGCTTTCTAATTTCGCGATTTTTTCCTTCCTGTAATTTAAATTCCAACCAACTTTTATTTTGCAGTACTCCAATCACACGCACGCTGGTCGGTTTAAGAAAATCGCGCCCCACCTTAATCCCATCTTTCAATTTTTGTAATATCTCTTTCGTGACAATTCCAAAAACTTTTACTTCGTACACCTTAGTAACTTCGTGACTGGGATGCATAATTTCATGGGCCATATCGCCGTCATTGGTAATGATGATTAGCCCCTCAGATAGGTAGTCCAATCGGCCAACGGGAAAGAGTCGATCTTTAAGAGGAGGAATAAAATCCATAACCGTTTTTCGTCCCTCTGGATCTGTAACAGAGGTGATGACACCTCTTGGTTTATTTAAAACAAAATAAAGTTTTTCTTTATCGTGAAAATGAACAAATTTTTCTTCCACTTGTACGATATCTTTTTGAGGATCAACTTTGTGTCCCATTTCCTTGATAATTTCTCCATTCACTCTCACTAAACCTTCACGAATGAGAGACTCTGATTTTCGGCGGGAGGCAACGCCACAATCTGCTAAAAATTTCTGTAAACGTATCATAAATCCTTTTCACGCATGCGTTCAAACGCATGATCTAGTTCTTTTGATAAAAAATCTATCTCCGTATCAGGAGATTCTTCGATGGATACTGTTTTTTCATTCAATACTATTGTTTCAGATTCCACGTTAGGCACGTTAGGAATGTTGGATTCTGCCGAATCAATAGGGTAAGGGGATTGGGAAGAGCGTTGATTTTCTTCTTTCAATTCTTTTTGAGACAAGTACGATTCTAACAAATCGGAAAGTCCAACGGCAGGGGCCACGACGCCATTAGTATCAGAACTTTTCTTATTAAACAAACTCGTAAATTCAGTATTGACAGAAATATTTTTAATATTTTCACTTAATTGATCTAATTCAGAAAGTTCATCAAATACAAACTTATCTTTATCTTTGTTCTCAATAATGGCCTTGATATCCTGAATTTCGCCAACAGTATTTCCCTGCGCCAATTCTTCTAGCTCCGTATAAGAAGGCAAATCTTCCACTTTATTGAAATTAAAAATTTCTAAGAAATCTTGAGTCGTCGCGTATTGAGTCGATTTGATAGCATCATCTGTTTTACCTACAATCTTAATTAACTTCTTATCCATTAGTCCCCGAAGAAGGTGACCGCTATCTACGCCGCGCAATCGATCCACTTCTACTTTCGTAATTGGCTGCTTAAACGCAATCATGGAAAGTAATTCCAAACTTAGTGGTGTTAATTGGAGAGGAGCGATTTTCACGTGCTCTTTGATGAACTTGCTATAGTAGGCCTTCGTTCTAAATTGCCATCCATCGGCCACTTCATAAAGTCTAATTCCATGATGTTGAAGCTCGAACTCTTTTTGAAGAATCTGGATGGAAGAATGAATGATTCGCAAACTCAATGTGGGATCAATGGCATCTCTAATTTTATTTGTGCTGATGGGTTTCTCTGATAAAAAAATAATGGTTTCAATGGCCGCGGTTAACGTTTCAGAATTTAAACCAATATAATGGATTCGATCTAAGTCGGTTTGTCCTTCATTTTCAATTTCTGATTCTTTTTCACTCGCGACTTCGATATTATCAGGTAATTGGGGAGGAACTTCATTTACTAAAACCGTATCATTGTTTTCATTTTCTTCATTGATATTCATAAGAAGTCCTCCTAACTCATTTATTGTAATGTAGTCGTTTCAGGGATTGCGCTAGTCAAGTCAACATCCGAATCTAACTTTTCGGCGGGGACATCACTTGGTCGATCAAAACCATTGGCCGATTCTATATCAAGTTGAGAAAGTTCATTTAACGTGTTGATCGTTATATAACCATTATCTTGATTTTGCATGATCGATACACGCCCTAAACGAGATAACTCAAGCAAAGAAATAAAAGTAACCACGATGTCTGAAATATCATCAGATTTTTGCAAAATATCATGAAAGAAAATTTGTGCCCCAACGATAAGTTTATCTTTAAGGTAAACCAGCTTGTCTTTAATAGAGGTGCGATCTTTTTTCATGAGCGCAAACTTGCGTTTATCTTTCCTTATCCAATCTACCATCGCCATGGTGAGATCATTAATCGTCATCGTAGTTGTGGGGGTGAGGTGAAATTCTTTTTTATCCCACTTGGGCCTGGTAAAAATGTCTTCCCCCAATTTGGGAACTTTGGAAAGTTGTTGACCGATTTCTTGAAATTTTTCAAGCCATTTCAATTTTGAAATCAGATCTTCTTTATTTTTAATTTCCTCAAGGCCACCGATCGCCTCATTAATTTGCTCATCGATTAATCTATCCGTTCCCTCCTCCACACTTCGCTGCGACTTCAAATAGACGAGCGTCGTCGCCATATAAAGAAACTCTCCGGCCACATCAAAATTATAATCTTGCATGAGTTTCAAATAATTTAAGTATTGCTGAGTGATTTCGCACAAATCCAGGTCATCTAAATTCATTTCTTTTTTTTGAATAAGATGAAGAAGTAGCGAAAGTGGCCCATCAAAATCTTCTAAATTTACGAGAATTTCCGTATTCAACATAGTTTAGCTTCCTAGCAATTTAAAAAATATAATAGTTACGAGGTCACCGATTCCTTGAACGGGCTGCATTAAATAACCCAGTAAATGGACACCCATAAAACTCAAGGCCATCAAAAATAAAAAAATGTAAGGGGTATATTGGGCAAAGGATTCGTAGACCTTCATTTGCCGATAGTTTAAAAAACTAGAAATCATCCTTGCCCCATCAAGCGGTGGGATAGGAAGTAAATTAAAGGCCGCCAATAAAAAATTGATGGAAGCGCTATAACTTAAAATTTGGGTAACGGGTTGAGTATAAGAAAATGCAGAAAAATGGAGCGCGAGGAGCACCATTAAAAAACTACTGAAAGTTCCCAGTAAAATATTGGAAAGCGGCCCAGCAAAACTCACCCAAAACATACCCGACTTAAAATTTTTAAAATTTCGGCTCTCAATGGGAACGGGCGTGGCCCAACCAATGGCCATAAAGCCGGCAATAATTCCAATAAGAGGGAAAATCACGGTTCCCATCATGTCGATGTGCACCATGGGATTGAGTGACATCCGTCCCTGTCGCATGGCCGTATCATCACCAAAACGATGGGCAACATAAGCGTGGGCCGCTTCATGAAACACCACGGCCATCAAAAACCCTGGCGCTGAGAGTGCAATGTTATAAATAATATTTTGGGCATCCATAAGGGCAACCTACCAAATTTGAAGATCCTAAGCAATAATAAGAAACTATGAACATCTCGTTCAAGGCCGTCTGTTCATTCTATCTACTTAAGAGTTTTAAGTAAAAAAGGATTTGGTTTTTAAATGAAAATTTCTCCTACGAAGAAAAAAGTACAAGTCGTTGTCGTTCGTTACGATAAATTGATGGATCAATGGTTTATTTTGCGCTTAAGAACAAATAAAAAACGCGGTCGATTTTGGCAAAACGTGACGGGAAGCATCGAGGTTTTTGATAAATCTTTTAGGCAAGGCGCGCTAAGAGAATTGCGTGAAGAGACAAATATCAAGAACAAAGCTGTACTAAAATGCACCAGTTTAAAATTTGAATACAAGTATTTTTCCAAGCAAGGAATGCCTATTTTAGAGAAATGTTTTGTGGCCATCGTAAATGGGGATAAAATAAAAATAGATTCAAAAGAACATGATTTATATGAGTGGAAGACAATTGAGAAAATTAAAAAGGCCGACTACAAACATCCTCTCAATTTCAAAGCAAGTAAGCTTGCGATTGGCCTTGTTGCTCTTTAGTTTTGATTTGGTGGCGAGCGCACCTCAGGCGGTGGTCATTAAAACTCAAACTCCGCTGTATCTTGAAAAAGATAATGAAGAAAGCATAGTAGAATTTCGTATCAAAGGTGAAACTTTAGTTCTCTATGATAACCACATGTTGCCGTCCAATCTAGCGGAAATTTACACTCTAAAAAATGAACATCCCTACTACCAAACATTTGATCGCAACGGAAGATTGGCCTATGTTTCCGTGGAAGATGTGGAAGTTTACTACAATGATGAACGCGAGGTAGAGGCCACTAAAATTCTTTGGAATAAAAAATAAGAAACGACCTAAGATTTAAAAAATCTAGCCTGGAATTCTTTTCCGTTTGAAAAAAAATAAAACAAAATTTCAGTTAACCATTTAAGACATCCGAAAGGAAAGTAATGATGGAATAACCCTTGGGAGGTAATGGATGACTCCAGTCAGTGCAAAAAAATCAACTAAGAATGCGAATGCAAAACAACACAATGTCCTCTTTCAAAAATTGGGAAATACTTGGTATGTATTCTCAGATTTGGACAATGAAATTATTTATTCCGCTATGCCCGAAGGCATGGATCCAAGGACAACTAAGCTGGAATTATATGAAATTATCGAAGAACATTTAGATAATTTACGTAGAAGAAGTCCCGCGAAGTCCAATGAAAATGCGGCCTAAAAACTTACAAGACAAGTCGGACATTGAGGACCTTGTGAAAAAAATCAAGGCCTTAATCGAGATTGATGGTGGAAAAAAATCTGCCGCCATCTTGACTGAAATACTCAACAAAAATTCATCACAAAATAATTACGAAAATAATTTTAAAAATAAAGTTAGTTCGCTCAAGTAAAATCAAAATTCTCCGATCCAGTATTCAACAAAAGATACATCGCCTGGCAGCGGTTATCTAACAATAACAACACTTCGTGCCTAAGGAAATGGGTATGAGGATACACTGGCCGTGTATAAAAATTTAAGGAGGAATACTGATCCGAGGAGGATAGTATGGGAATGAGAATTAACACTAACGTTGCATCCATTGGAGCACAACGATCACTGAAAATGGTATCCCGCGATAAGGGGATTTCCACTTCCAAGATGAGTTCGGGTGAGAGAATCACAAGAGCAGCTGATGACTCAGCAGGACTCGCGATCTCTGAAAAATTGAAATCACACATCAGGTCTTCACAACAAGCTAATAGAAATGCGAATGATGGTATTAGCTATGTGCAAGTTGCTGAAGGTGGCCTAAATGAAGTTCAAGGAATTTTAACTAGGTTGCGTGAATTATCTGTCCAGTCGGCCTCTGATACTGTGGGTGAATCGGAAAGAGGATTTATCAATACTGAGTATCAGCAGCTAAAACAAGAGGTAGACCGTATCGCAGAAGTTACGACGTTTAACGGAGTGAGACTTCTTGATGGCCAAGGTGGAAAACTAGATTTCCAAGTGGGAATTTTCAACGGAGAGAAAACGGACCGCATCTCTTACGAATCTAGCAAAGTTAATGCAAAGCTAGAAACACTTGGCATTCATGATATTGATGTTTCAAGCAAAGTGGGAGCTCAGGAGTCACTTGAAAATATTGATAAGGCGATCACGCGAGTTTCTGGTTCACGCTCAGAATTAGGCGCCTTGCAAAATCGGTTGGTATCAACAACCAATAACTTAGAGACATCGATTGAAAATATGTCCTCAAGTAACAGCCGAATTCGCGACTTAGATTATGCGGTTGAGTCTTCGAACTCCGCAAGACTGAACATTTTGGAAGCGGCAGGAACTTCAGTACTCGCCCAGGCCAACATGTCACCGCAGTCAGCATTGAAACTTTTAGCTTAATCTAAATCTGCATCTAAATTTGAAATTCTTCGGGCCCACATTTGTCTTGTGGGCCCTTTTTTGCTAGATTCGCTCCCTATGCCCTTTGAAAACCCCTACAAATCCAAAATTTTGGATTTTCAAGATTTTGTTTTTACTCACGATCAATCCTCTCTTTATCAAGGGAATTGGAATGAAAAAATTTTCAAAAATACAAACCCAATAAAGTTGGAAATTGGTTCAGGATACGGGGACTTCATGATGTCCTACTCCAAGAATTACGATCATTGTAATTTTATTGGCCTAGATTTTAGAATCAAGCGCAGTTTTTTCCTCGCCAAAAAATTAGAAAGCTTAAAAAATGACTCACTCCCCTATTTTGATTTTCGTTTTCTTGTGGTTAACGCAGAAAATTTAAACCAGTATTTTGGGCCTCAAGAAATTTCAGAAGTTTTTTATTTTTTTCCAGACCCGTGGCCCAAGAAGCGTCACCACCGAAGGCGGTTGTTCCAAAAAAAATTCTTAATGAACTTGCACCCCTTACTGAGGGAGGGCGCAAAAGTTTGGGTAAAAACAGACGACGACTCCTATTATCAATGGATGCTTGATGAAGTCCAAAAGTCTAATGAAATATTTAAAATTTTTTTTCAAACGGAAAATATTTATCAGGAATCTCACTTTATAGAAGAAAGAAATTTTCTATGTCAATTCCCCACAAAGTTTGAAAAACTGTTTTTAGAGCAATCTAAAACCATCAAGGCCCTAGGTATTGTAAAAATATGAGTTCCATTGACGATCTAAAATTATCACTGCGCCAAATCCCCATTTCGCAAGTGGTGGGACAATTTATTTCGATCCAAAAAAAAGGCCTAAATTACGAGGGAATTTGTCCTTTTCACCCCGATCATCACCCTTCCCTAAAAATTAATGATCAAAAAAATCTTTTCAAATGTTTTGTGTGTGGAAAAGTGGGAGACAGTCTCACTTTTGCCATGGAATTTAAAAAATGGGATTTTAAAACGGCACTGACACAACTCGGCTCCATGTTTCAACTAGACGTTTCAGGTGTGAATCGCCCCCAAAAACAAGAACTGGAATTGCTCCCCTATTATCAATTTCTGGAGAGGGTATTGGCGCTTTACACAAGCTATACCGAAGAACACAACCCTTTGGAGTGGTCTCAATTTTTAAAAGAAAGATCCATTGATGAAGATTTAGTAAAAAATTTTGAACTCACCTTTGCTCCCAGGAACTCACTTCTCGTTCACTCCCTCTCTCAATTGCCCAAAGATGAATTTGATCGCTCTATTGCTATTGCGAAAGAATTGTCTTTAGTTAAGGAAACAGAACAAGGCGAATGGCGGGACACTTTTAGAAACCGCATTCTCTTTCCCATTAGAAACCATGCGGGAAGATTAGTGGGATTTGGATCGCGCGCCGTCCACAAAGATCAAATACCCAAATATTTAAATTCTGCCGAATCAAAAATTTTTAATAAAAGGAAAATCCTCTACGGATTTCACAAGGCGAAAACTTCGATTCGAGAAAATCAAAGCATCATCATTACGGAAGGCTATATGGACACGATTACGATGCACAAGCATGGGCTTGGCAACGCGGTGGCCTCCATGGGAACTGCCTTTTCCCAAGATTTAATTCAGATGATGGCCGCTCTCAAGGTTTCTATTTATCTCTCCTTAGATCAAGATCAGGCCGGACAAATGGCGATGGGCCGAATTGCTCCCATGTTTTTGGCACAAAAGTTGCTAGTAAAAAGATTAGATCTTGATCCCGCCAAGGATCCGGACGAGTTTTTAAACCGATTTGGGGCGATGGAAATGCAACAAAGAATTGTCCAAGCGAAGTACTGGATTGATGAAAAATTAACCCAGATTTCGTCTCAACATACGGGCGATAACCGTGATCTTAAACTGCAAAAATTGCGAGAAATTTACGCTCTTACCGCTCCCATGGGAGTAGAGCTTGAGGCCACAGAGAGAATCATCGAACACTCCCGGTTGTTGGGCCTTAACTCTGACGCCTCTTTTATTATTGAGTCCTATCAACAATTTCTAAAAGGTAAGGATAGTGTTGCTGCTCAAAGAGAAAATTGGAAAAACCAGCAAGCAAAAGCGCCCGAAGTCGCCATTGAACTTCCACCAGCACTTCCTCAAATGATCAAAGAAATCGAAAATCCTGAAAAAATGGCCTTAATTCCATGGCCCGAAGGTGCAAATTTTCTTTTTAAGCAAATTTTTACTTATCCTGGAATATTTTCTACAAACTGTTTTGCAGAAATACTTAAGCTCGTCTATAATGAACCGTTTAGGGCATTTTTAATAAAACTAAAATTTATTTTTACGCAAACCGCTGAGATTCCAGGTGAGAACGAGTCGTTTCATCAAACTGTTATGGATTATCTGGAACAACATGAAGAGCTAGCGCCGTGGAAAAACAGGATATCTGACATTATTTTTTCCTGCCGCCCACAGACCTTAACCGAAAGAGGGTTGGCGAGAGCATCGACTGACTTACTTATGCGCTGGAAGTTAGTTATTTGGCAGCATGAAATCGAAGAGCTCCAATTGAAGGGCAAGGCCCCTTTAGAAAAAAAGGAACTAGACCTCATTTACGAAAATATATTTAAGTTAAAAATATCAGTTAATGAATTAATGAATCAACTAAAAAAATCACCGCTTCGTTTAACTTCTGAAACATCTGCAGGTGTTCAAGATAGTTAGTGAGCAAGGGAGTCTTAACATGGTTTCGAACTTAGTTTCTGCTTTTTTAAGTTCTAAAGAATTCCAAAAAATTTGCCTAAGAGGAAAGGATCAGGGCCATCTCTCAGTTGATGAAATCAATGATTCCATTCCCGCAAATATTGTTGATACCCAGGATTTAAATCACATCCTCTCAAAGCTTGAAGATCTTCGCATCAACATTCAATTCGTAGAAAAAGAAGACGAAGAAGAAGAAACAATGACTCAGGCCGAATTAATCGAAGAGGCCTTGTCAGCAGAAGAGAGAGAAGAACTAAGAAGCTCTTCCACTGACCCAGTTAAGCTATACTTAAAGAAAATGGGATCAGTCGCCCTTCTTACCCGTGAAGGGGAAGTGAAGATTGCTAAAGAAATTGAGGAAGGGGAAAAAGAAATTGTCCTTTCTTGTTTGTCTTCTGCCCACGCACTAAGAGAAATTGTTCGCCTAAAAGACAAAATTAATTCCGCTGAATTACAAGACGAATTTGTCAAAGACTTAGTTCGAGGTCTCGATGATGAATCACCAAAAGAGGAAATCGATCGAGTGCGTGAACGCATTTTAAAACTTTGTATCAGACTTGATACGTTGCTTTCAGAAATCGTGAACGAAGATGGAACACTAAAGAAATTAGATAAGGCCCACGAAATTGAATTTAAAAAAATGTCGGATGAATTAATTGACTTAACGTTCAACCGAAAAATAATTAATAGTTTTGTAGAACCTGTAAAAAATTACTATTTGCAGTTTAAAGACTTATACGAGCAACAAGATCGTATTTATAAATTCTTAGAAATTAATAACGATGATGAGTACCGCGACCTCTATAACAAAATCATGGAAGACAATAATTTCAAGCGCAACTTAGCAAGAAATTTATTTACGACTGATGCTAAGATCGAACAACTTATTCGTAATCAAGAAGATATTATTCGTAAATTGCGAAGACTCTCCATGGATGCAGGGATGTCTTATGATGATTTAAATAATGTTTATCAAATTATTGGTAAGGGCGAAGAAAAGGCCGATAAAGCGAAGGCCCAATTGGTTGAGGCCAACTTGCGACTCGTAGTTTCCATTTCTAAAAAATATACCAATCGAGGCCTTCAATTCTTGGATTTGATTCAAGAAGGAAATATTGGTCTTATGAAAGCAGTAGATAAATTTGAATACCGCCGCGGGTATAAATTTTCAACCTATGCGACTTGGTGGATTAGGCAAGCGATTACGCGGGCCATTGCCGATCAAGGACGTACGATTCGTATACCTGTTCACATGATTGAAACGATCAATAAGCTCGCAAGAACATCAAGACAATTACTTCAAGAATTGGGGCGCGAACCCACACCTGAAGAAATTGCCGTGAAAATGGATTTATCCGTTGATAAGGTGAAAAAAGTTTTCAAAATCAGTAAAGAGCCCATCTCCCTTGAAACTCCGATTGGAGAAGAAGAGGACAGCACACTTGGTGATTTCATTGAAGATAAAAAAATTATCTCCCCACAAGATGCTGTCATGAGTGTGACGTTAGCGGAGCAAACTCGGGCCATTCTCTCAACACTTACACCGAGAGAAGAAAAAGTTTTAAGAATGCGTTTTGGGATTGGAGAAAAATCTGACCACACACTTGAAGAAGTGGGGCAAGACTTCTTTGTGACCAGAGAGCGTATTAGACAAATTGAGGCCAAGGCCTTAAGAAAATTGAGACACCCGAGCAGAGCAAAATTACTTAAGTCCTATCTCGATAACTGAGCTACTTCACCGGCTTAAGGATGATATCTTTTGAAAATTAATGTTGAGCATTTTAAGCAAACCCTGTCGCCCTTTTTCCAGGGCGACCATAGATTATTTGACCAATCACTAGTGATAGTAGAGCGCGGACAAATTTCCATCTCTTTCATGAAAGGAAGTGGTTTAAATGGTTTTACGTGTTCTGGCGTTTACATCACTAATCCTAAAATTTTATCAAAAATAAAATTTCAGTGGCTTCCTCAAGGGCCGGGAAAAGATTTTGATCTTCATTATCAATGCAACTGTGTCTTAGGAAAAAAAGAGCTTCCTTGTGAACACTCTGTTGCTCTTTTTTATGAATTTATTTTGCAAGAATCGAGATCTCTCGGACAAAGTCTTTGGGATAAGAAATTCTTCTCAGCGCAAGCTCACGTGCCTTCCTTTACTCATGGCGTAAGGCCACTAGAGTACGGCACTCATATTGCGGCCGCCACGGCATTATTGAATACCAGAGTTACTGATCGCTTTCATCAATTGAGCTATCAGCTTCTTGATGGAACAACCAAAATTTATCAACCCGCTACTCCCTGGCCTGAACATTTGCCGCTTTACTTGCATGTACGTTTTGAACATCAACAAATTTTTCCTACGTTTAGTTTTTCAAGTGAAGCAGGTGAAAAATCCACGATCTCTTTATTCGCCGATCAATCAGTCTTTGATTGGAGCAACGGGAATCACTTTGAACAGCCCGAGGCCTTAAAAACTTTTGTCAAAGATATTTTAAACCACCCCAAAGAATTTCAAATCGATGACGTCATCAATGCGTGGCCATCATTAGAAGTATCGAAGTGTGAACAAGGCCTAAGTGTTTGCGGAAAATATGAACCCAAAGAAATTAAAATCCGCTCGTCGATCACGAAATCTCATTATGATAATTACCTAGAATTTGATTTTTTCTTCTCCCAAAAAGAAGCGGGGGAAGTACCGGTAGACGTTCAAGTAAAGGCCGAGCAAACAGAAGACATATTGATGAGTCCTCCTTGGATTTGGCAATTTTTTGTCACTGAAGGGCCAATACTGGAGCGGTTTCACTCTAGGTTAGAGTTGCAAGAATTTTTAAAGAAAATTTACTTACTCATTCAAAACGTCATCAATGAAGACGCTAACCACGTCCCTTTAGAATCGAATAAAAAAAATGAAATCATTCAATCCTTGCCACTCAATACTTACGATCGCTCCGGCCAATTAAAAAGAATTATTTCATTAGTTTTAGGACAAGAAAAAATTCTTTCCTATGATTTAAAAACAGACACTCTCTATCAATGGGAAACGAAAAAAGTCCTTAAGCTATGGGCAAGTCTCGTAAAACACTTAAACTTAAATAATGTTTTTAGAAGCTCCATCGACCTCAATAAATCGACTCTTAAATTTGTGATCACTCGCAAACAATTATTTTCCGTATTAAGCTACATCTTCCACGACTTTCAACTTTTAGAAATTCCTATCTACTACCAAGATAGATTAGTCAGAAAGTGGAATCCCAATATTCAAGTAACAAGAAAGACTTCTGAGATTAACTGGTTTGAATTCCAAGTTTCGATTACTCCTGAAGATTTAATTTTATTAAAGAAGATGAAATCGGAATCGGGAGTCATTTTTTCTGATAAAGGCCTAGTGGTCCTGGATTCAGAAAAACAATCCATCTTTCAATTGATAAAAGAACAAAACTTTACGGAGCTAGAAAATCCTGACGTTAGTGATTCTGCCTTAATTGAAGTTAAAATCGCAAAATCTCGAATATTTGAAATTTTTGCGCTCTATAAAATGGGCCACCTCGATATCCTCACTCCAGCGGAAATGGAGCTTTGTCATAAATTATTAAATTTAAAATCACTACCGGAATTTCCTGTTGCAGATAAATGGAAAGCGATTGCAAGAGATTATCAAATTGAAGGACAGCGTTGGATTCGTTTCCTTTTTGAATCACAACTAGGTGCTTGTTTGGCCGATGACATGGGTCTTGGTAAGACACTTCAAACCATCATGTTCTTAGAATCCTGCGACCTAAAAGGAAAATTGGTACTTATTGTTTGCCCCGTTTCTCTTCTCCACAACTGGATGATGGAATTTAAAAAATTCTCCTCCCTTTCTCCTTTTTTGTTTTACGGAAATGAGCGTGCTCAATCCTTTCCCAGCGAAGGAATCGTACTTTCCTCCTACGGGATCTTGAGACGAGATTACGCCTCACTCTTTTCCCAAAAAGTTTGGGATATTTTTGTCATGGATGAAGTTCAAAATTTGAAAAACTCTAAATCTTTGGGTGCGGCCGTCGCACGCAAAATTCAATCCAAATTTCGGCTTTGTTTAACTGGTACGCCAGTTGAAAATGACATTTCAGAATTTACAAATATTTTGGACCTTGCAGTTCCCGGAGTATGGGGGCCCAATTTAGGTGCGGAAATTTCGCAACAAGGATCTGAAGGACGAAGTTTTGCTAGACAAATGGCACGTCCCTTTTTGCTAAGACGAACAAAAGAGCAAGTCTTAAAAGAATTGCCTCCCAAAACGGAACAAAATATTTTCTTAAGTTTTTCTGAAGAAGAGGAGCTTAAGTATCGACAAAAATTAATTTCGATCCAAGAAGAATTAAATTCTCAGGAGAAAGGGAAAAATAATATCTTAACTCAGCTCCTCGAGTTGAGGCTACTTTGTTTGTGGCAACACACGAATCAATTTCAATCCACAAAGATAAAATATTTGATGGAACAACTAGAACAAATATTAGAAGAAAATCATTCGTGTTTAATATTTTCTCAGTTTACGACTTACTTAGATCACATCGGAAAGGCGTTCGCTAAACGCAATTGGAATTTCTGTCGTCTCGATGGAAGCATGTTGCCTGGCAAGAGGCAAAATGAAGTGAACCGTTTTCAAAATGGAGAATGTCCTTTATTTTTAATTTCTCTTAAGGCCGGTGGCACAGGATTAAATTTAACTAAGGCGAGCTACGTATTCATTATGGATCCCTGGTGGAATCCTGTTGTTGAACAGCAGGCCATTGATCGTACACACCGCATTGGACAAGAAAATCCCGTTACGATTTATAGGCCCATCATTAAAAATTCAGTGGAAGAAAGAGTCTTAGAATTACAAAAAAGTAAACGTGAGTTATTCAATGATTTACTTGGGCAGGGAGACGGAAGTGATGACGTGTTTTCTGGCAGGTTAACTTACGAAGATTTTAGATACTTACTATCTTAATAACTGAATTAAGCCTACTCAACAGGAAAAATGGTAGATAATATCGGCCCAGTTGTTCCCTCTGATTTACCAATAACGCCTCTAAACTTAAGCTCGCCGATCCTTATATTGATAACATCGTCAACTTTCGCAGAAATCTCAATCGCCCTCTTGTAAACAGAATTAGCGGCGATAGAAAGAAGATCATGGATATCACTAATTGGCATAACATTGGTATCAAAATACGTCTTAACTCGCTTGATAGAATTTCCGTAAATATCTTTCACAACATATTCTTGCCGATAGGCAAATAGCTTCCCTTCAAAAATGAAACCTTTCAAAGGTGTCTTTTCTGAAACGACCACTTGAGCAATTTGCGCTTCTTTTCTAAGTGCATTTATGCCCTGAAAAAAAGCTTCTTCGGTATGAGCACCATTAATAGTAAAGCCACCTTCGTGCCAAAATACTTTGAAAGATCCAACATGCTTTTTAAAATTAATAGGAAGTTTAAATCCAGTCACCCACTCTATGGCATGAGGCGGAAAGCGAAATTTATTCGCTAAATAAACAAAATTATCCAATTTTTTAACAACTATATCTAACGCTTCCAGGCCATTTACTAAGGGACGAATACTACCTCGACCTCCACCTGCTCGCACAACCAATTGAACACCTTTCTTAGCGAAATTAGTTCCTCCACCGATGCTAGGGCCATCGATGACGGCGACGGCCAAATCCTCATAGATGGGAATGGGGACGCCAAATTGATCGACAAAATTGTGTTTACTCACTTGGTAGATCGAATCAAAATCTTCTTGGGTAAATAAATCAGAAATTAAGAAAGTCCCCTTATTGGAATAACTTCTAAAAACACTTTCTCTGATTTCTCCTATGGATGAATCAAACCATCGAAGCAGTGCAAAACCTCCATTCACACCTAAAAAACCTTTATCAGTTTTGATACATTTAATTTGATATTCGCTTGCACGAATAAAAAAATCACTAAGAGGAAGATTGCTATTTTGAATTCCTCTACCCTCTCGATCAATTGTAGTATCGGATAGAAACTTTGAGAAATGCCTAGGTCCATACTTATCATCACAATGAGGCCGAACCCCAAGGTTTGATTCATAATAATAAAGATGAATATTGGAATTATTATTGTTTGCTAGTAATTTGTTTGCTTGTTCCATCGCACGAGTTTTATAGCTTTCAAAAAAAAAATAATTTTTAGATTGCGTCCAAAAACTCACTGGAATAGCTGTTTCCACGAGGCTCGGGTCATCAGGAATAACAGTTATAGTTCGGTAGTAAATATCTTGTTCATGAAAATCGACAGGATAAATATACTGAGAAAAAGCGAGTGGATGAATAAAAAATAAAATGGCAACAAAACCAAAAACAGAATGATTTTTTTTCATCCAAGAAATTTAGAGTAAGTAACTTAGATTGAAAAGAAAATAGAAACAAGTTAACGAATAAAATAAACGGCATTTACGTAGTAGTAGCGATCTCCAATAACTAATATGAAAACATCTTCATTTTCTTTTTCATCTCTACTATTGAGAGCAGATGAAAAGTTATTAAAAATAGTATTTTTATCATAGTCTATACGAGCAAAACTAAAACCAAAATTTCTAGCTAGCTCCTGAAACTGATATTCGTCAAATAGGTGGTTATTTTCATCTAATTTGCCACCGATCGAAAGATATTTAGAAAATCTTTTGTAGGTGTTGGTCCTGTATAAATCTACTAATTGATCTCCAGATTCATTGTTAATAATTTTTAATTTGATAGTTTCAGTATTTCCGCTTACTTGTCGCTCTTTGGTATAGAAGTTTGAACCAACTGAATTTTGAGCAAAAGTATTTTGTATCAAAATTGATAAAAATAAAAATTCAATAAAGAGATAAAATTTCATAAAGTTTTCCTTTCTAATAGAATTATACTTTATGATGGAGACAAGATTAATTTCAAGGCGAGTGAATAAGTTACAGACTCTTCAAAATAAATTGAAATTTTTACTTATCACTTTTGCAACCTCTTCCCAGGAAACTTCATTAAGCAGTTTTCCTTCACTCGGTGCCACAATGAAAACGCTATTTCCAAGGGGCGACCACCTTCCAGCATGCATGGGTTTTTTTTCGTGGGGTGGAAATAGTCCTATGGTTTTGAGGCCATACAAACTTGCCACGTGTAGCGGGCCTGTGCTGTTGGCCACAAAAATTTGAGCATGGGAAATAAAATTGATTAATTCCTCTAGTGAGAATAATCCGCAAGTATTGATTAATTTAGCTTTGGATATTTCCGTTAAGAGCGGATACATGTTCTTCTTAATTTCCGCTAACTCTTTGGAAGAGCCAGTGATACAAATTTGAAACGCATCCTTGAGCGAAACATGATTAATGAGTTTTGCAAAATTTTCTAATCCCCACTCCTGGGCACTGCCCATCGATTTCGGATGTAAGATAAGATTAATTTTTGAGTCCGAGATATATTTTCGTAGGGTTGCTTTCAAGTCTTGCTTACGAATTAATTGAGAAGTAATTTCATCCATTAAGTCCCGAGAAATGAAATCTGTATTCATGATTGGAGCGAGCAACTTTATATTAAGCATCGCTTCATGCAAATCAGATCGCTTTCTTGAAAAAAACAATTTCCGGTTACATTTTAATGGCCAATGGAAAAGCCTCTTGGCCGTTCCGATGCGAAGAGGAATTTTTGCCATCTGCATAATGGTGGCCAATCGTTTTCTTGGAAAAACGTGCAAGACAACATTAAATTGCAAGGACTCAACTAAATTAAGGAGCGGCCCATTATCCATTTTCTCCCATTCATCCCACAAGAGCACCTGATCAATGAACGGACAGAGATCGAGTATCGGTTTTGTGTAAGTTTTCCCCAGAAAACTGATCTTAACTTCTGGATACTGTTGTTTTATAAAGTACGCTATTGGGAGTGTTAAAATCACATCCCCCAAATTGTCGGTTCTTGAAATTAATACATGCTTTAGGTTTTCCATGTTCTTCATGTTTTTCATGTTTGAGTCGCCCATTTCTTTCACTTGTGATATAAAATACTATGTCATTAAATTACCAAATCTCAGCAGTTCTGATAACTAAGAACGAAGAGCGCAATATCGCGCGCTGTTTAGATTCATTATCTTTTTGTAACGAAATTATAATTGTCGACTCCTTCAGTACAGATAAAACGAAAGAAATTTCTTTATCCTACCCATCAGTGAAATTTTTTGAAGCTCCCTTTATTGGCTATGGGCCGCAAAAACAATTGGCAGTATCTAAATCGTCAAATGATTGGATCTTTTCCATCGATGCAGATGAGTGGTGCTCTGACGAGCTTCAAAGCGAATTAAAAAAATTTGCGCTGGAAACAAAAACTTTTGTTCTAAAAATTTATTCAGTGCCTCGAACCCTCATTTTCTTAAATCATCCCTTAAATTTTAGCGGCGAGAACAAAAGACCAGTGGTACGTTTTTTTCACAAATCCTTTGCTAATTTCAATCATGCCCTAGTTCATGAAGAAGTTCTTCCTTTTACGCAGAACCTTGGCCTTAAGTCGATGGGAAGTCTGATAGGAAGTCTTCAGGGAGAAATGATGCACCGAAGTTATCACTCCCTTAGTGACTACCTTAATCGCATGAATCATTACAGCGACGCGATGGCAAAAAAATTACTTGTGCAAAATGGGGCAAAGAATCCCCCCAACGCCCTCACTCTTTTACTGCGTTTTAAAATCACTTTTTTTAAAATTTATTTTCTTAGACTGGGAATTCTTGATGGCCTACGAGGATTCATTTGGTCCTTATCATCGGCCTACGCTAATGTTATAAAATATACTAAATATTACGAATTATTATCAGACGTTAATAAACCATCTATCCAAAAAGAAACGACAAGTTCATCTCTTAAGGAGTTCTCTATGACGACAGCAGCAACGCCAAAAGACAGTCTTCCTTTTATTGATTTAAAAACTCAATATCAAAAAATTAAACCAAAAATACAGCAACGTATTGAGCAAGTATTAGAGCACGGGCAATACATTTTAGGCCCAGAGCATGATCAATTAGAAGCGGCCCTCGCTAAGTATGTGGGATGTAAGCACGCTCTTGCGATGAGCAATGGAACGGATGCACTCATGGTGCCCCTTATGGCCTTGGGTATTGGACCAGGAGATGAAGTCATTACTTCGGCCTTTAGTTTTTTTGCATCAGCAGAAGTGATTTCTCTTTTAGGAGCTAAACCGGTTTTCGTTGATATCGATCCCCTCACCTACACCATGGATCATAAATTGCTTGAGGCGAAGATTACGAAAAAAACAAAAGCGATCATCCCGGTTAGTTTGTATGGACAAACCGCCGACATGGATCAGATCAATGCGATAGGGCAAAGTCACGGAATTCATGTGATGGAAGATTCAGCACAAAGTTTTGGTGCGACTTATAAAGGTAAGCAATCAGGAAATTTAAGTTTAGTTTCTGGAACAAGTTTTTTTCCTGCTAAGCCTCTTGGTTGCTACGGAGACGGCGGCGCCATTTTTACAAATGATGATCAACTTGCCCATGTGATGAAAGAGATTCGCGTCCACGGACAAGAGCGTCGCTACTATCATACTCGTCTTGGAATTAATGGAAGGCTAGACACATTACAATGCGCCATTCTCCTCGAGAAATTGGCCATTTTTCCTGAAGAAGTAAAAGCGAGACATGCGGTTGCCAAAAAATATGATGAATTATTGGGCGGTAAAGTGAAAAATATTTCCGTCATGCCAGAGCGAACTTGTATCTATGCTCAGTACACTATCGAAGTAAGTGATCGAGAGGCCCTTGCCAAAAAAATGCAGGCCGAAGGAATTCCCACTTCCGTTCATTACCCGCTCTCCTTAAATAAACAGCCTTATTACAAGGGATTAAAAATTGCCCCGGAAGACTATCCACTGTCTGATAAAGCGGCGTCTCAGGTAATTTGTTTACCGATGCATCCTTACTTGAAAGATCATGAAATTGAGCGAGTCGCACAATCTGTTTTGAAAAATATCTAAATGATGATGACTAATAAAATTAGAAGTTTGCTTAAAGAAAAAATTCTTATTCTTGATGGGGCCATGGGGTCGCTCATTCAACGCTATAAGTTGAGCGAGGAGGATTTCAGAGGAGTAGAGTTCAAAGATCATCCTCATTCATTAAAGGGATTTAACGATTTACTTTGCCTCACTCAACCAGAAATTATTAAATCCATTCACCAAAAGTATTTAGAGGCCGGAGCAGACATCATTGAAACAAACACGTTCAATGCGACCTCTATTTCCATGCAAGATTATCACATGGAAGATTTGGCCTATCGTATCAATTTTGAAGCGGCAAAAATTGCGACTCAAGTAGCGCAGGAGATGACGAAGAAAAACCCTGCGCAACCTAGGTTTGTAGTTGGATCCATTGGGCCAACTAACAAAACAGCTTCTCTCTCTCCCAGCGTCGAAGAACCTGCCCTCAGATCCATTACGTTTCAACAATTATACGATGCCTATTATGAGCAAACTCAAGGCCTCATAGATGGCGGGGTCGACTTACTTATAGTGGAAACGATTTTTGATACTCTGAATGCAAAGGCGGCCCTCAAGGCGATTTTTGATTTTTTTGAAAAAAATCCTTCGATGGAAGTTCCGGTCATGGTTTCAGTGACAATTACGGATCGCAGTGGGAGAACCCTATCGGGACAAACGCTAGAAGCTTTTGTGATTTCTGTTTCCCATTTTCCGCTCTTAAGCTTAGGGCTCAATTGTGCTTTTGGTGCTGATTTAATGCGGCCATTTGTGGAGGCCCTAGACCTCATGACTCCTTTTGCGATTAGTATGTATGCGAACGCAGGCCTTCCTAATTCCTTAGGGCAGTACGATCATGATCCACAAACCATGGTGGAAATGATTACACCGCTTTTAGAAAAAAATAGACTCAATATTTTGGGCGGATGTTGTGGTACTGGATATGATCACATTCAGGCCATGGCAGAAGCTTCCAAAAAATATCGTCCTCGCCCCGTAAAATTCGCCAGCGACTTTGAAGAAAAATTCAACCTCTCTGGTCTTGAACCCCTCATTACCTTTGCTCGAAGTAATTTTATTAATATTGGCGAGCGCACCAACGTAACCGGATCCGCAAAATTTAGGAAATTGATTGAAGCAGATAAATATACAGAGGCCTTAAGTGTGGCCCGCGATCAAGTAGAGGGCGGAGCACAAATCATAGACGTCAATATGGACGAAGGAATGATTGACGGCCCCAAAGCGATGACAAAATTTTTAAATCTCATGGCGAGTGAACCTGATATTTCTAAAATTCCCGTGATGATTGATTCGTCAAAATGGGAAATTTTGCAAGCGGGCCTTCAATGCCTGCAAGGAAAAGGAGTCGTCAATTCCATTTCTTTAAAAGAAGGGGAAGCGACTTTTTTATCTCAGGCGCGCGAAATTAAAAAATATGGCGCGGCCGTGGTTGTCATGGCCTTTGATGAAAAAGGCCAAGCGGATACGTTTGAGAGAAAAATTGAAATCTGCTCACGAGCTTATGATCTCTTAACAAAAAAAGTAATGATGCCAGCGTGCGATATTATTTTTGATCCCAATATTTTGGCCATTGGAACTGGAATTGAAGAGCACGCCCATTATGCGGCCAACTACATTGAGGCCACAAAATGGATTAAATCTAACTTACCTGGAGTAAAAGTTAGTGGAGGCGTAAGCAATTTATCTTTTTCTTTTAGAGGAAATGATTATTTACGTGATTCTATGCATTCCATTTTTTTGTTTCACGCCATTGCTGCCGGGATGGATATGGGAATTGTTAATCCCAACCAAAATGTCATTTACGATGACATCCCCCATGATTTACGAAATTTAATCGAAGACGTGATTTTCAATCGAAATAATGAGGCCACTAATTCACTTATTAGTTGGGCGCAAAATAATCCCAAAGGGCCATCTTCCCATTCCACTTCCACAGCACGCAATGAACAAACGGCCCTGCTCCTAGAGTGGAGAAATCTTCCCGTGGAGGAGCGACTTGCTATTTCTTTGGTGCGCGGCATAGACGCTTTCATTGAAGAAGATACGAAAGAAGCGCTTAAAATTTTTTCTCATCCCCTCGACATTATTGAAGGGCCACTCATGAAGGGCATGAATCAGGTGGGAGATTTATTTGGTGCAGGAAAAATGTTTCTCCCGCAAGTTGTAAAAAGTGCCAGGGTCATGAAAAAATCAGTGGCGATCTTAGAGCCACTCATTTTGTCTCTAGAAAAAGCACAAATGCTGAGCGAAAAAAGGATTGATCAAAAAAAGAAAGTAAAAATTCTCATGGCCACGGTGAAAGGTGACGTTCACGACATTGGAAAAAATATTGTTGGCGTCGTGCTTCAGTGCAATAACTACGAAATCATTGATCTGGGAGTGATGGTTCCTTGGGAGAAAATTTTTGAAGAGGCCCTCAAGCAACAAGTCGATGCGATTGGTTTAAGTGGACTTATCACTCCGTCACTTGATGAAATGGTGAATGTGGCGTCGCGCATGCAAGAGCAGAAATTAAAAATTCCCCTTTTTATTGGTGGAGCGACCACTTCCAAAATTCATACGGCCATCAAAATCGCACCACAGTATCACTACCCTGTGATTTATGTTCCCGACGCCTCGAAGGCGGTGGCGATCGTCGGAAAACTTTTTGCAAAGAATCCTGAAGATACCAAAAATTATTTACTTGAGCTGAAAGATAGTTACGAACATTTAAGAACTTCCCATGAACAATCCCAAGAAGATCGGATGTTGGTGTCACTCGCTAATGCGAGAAAAAATAAATTTAAATTGAGTGATAACCATCAAGTTAAGGCGCCTAATTTTCTTGGAACGAAGGTCATCGATCGGGTGAGCGTTTCAAAGTTGAAGCAATACATTGATTGGACTCCCTTTTTCATGACTTGGAGACTCAGAGGAAAGTATCCGGAAATTTTCCAAGATCCAGACTGCGGTGCGGAAGCGAAAAAATTATTTGATGATGCTCAAAAGATGCTAGGAGTTTTAGAAAATTTAAATACCTTTCGTCCTAAAGGGGTATTTGGAATTTTCAGAGCTCAGGCCCTTACCAACGATGATGTCTACTTACCTGATCAAAAAACGACACTATATTTTTTAAGAAACCAACGAAAAACATCGTCCACTCCCAACTATTGTTTATCAGATTTTATTTCAGCTGCCCCCAATGCTGATTATATTGGCATGTTTGCTGTCTCCTGTGGAAGCGGCGCAGAAGAGTACTTAATAAAATTAAAATCTGAACACGATGACTACTCCCAAATTTTACTAAGCTCTGTCGAAGATCGTCTGGCAGAGGCCTTTGCAGAGTACTTGCATTTAGAGGTGAGAAAAAATTGGTGGGGTTACGCGGACAACGAATCCTTAACGAACGAAGAATTAGTTTCAGAATTGTATCATGGAATTAGGCCAGCTCCCGGTTACTCGGCCTGTCCGGATCACACTGAGAAAGAGACCATTTTTAAAATGCTTAACGTACAAGATAACATACAAGTAAATCTTACAGAAAGTTTTGCGATGAATCCTGGTGCATCCGTTTGTGGACTTTACTTTTCGCATCCGGAATCCAAATATTTCAATGTAGGTAAAGTGCAAAATGATCAACTTGAGGATTATGCCCAAAGAAAAAAATGGGATTTGGATGTTGCTAAAAAATGGCTATCACAAAACATATGATATACAGGTAAAAATCAATGACCAACATTAATGAATTTTTTCGTGACAACTCTAAGGAAACATTATTTTCTTACGAAATTCTCCCCCCCCTGAAAGGAGAAAGTATTAACGTTCTCTTTGGCCACATGAGTCCGCTCATGGAATTTAAACCTAAATTTATTAATGTTACTTATCACCGCGAAGAATATATTTATAAGCAAAGAGAGCGTGGCCTGATCGAAAAACGTGTGACAAGAAAACGCCCAGGAACAGTGGGGATCTGTGCGGCGATCATGCATAAGTTTCATGTGGAAACGGTGCCTCACATTATTTGCGGTGGTTTCACAAGAGAAGAAACCGAAAATGCACTTATTGATTTACATTATCTCGGCATTACCAATGTGGTTGCGTTAAGGGGTGATGCGATTAAATCTGAAAATAGATTTCAGCCAGAACCTGGTGGACATGCCTATGCTTGTGATTTGATCGAGCAAATTATGGGAATGAACAGAGGAATTTATCTTGATGAAGATTTGCTCCAGGGAACCAAAACGAATTTTTGTGTTGGAGTGGCGGGCTATCCAGAAAAACATTTTGAAGCTCCCAACATGCAAAGTGACTTTAAATATTTAAAGCGAAAGGTTGAATTAGGGGCCGACTATATTGTAACCCAAATGTTTTTTGAAAATGAAAAATATTTTTCATTTGTGGAAAATTGCAGGGCCCATGGCATCAATGTTCCTATCATTCCTGGACTCAAGCCACTTACTCACCGCAGACAACTAAAAATTATTCCAAGCCTTTTTCATGTCGACATCCCAGAGGAATTATCTCTTGCGATCGAAGACTGCCAAGATGACATCGCTGTTAAATCCATCGGAATCGAGTGGTGCATCGAACAATCTAAGCAACTCAAGGCGGCCGGAGTACCGTGTCTGCATTACTACAGCATGGGGAAATCTGATTCCATTTATGAAATTGCTAAAAATATTTTTTAAAAAAAGTCACCGGGAAATAAATACTTTTAAAGAATTCCCCTACCGATTCTCTAATAAAGGGTGAAAAGAAACTAAAAACCAAATTGGATGCGAAAAATATTCCGTAAAACGCGAATAATCCGCTGGCCACACTGTCATGCTTAATCATTATGTATTGAAAGATTATATTGAGAACTAAAGTCATCAATCCTAAGTAGGCCCAAGGACGAATTTGTTTTTCAAGTAGAGCAATTTTTAGTCTCGCGAGTGCAAAATAATAAATAGGAATAGTGCCACAAAGTAAGCGTAAATAATTAGCAGCAGTGGCGTAGGTATCGCCAAAAATAATTTTCACCACCACGTCAGACAATACAAATAAACCACCACCGCACAAAAACCCTAAAAAGATAATAATTTGATAGTATTCAGATTTTGAATTTTTGTACTTGGCACCACTCTTTCCTTCACCATGATCATGGAGCACTCCTGGGAAAAAAACGCCCATCAAAATCATCGGCACTAACAAAGAGTACTCGATGATGCTGTAGGCAGATGTGAAAATTCCCAGCTCGTGAAAATTCCCAGCTCGCTCCATAACAAGAAGGGTAACTCTTCGTTCTAGTAAAATGAAAATCGCGCATAAGAAAGCAAAAAAGCCTTCCCGGGTAAGCCCCTTGTTCACAGGAAACCATTTTGACCACCGAAAATTTTTATATTTTCGTTTAAGGGAGAGGTGATTTATAAATCGATTCACGATATCGTCGGCGTAAGTCGCAACTAAAAAGTAAGGTACTTTTGCCTGAAGGATAAAACCAAAAACTCTAAATAAGTTGGCAATGATTCCAGAAACTAAACGTCCTTTAAAGACTTCTACCACATGTCCATGGGTGAGCAGGAACACCTCGTAAATAAGCAGTGGTTGGCAAAACAAGACGATGCCATAAATCATCAAGTAATGACCTAAGTCGACATCGTTTCCGTAATACGTTTTGGCCGACACAATCACTAGGCCGTAACAAAAGAGGCTTAAGACAAAGCGAATACCTAAGACTTTATTGAGCGTTCGAAGAGAGTGAACCTCTTCGTGAATGAATTCTTTTGCCACAAATTCGTCAAAGCCAAACAAAACGACAGTGTTTAAAATGCTAATAAAATTTATGGTAAAATTTAAATAACCATAGTTGGAGGGCCCTAAGTATCGGGCCAAATAACCCTGAATAAATAGGCCAGTGAGGATGCGAAAAGCACGCTCAAGAACCAAAATTCCCGAGCCAAAGAGATAAAATTGAAGATTTTTCTTTTTTTCCAAACTATGATCACTGTTAAAAATAATTAATAAATATCTCAGTAGTATTTCACAAGGTAAGATCAAATGTCTCAGTTTTCATCCTCTATCGCTTTTTTATGTACCTCTCACTCTTGGGGAGGGCTTGAAATTAATTTTTTTAAGTGGTCCCTTTGGTCAAAAAATTTAAGCTTAAAAGTAGATGTGGAATGTATCGTAAATGAAAAGAGTGAGCTTTCAAAAAAGTTTATCGACTATCCAAATTTATCTGTTTCAAAGATTCATCGAAGATTTAAAAAACTAGATCTCATTTGTGCCTATCAATTATCGAAAATCTTAAAGCAGAAGAATATTGATAAACTACTTATTACGTCTACCGTAGATATTGATCTTGCTTGCTGGACGAAATTTTTTTTCCCGGAATTGCAAATTACTTACGTTCAGCAAATGCAGCTGGGAGTGGTGAAAAAAAACTTTTACTTTAACTGGAAATTTTCACTCCTTAACACTTGGATCTCACCTCTTGAATGGCTTAAAGCTCAAGTCCTCACTCATACCAATATGGATAAGAGCAGAGTTTTTCTTCATCCACTTCCAATTGATTTAAGTTATTGGCAAGATACGTCCCTACTCCAAATGGCACAGGAAAAAAATATAAAGTCCACAGCTAGAAAAATTTACAATTTAGAGGAAAACAGTTTTATCGTTGGCCTCTTTGGAAGAATTGATCCAGGAAAAAGGCAGCTTCTTGCTTTGAAAGCGTTTCATTACTTACTCCAAAAAAAAGGAAAAGAATTCACAGATTTAAAACCCAAATTACTCTTTGTAGGAAATACGACAGTTGGTGAAAAAAAATCTCAACATTATTATGAAACTTTGTTGGAATATATAACAAAAAATAATTTAACTCCTTACGTACAATTTCTTGGGCACCAAGAGGATTTGAGATCTCTTTATCGATCCCTCGACCACTATCTTATGCCCACTCCCAAAGAAAGTTATGGAATGGTGACACTTGAAGCAATGGCATCTGGAACAACGGTGATTGGATGCGCGGATGGTGGAACGAAAGAAATTCTTGGAGATGGTAAATACGGAATACTGTTTAAAGCAGATGATGAAGCTTCATTGGGGGAGGCCATTTATAAGGAAATAAAAAACAAAAACGATCAAAAAAACGTCGAAATACATTCCCTACTTTCAAAGTATGATTATCAGCTGGTGCTTCCCCATTTTCTTCAATACTTTTGAGGCCAGCAAATTATTCATAAATTTAAGAGGAAAATTTTTCCTCATTCTATGTCGAGCATGAAACTTGAGTTAGAGTAATCATTGCAACTTCTTTATGAAGGAATCATTTATTGCATGCAACTTTTGCTAGGATTGATTGTCACCCGTTAAGTTCACCGTGCTCCTTCACGTGCAACGTTTTTTGCAACGTTTTTCGCAACGTTTTTCTATTTTTTTCTCTTCTTCTCTTTCCCATTTTAGGATGGTCTGCTGAAAATGATTTTAATTTGTGCTCCTTGTTTTCGACCAATAATGGGGTTGAAGTAGAGATTAATGGAATCGATTACCAAGTTTTACTCGCAAATCAATTAAGTCAACAAGACCTGGAGTTTGTTAAAAAATTTGTAGTTCAAGCGGGAGGAGACGCAACCTTGATTCAATCGCTAGAAAAATTACAAAGTAATTTTTTTAAAAACGATGGGATATTTGTCGTACTCTTTACTAAAAACCCTAAGAGAGTCGCTGCCACATTAGGCTTGAGAGCAAACCAAGGAAGAAATCAGTACATCCTCACTTCGAACTCCAAAGATGAAACATTACTAAAAACTTTAGAAGATTGGTCAACTCAGTGGGCGGGACAAAGGCCGGGAAATTATGGGCCAGTAATTTCCATCGTTGATCCCAAAGGTGGGAAGATCTATGAAACTTCCCCTTCACCTTACAAGGTTTTAAAAAGTATTCCAGAAAACAAAATGACTGAAAAGCTCGCTCAATATTTTGAAAATTTAAAGTCGTCATTACTCAAAGTGGAAGGTCAAATCCGAGCTGAGTTAGCAAAAATTGAAACGTCTCCAGGAATAAATTATGAGTGGACGCAAGTCATCGATACACTTGATCAAGTTAATTGGATGGAAGGTGGATCTATTTTACGTCTTTTGAATTCTCAAAAATCCATTGAACACGGAGCTGTTTACGCAGCGACAAATATTCCCCTCTACACACTCTTTCTTAATGGCTTTATTCCTCTAAGTTATACAGATCAAATTTGGTTTAGAACACCAGAAGCAACGCGTGAAATTTATGTAAACTTATACAACTTAATCGCCGCTGAAATGAAAAAACTTGGGTGGAATGTGGATAATTTAAGAATTCTTTTTTCACCGGAAAATACAGTTTACCAAAATTTTTTAAATGAGGATGTTTTAGGAAAGATTAAAAATGCACCCCGGGCACCTGTTGACTATGTGGTTTTCACGGGCTCTCCTGAGACAAGTAAAACCATCGTCAATAGCATTTCTAAACACTTTTCGAATCACAAAGAATTAGAAAAGCCATTACACTTTTTTAGTTTTGGAGTAGGTTCAAATCCGCTCATCATGTCAGAAGATGTTGATATCAATCTTGCAGTTAAAATTATGACCGAAAGCCTTGGAATTAATTCTGGGCAAGATTGTATTTTTCCCAACTTTTATCTTGCCCCAAAAAGTCATCGAAGCGCCCTATTGGAAAAAGTTCGTAGTGAAGTTGGGAAATTTCATTTTTCAAAAGATGGAAATTCAAGCGATGAACTTTTAACCTACACCCCGTTGAACATGTCAAAAAATCTTAACAAACCGATAGACTTTTTAAATGAGCACGCTGCGAATATAATTTTCCAGATCGGTGCACCAGATAGTGAAAGAAGAATTATTCATCCTACCGTGTTAGGCTTCAATCTAACTGATGTCTTAAATAATGATATTCACTTTCCTGAATTGTACTCTCCCATTCTTCCCATCATCTTTTATGATGATTACGCACAAATTAAAAGATTGCTAGGTCGTGAAGATCTAAGAAGAATTGCCATGTACGCATCGGTCATAGGAAAACCCTACGCGACTTCTCCTACAACTAACTTAATTTATCTCTTAATGTCTTACGGTTATGGAGTCGTACCCGGAGAATCTATCTTCGTAGGAGAATCTGGTTCCATTCCCTTTGGAGGTCATTCAGAAGACGCCAGTCAATACACCATCATTAGGCCAAATAAACCTGCTGAAACACACAACCGCCCCCTACTTATCTCCAAAGATCTCGCAAACGGATTACTACCAAAAAATTCTGCATCTCCTTCTTTGACCTCACTCAGCGATTTAAGAAAAATTCAAAAATTATATTCCAACAAACTCCTCGAAAATATGAAAAGAGATCCAAGCTCACCCAGACTAATTAATGATTGGAATAACTTTAATACTCCACGCACCAACTATCCCCTCGCGAGTGGGGAGCCACTTATCAAACCAGGCACTACCTTTAAGTTGATATTTGATGGTGGAATGGTACCCAAAGAACATTTAGAAGAAGAGGCACTACCAGACTTAGAAAGATTTCTAGGCTTTCCTGGTCAAACATTTTTCTATGATCGCTCAGGAACACAAGTAAATAATTTCTTTAATTCAACACTTCTTCACGTGTCTTCTAAATCCATCGGCGGAAAAATGTTCAATGACGTTGGCCCTGGAGCTCGCGACCTTCTCTCTGGAAATGGCTACTGGTTAGCATTGCTAAAAAACAAAGGTCACGAATTAGCGTTTGCAGATAAATATACGCCTGATGTTTACCTTGAAAGCTATTTTTTAGATGCGCTTAAAGATTATAAAAAAGAAAATTTTAAAAAGATTGAAAAAATAAAAAATGATCTGGTAAGTAAATTAGAAAGAAATGATTATCATTGGTGGAGTTTGCATAAAACAGAAACTATTGGCACTATCGTCTCGTTAATTAATGAAATATTTTACCAAACGAGATTGTTATTTCCTCAGGGAACCTATTTTAAAGGTTTTGGAGAATACGCAACGGCAGATTTAGGGAATGTGGTGGCGACTTCCTTGTCTAATCCCAAGATTATGGCGCTAGAATTTTACCGAAGAGTTTTAAGTTTCTTAAATTCTAAGGGCCAAATTCATCAACAAAATTGGGATACAGCTCTGAATCAAGTTGGCGCAGAGGCCTATACTAAGTTTATATCGCACTTGCTATTTGAACCCTCCGCAATTTTTTTTCAACCAGAGCAAACAATATTAAAAACAATCACGGGAACACCTTTTGAAATTCGAATTGATATTATCTACGGTGAAATTGTGTCCATTCGCGATCGGTTTGGATTTAATTACCTTCCAAAAGACATGGAAGAAGCCTCTCAATTTTTGCAGAGAAATTTCTTAGATAAACTACCTCCAGAATTTAAGATGCTAAGTGCTGGTGTTGATATTGCAAAGATTCAAGGAAAAAATAGGCCGCAGTGGAAAGTGATTGAATTTAATTTTGGCCCAAACTCAGGCACTCTTCACCCAGAACTTTTTCCTTTAATTGCTAATCAATTGTTTAGTAATATACTGAAGCAAGACACACCCATCATTAAGGAACTTAATTCCATGGCCAAAGCGGCCATCGCTTCAAATGACCTTAGTGCGATTGTTCTGATGGTTAAAGCGAAAAAACAGGGAAATCCTTTATGGATAAAGTGGAAGGAAGAAGAAATATCAAAAATTGAGTATCTTGAATGGTTTAGAAATTATTTTTTAAATAAAAATCAGAGGCAGCTTGCCTCAAAATTACTTGAGCAAAATTATGATGATCCATCAATCGATTTCACTTTAAAAAAACTAAAAACCGGTGCTGGACTATAAATGGAATTCAAACTAATACAATGCCTAGAAAGGCCTTACTCTTCATTAGGTTGAAACGACAGAGACGTGCTCCTGAGTGTTGCAGCGGTGATACCGATGCCTAATAACGATGAGGGTTGTTTAATAGGTTTGGTATATTTTTTCATTTACATCTGATTTGTATTCAAATTGTGGACACCAAATTTCGAGATGAAATATGTTTTATAGTTGGACATTTATAGAAAATCATTAGAGATTTAAACTATAAATTCATTCTCTTGAGGCCCTAGATTTTTATTTTTTTTAAAAATTATTGCAATAATAAAAAACAAAGATGCAACAACAAACGCAATTTTTCCTAATTGAGCAAGACTGGGAACTCCAACTTTATAAGCGGTTAAAATGATTGCGAGAACAGCATGTAATACAAAGACCAATGAACTAACAAAGCTAATATAGGTTGGAGGTATGACCGAAAGTTGTGTTTGAATAATTAAGTGGCGTACGCTGTCATTATAAAACGATCAAATTTTTTAATGGAAAAGGAGTACGCCGTGAATAAAGTTATCAAAGATTTTCCCCAAAAACCATCGTCTTTTGATGATGCTTTTACTGACGTCATTAGAAAGGGCGCTAGACAACTGCTTGAGA
>JARXAH010000074.1 GCA_029865945.1 Bacteriovoracaceae bacterium | reverse complement strand
AGGAAAATAGGCGCCGTTTTTCATGAGATAATTAAATCCCCCCAGCTTTCCGTTCTTTAATTGAGCAGGCAGAAATCTATTTTGAAATCTCGATAAGTAATCTGAGCGAAATTGGTCGATAACGATAACCGCGACTAATTTTGATTTTTCAGTTTCAGCAGCGTTGGCCACAGAGGTTAGGGTAACAAATAGTAATAACAATTTAGCGAAATAAGAATTTGAATTTCTTGGCACAATTATTCCTTGGTAAAAATATTTTTATATCTAGTATAACGAATATATCGAAAATAGAGGAGTACTCCAATGGAAGAAAAAATAAAAGTAAAAAGTAGATTACATGCCACTTATTTATGTCCGGTATGTGGAAACAATCGATCGGCCCTGGAAATTATGGATGGATCCAATGTCAGGCCATCAATCGAAACGTTTATTAAAGAGATAGTACCTGACTGGACGACGGAGCAAAATATTTGTTTTGAATGTTTAAATCGAGCTAGATCAAAATATGTGGAAAAAAGTTTGTTAAAAGAAAACGGTCAACTTACTAAAGCAGAGTCTGAAGTCGTTGATGCCATTCGTAGTCAGGAACTCATTACGCAGAGTGTTCAAGATCACTGCGTCTCAAATTCCATCGGTGGTAAACTTTCTGATAAATTAGCGGCCGTGGGAGGAAGTTGGAAGTTTATTATTATTTTTGTGTGTATTTTAATTTGTTGGATAACGTTTAATTCCCTCCAAGCGCTTCAAGCACCCTTCGATCCCTATCCCTATATTCTTTTAAATTTAGTTTTATCATGTATTGCGGCGCTGCAAGCGCCCATCATTATGATGAGTCAAAATCGTCAGGAATCTAAAGATCGTGCCCGAGCAGAAGCGGATTTTAAAACAAACTTAATGGCAGAGCTAGAAATTAGGCAATTGCATTTTAAGCTAGATCAATTGGTCAGTCATCAGTGGCACCGACTTCTTGAAATTCAGCAAATCCAATTGGACATGATGAGTGATTTGAAAAAAAAGTAAGATAAGGTGGATAAATTTATTTTTTAACTTTTATTTTTTATCTTTTTCCTTATTCCTCTTTTTGTTTGATTTAACTTCACTTAATTTTTTCCATTGTAGCAATTCGGCCTTTACATTTTCTGGTAGGTTAGTTCCCATTGATCCGGAATAATGAAAGAGGGTATCTTCTTCCATGACTTGAAAACATTGAGAAGCAATTTCGCTATGGGGAGTTTGTTTAATACACAGCTGCAAGTACGCATCACCTAAGGAATAAAATAATTGGGCATTTAGTCTTTTATCGTAGATCGCAAGCCAGTAAAGTATTTTTGATTTGAGTTTATTTCCAAGGGGCCTTTCCAAAAATCCACTTAGAATTCCTGAAAGGTAAAGAGCAACGATTTCTTTATCTTCAAATAGGGCATTGCCTTTTCCTTGGTCGAGTTTAGATAAATTTTTATCGATGAAAGCATTAATTTCTTTATCGCTTTTAAGGGAATTCAATTCTTGAGAGAGAGCTTTTAAATTTTTAAATTCTTTTTTCCATTCACTTATTTTATCTAAAATAAATTTTTGGGTATTTTTATTGGCCGCAATGGTATCAAGCTCTTTTTCACTGGCGGTTAAATCGCTTTCTAAGCGCAAAAAATAGGTGAGAATGTAATTGAGGGATTTTTCTCTCACAAAAGGGATATTGATATCATCTTTACCTGGTTCCATAACGAGCTCTCGAAATAACGCTAATGCCTTCTCGTAATCTCTCGTTAAAAAATAAACGGTGCCTTTCTCATAGTTCGTTAATTGCATTTCACTTACATTAAGCGGCCCAAAAAGTTTGGTATTGCTTGAGCCTGCTACTTGAGTGTGGCAGTTCACACACAAATTCAATAATGAACTCACTTCCATTCTGGCAACGACTTTACGCTCGCTGTTGAAGTGATGTAAGGCCACCACCATTTGTTCGCGAAGTTCCTGAATGGTAATTTGCTTGCCAGTGGTTTGAACTTGAGAGTGTTTTTTGATGTGTTGCAATTTTGCTACGATGGCCGACAAAGATCCATTGATCGTTTCATGGTTTTTATCGGCCTTAAATTTTTCTTCGGAAAATAAATAGGGAATAAGTTTTTGTACATCTTGGGCCATGGATTGCATTTCATTATTAATGGGTTTTTCTTCTGCCGAGAAAGCTTCTTGATGAAGTTGCAAGAAAAAGAAAAATAATAAAAAGACGCTTTTTGTCCAAGTCCCAAAATTCATTCTTATCCTTTTAAACGAGTTTCAAATAAGTCATGCATAGATTTAAGAGCATCCACCCAGGTAAAAATTCCAACCAGGTGACCATTATCTTTCACAATAGCACAGCCATATTTTTTTTCGGCCATCATCGCGCAAACAACATCAAGATTCGTATCTGGTGTTACTGTGTACGGTTCTCTAATGCTTACATTTTTAATAATTTCTTTAGTGAGATCAACACCCTTGAGACCTTGGTATAGTTTAATATCTCTGTCGGAAATAAGTCCAATAACTTCTCCGGCTTCCATGACAGGAAGATGCCGAATGTCTTCACGTTTCATTAACTCAGCAGCTTCTGCAACACTTTTGGATGCTTCAATTGTGAAAGGAACAGTAGTCATAAATTTTTGTAAATGAGGTATTGGTTTCATAAGGACTCCTTGTTTGAATGGATAGTACGATTAGATCATGCACCCAACTCCTTCAAAATTCCCTGATGAGCATCATGTTTTGATTTGGAAGTAAAAATTAATGGCAGGTCATGGGAGCAGGAGAAGCGTCTGAAGTAGCTCTAGTAGTTGTAGTTGATGATTCTAATTGTGTATCAAGTCGATAAAACCTCATTCCCACTGTCATGATACCAATAAGCATGAGGATGATGGCCGAAACTTTGGGACGATTCCTTTGCAGGGGGCGAATGATTTTATGAAAAATACTGGGGGCCAATACCATGGAAGGAAGTGTTCCCATCCAAAAAAAGAAAATGGAAGTCGTTGCACTCAACCAATCTTGCATGGCCACGGCCGCTAAAATGACTCCGTACAATAGGCCGCAGGGTAAAAAAATAGAAATGAGTCCGGTAAAAAAGGATTTGCTCATTCCCTTGTTGACGGCAACTAAATTTCTCCAAAGAACTTGATAGAGAGAACTTAAAAAACGGGGAAGGGGCAATTCTGCTTTTTTCCCTCTAAAATTTTGTAGGCCCCAATAAAAAAATAACATCCCAATAAAAAGTGAGGGAAGATAGGAAAAATATGGGGAAATGAATTTAAATTGGAAAATAGATCCCATCGCTGAGAGCACCAAGATTAAGAATAAATATCCTAAGAGTCTACCCATTTGGTAGCGAAAAATGTCGTTGGAATTTTGGCAACTAGCGGTAACCAGTCCACCACACATACCAGCACAGTGGATTCCACCGCCCACACCTGCAACAAATGAAATCCAGGGAACAAAATGTTTTATCTCACTCATCCAACTAAAAAAGGGAGCGAAGTTAATCCACTGGCCCAACAAGAGTCACCTCCTTTTGACTGATTAAATGGCCACCTTCATCGTTGATCACATTGATGAAAACAGTTTTGGATCCAGAGATGAGAAGCTTTCGATTAAATTTAAAGAAAATAAATAATTTTTTTTCAGGAACATCAAGTTTGATGGGATTTTCTGAAATTTGCATTTGGATTTGATTTTCTAATGTAGGATCCGCAAATTTTAAATGCACTAAGAAATGATGGGTACCTTGGTGTTTGATTTTGAGAGTAAATTTATTGGTGATAAAAGATTCGCCGCCAGTCTCTTGGGAATTATCCGACACAAGAAAAGGCGCTCCCACGCCGCGAAGAAAAACTAATTCAGGGTGAGTGCTCGCATTAAGAAAATAAAAAAAGGAAGAAACAAAAATGAGTGAAAGAGTAATATAAAGGAAAGGACGCAGATTTCTTTTTTTTGCTTCTCCTCGCAACTCAACTTCCGAGGTATACCTAATAAGACCTTGCGGTTTTTTCAGCCTGTCCATAATATCATCACAGGCATCGATACATTGTGTGCATGCGATGCATTCTAATTGTGTTCCCCTTCGAATATCAATTCCTGTGGGGCAAACTTTCACGCAACTATAGCAATTGACGCAATCGCCTTCCGCTTCACGATTGATACCAACTTCTCCTCGCCTTGGTTCTCCGCGCTTCGTATCATAAGCAACAACTTTAGAGTTTTCATCCATGAGAACAGACTGAATTCGTCCGTAAGGACAAGCAATAATGCAAAACTGTTCGCGAAACCATCCAAAGTCGAGTAAGAAAATGGTAGTCAAAATCATCGTGGCCGTAAAAATTCCCATATGCTCAGTCGGGGAATCCATGGTCATGAAAAATAATTCTTTGGGGCCCACAAAATAACCAATAAAGGTATGAGCAATGTGACTAGATACAATAAAAAATATTCCCCACTTGAGTGTTCGCTTGAATAATTTATTTAAATTCCAAGGTTGCTGTTCGAGCGATAGACGTTCCCTCGATTTACCTTCAATAAGGGATTCAATTTTTAAAAAAATTGTTTGGATGAAAACTGTTTGGGGACAGCCCCATCCGCACCAAACACGTCCCAGGACAGATGTTAAAAATGCAATAAAAAATAATCCAGACACCAACAAAAGAAAAAATAAAATGGGCTCCACACCGTGAAGAGTAGAACCCAAAACGGTAAATTCTCTTTGGAAAATATCAATTTTCAGCGATGGTTTACCATTGATGTAAATCCAAGGAAGAATGAGATAGAGGAATACTAAAAACCAATAACCAAGAAAACGCCGCGATTTCCATTTCCCTTTTACTTCTTCAGGGTAAATGTAAACACGGTGTCCATCCACATCAGTGGTAGATAATCTTTCTGGATCAAGATCAAAGCGATTATTGATCTTGTTATTATTATTGTTGTTGTTGTTCTTGTTGTTCGACAACTTTTTCCCCTTGTGCTTCTTTTCCTTTTGGATGAAAAGTATTTTTCAAAGATTTTACGTAGACCAATGCCAGGTAAATATCATCAGAAGATAATACTTCACCCCAGGCTGGCATTCCGTTGGCCTCGCTTCCACTATAAACGATATTGTAGTTGGTTTCTGGATTTCCTTTCGAGACGAGCCAATAATCATCCGTTAAGTTTGGCCCAATATTTCCGTAACCACCATCTTCGTGACATTGGACACAATTGTTAGCAAAAACTTCTTTACCTTTGAGTAGATTTTCTGGTTTATCAAATTCAGCAAACTTGGCCTCGTTATATTGGGAATTGAGTTTTTTATACTCATCTTGTTTTGCTGTAATTCCCACCATCTCTTGCTTTAGATCATCTCGTTGTGTTGGGCCGCCAAGAAAAGAATAGTAGGCCCAATAACCTAATCCAAAAAGACAACTGGTATAAAAAATAAAGTTCCACCACTTTGGCAGTGGATGGTTTAACTCTTGGATCCCGTCATAGTCGTGATCTAGAAGTAATTTTTTTTCATCTTCTAGAACAATGATTTTATTTTTATCGTTTTTATCATTTGAATTCATAAGAATTTCCTTTTTTCGCCTTATCTAAATCTTTAAGTGGAATTAATGAAGACTCCTCATAAAAAGACTTATTACTTCTTCGGTAAGTAAAAAAAGTAAATCCAGTGAAACAAACCACAAAGAGAACAAGTCCGATGACGGGAATCCAAGGCATGTCAAAAGCGCTCAATACTTCTTGCTTCATGGGTTAACCTCCTCTGTTTCAGGAATGGAACCAAAATCAACACCTAATCTTTGCATGTAAGCGATAAGAGAAATAATTTCTCGATTTGCCATCTCAGGTAAGATCGCGTTGTTTTGTCCTGCTAGTTCATCTACGATACTTTTTGCTTGAGCTTGCGCCGTTGTGACTCCCTCAGCAATTTCTTGTTCTGAGTAAGGAACGCCGAGCGTTTGCATGACCGACATTTTTTTTGCAAGTTGTGAGTAATCCAATTTTTGCTCATAAAGCCATTCGTACCTTGGCATGATAGATCCGGCCGTTACTTCTTGCGGCCTAGCAAAGTGACGATAATGCCATAGATTGGAATATTTTTTTCCTACGCGCGCTAAATCAGGCCCAGTTCGTTTTGATCCCCATTGAAAAGGATGATCGTAAACAAATTCTCCCGCACTTGAAGCTTTTCCATAGCGAAGAACTTCGTGGGGGATGGGACGAACGGTTTGGGAGTGACATAAATAACATCCTTCGCGAACGTAAATATCGCGCCCCAGTAACTCTAACGGCGTATAAGGTTTTACCGATTCAATTTTCATTACATACTGATGAGATAAAATTGAAGGAACTAATTCCACTGCTGAACCCACTAAAATAGCAAGAAGTGAAAGGATGGCAAAAATAACCGGCATTCCTTCTAGTTTACGATGCGCCGTCGTAGGATGTTCCTTTGATAATTCATCCATTGGATACGCTTCATAAATGATACTATCATTTGTCTTTCCTTTTTTTGCTGTTTTAAACAAATTGTAAATCATCAGCAAAAAAGAAATGAAGATGAGGGAGCCGCCAAACGCTCTTACCCAATACATGGGAACAATACGAATGACTGTTTCAATGAAATTGGGATAAACAAGATGTCCTGATTCATCAAGTGCACGCCACATAAGAGATTGGGTGATCCCTGCAACCCACATGGACATGATGTATAAGACTAAACCTATGGTTGAAGTCCAAAATTGCATGTTGGCAATTTTTTTAGAATAAATTACAGTGTTCCAAAGTTTGGGAATTAAGAAATATAAAATCCCAGAAATGAACATGTAGTTCCAACCAATGGTTCCCGAGTGAACGTGGCCAGGAATCCAGTCAGTAAAGTGAGCAATCGAGTTAATAGATTTAATAGAAAGAAGTGGCCCTTCAAATGTGGACATCCCGTAAAACGTGAGTGATGTGGCCATAAAACGAAGTGTCGGTTCCGTTCGAACTTTATTCCAAACGCCACGAAGAGTAAGTAGTCCGTTGATCATCCCACCCCAACTTGGCATCCACAGCGCAACTGAGAAAACCATTCCTAGCGTCTGTGCCCATTCTGGTAAAGTTGTGTAGAGCAAATGATGGGGCCCTGCCCAAATATAAATAAAGACGAGTGACCAAAAGTGAATAATGGAAAGTCGATAAGAATAAACCGGACGATTGGCTGCCTTAGGAACAAAGTAATACATTAATCCTAAAAACGGCGTCGTTAAAAAGAAAGCTACCGCATTATGGCCATACCACCATTGAACGAGAGCATCTTGTACACCTGAGTAGATAGAATAAGATTTCGTTAATGAAACGGGCAAACCTAAGCTGTTTACAATGTGAAGGACAGCAACCGTAATGATGGTAGCAATGTAAAACCAAATCCCTACGTATATGTGTCTTTCGCGACGTCTAATGATGGTTCCAAAAAAATTGACGGCGAAAACCACCCACAGAACGGTAATTAAAATATCGATGGGCCATTCTAGTTCGGCGTACTCTTTACCTGTCGTAATTCCCAGAGGAAGAGTGATGGCCGCTAACACAATAATTGCTTGCCATCCCCAAAAATGAAATTTTGATAAAAAATCATTAAAGAGTCTTGCCTTCAGTAGTCGCTGAGTTGAGTAGTAAACACCTCCAAAAATTGCGTTACCACAAAAAGCAAAAATGGCCGCATTGGTGTGGAGAGGACGCAAGCGTCCAAACGTTATCCACTGTAAACCAAAGTTGAGTTTCCAATTCGCCATTTGAAAGGCGATGGTGACTCCGAGTAACATTGCTACTGCTCCCCAGATGACGGTCGCAATCATAAACCATCTTACGATCTGGTCGTCGTAAGAAAAGGTTTCGAGTTTTCCAGTTCTTGTTCTAGTGTCCATTGAGCTCATCTCCTCCATCCTTTTTTTTGTAATCGTCTAAGAGCATTTTATATTTCGGTGATTTTAAATCATCGTATTGTCCTTGATAGGTCATCCATATAAAGCCGCCAATAAAAAGCAAACCTAAGATCACGGCGAGGGGCAATAAAATGACAATTACTTCCATAGCGCCCTCAATTTTTTTGTTCCTATAAAAGCAGATAAAAGAACGGTGAGCGAACTCATCGGCATGATGAGGGCGGCCGCAAGTGGACTGATTTTTCCAGACATGGCAAGAAAAATAGAAACTGAATTATAGGCCAAAGAAAGAATCAAATTTCGCTTAATCACTTTCATCGTTTCTTGGGAAAGAATAATAATTTTCTCAACAGATTTAAGCCCTGGAGTTGATAGATAAATATCTGCGGCCCGAAGAGAGATATCCATCGAACCATGCATCGCCACTCCGACATGAGCGTTGGCAAGTGCAATGGCATCATTGGCGCCATCTCCCACCATCATAGAGCGAGGCGTTTCAAGAATGATGCGATTTTTTTCTTCAGGACTTAGCATGGCCCTAATACGAGATTCGTTTAAACCCACAACTTTGGCCACTTCTTTCACGACGGAAAATTTATCACCTGAAAGTAGCTGAACATTAAAATTTCGATTTAAAAGATTTTGGATGATGGATTTTGAGTCCGATCGAACGGTATCAGTAAAAGAGAATTCAGCAATGAGTTTGCCATCTTCAAAAAATCCTTCTCGATTTATTTGGTAATGTTTTCCGTCGAAGTTGCCTTCAACTCCTACTCCAGGAGTTTCTCGGTAATCTGTCAAATCCACGGAAGTAGTACCGTGTTTGTGTGCAAAATTTAAGAGAGCATAAGCTGCTGGATGCTTAGAATTTTGCTCTAACGTTAAAATGAGTTGGAAGAGTTTTTTAGTATTAAAATTTTCATCAACTAATTTAAAATTAACAACTTCCATTTTGCCATGGGTAATGGTTCCCGTTTTATCAAGGAAAATGGATTTCACTTCTGAAACTTTTTGAAGAGTGGCATCGTTTTTTATCATGATGCCTTGCGCTGCCGCCTTTCCAAGGGATCTTGTAAAGGTGAGAGGAACGGAGAGGGCCAAAGCGCACGGGCAAGTCACAATAAGTAGAACGAGTGATTGCTCTACTGCTAACTTAAAATTTCCATGAAAAAATCCGTGGTAAGCAAATAATCCAGCTGATAGGGCAAAGACAACAATGATAAAATATTTTGAAACAATGTCCGTCCATTCAACAATCGGCGCCCTAAGATTGCGGCCATTTTCTACATTTTTTAATATACCGCCTAACCGCGTTTCATTTTTTACTTTGGACGCTTCCATAATGATTTCAGAAGACACATTTTGGGTTCCCGCAAGAACCAAGTCACCTGGGCCGACCTTTACTGGAGCTGATTCACCAGTAAGCAAGGAAGTATTTAGATAGGAATCACCGCGAATGATTTTTCCATCGGCCGAAATAAAATGACCGGCCGGAATTTTAAGGCGATCTCCCACTGACAAATATTTAGAATGAATTTCTTCAAAATCAGTGAGCGTTTCATTTTTGGCACGCAGTACACTTTCACCAAGATAGAAATAATGTAAATCTTGAGTGGATAAGGCATTTTCTTGAATTTTTTTCAAAAAATATCTTGAAAGGAGTAGCAGAAAAACGAGCGCAGTAAGCGAGTCAAAATAATTATCTTCCATTCCTTGAAAGAAATGGAAGAGGCCCATGCCAAAACCAAGTAATAGTGAGACAGAGATAGGTAAATCAATGGAAAAAGTTTTATTTTTTAAAGATTGCCAAGCATTTTTATAAAAGGGAAAAGCAGAATAAGTCAAAACAGGTAAAGCAAAAAGCACGCTTAAGATACTAAAGGCACGGGCGTACACATCTGTTGCCCCTACGTAAATAGAGATAGCGTACAACATGACATTATTGGCTCCTGCCGCAGCGATTCCAATACGCAATAAATTTTGGCGTTCTTCTTTCATTTTTAATTGATTAGATTCCTGATTTTTTTTCAGTGGATGGGGGCGATACCCAAGTTGATTAAATTGCTGAGCGACTGAGGAAAATTTTCCCGATTTATCAAGGGTAACGACTGCAACAGATTTTGAGAGATCCAGTCTTGAACTGTTGACATGGGATACGAAGAGGGGCAATTTCTCGATGAGCCATAAGCAGGCCAAGCAGTGGATTCCTTCTAAGTAAAATTCCATCACTTGATCATCGTGGGAATTTTGATAAGAGTATTCTTTTAAAAATTCCTCATCATCTATATAAAGATATTTTGTCTCTTCAACTTCTACTGGAGTTCTTCGGCGAAAGGCACCCATTTGATTTTTTATGTCATAATATTGATCAAGTCCTTGAAGCTGTAAGATTTGATAAACGGTTAGGCATCCATGACAGCAAAAAGGTTTGCTATGCTCAAGGTCGTTTTTATGGTCATAAATTGCTATGAGAACTGGCCCATCACAGTGAACGCACGCTAACTGTGCGGGTAGGTTAAGAGCAATTTGAGCTGGCATAGTTTCCATATATATCTAGCATTCTAAGCAGAGACTCACTTAGTAAACATGATCTGGGTCATGTTTGTAATTTTCTTGATAATGGTGATCAGCTATTTTGGTGACTCAACAGTGTGGATGATTTTTTTTTCGACTAATAATAACTGGGTATTTTTTTCAACAATGCAATTCCATGAGGAAGGAAGGTTTTTTTTTAGCTCATTAATACCAAATACTGACCCACGATCTAGTAAGATTTTTTCACGACGGTCATTTATCAAGACAACATGACCAGATAAAACTACGAACGCGGAATTTGGGATTTGGCCTTTTGAGATAAATTCAAAACGATATTGAAATTCATAAATGCAGTCGCAAAATTGCATCACAAGCATTCGAAGAACACTTTCATTATATTTGGTTTCAACATTCTTATTTTTATTCACTAACTTTAAAGTAGCATTTTGAAATTTAAAAAAATATGTCGCAGATCATGAAAAAGGGGTGAGTTTTAAAAAGGCAGATTGGCCGCTTCCGTTAAGGCCTCTAAATCTAAAATATAAATAGATTTTCCCTCTTGTTCGATGAGTTTTTCCTCTTTGAAGTCTGTCATTTGTCTAATGACTGTTTCCGTTGATGTTCCGATGATGCTTGCCATTTCTTCGCGAGTCAGCTTGATGTCGATGAGTTGGCGCTGACCAATTTTTTTCCCATAGGACTCATTAAGGGAAAGTAGTAACTCGGCAAGTCTTTCACGCACACTTTTTTGGAAGTGGGCCGTTGATTTTTTTTCAGCTTCACCCATCTCGCGTCCCATGGCCTGAATGAGTTTGAGGGATACTGAAGGGTTTTCTTTGATGAGATCAAAAATTTGTTTTTTTCCGATAAAACAGATGCGGGAATTTTCTAGCGCCGTTGCATTGCCCATATAGAGTTCATTACTAAAAAGACTTCGATGTCCGATAACTTGGCCTGGCCCGGCAATTCGTAAAATAGATTCTTTTCCATCTGGACCAATTTTGCTTAGCTTTACTTTTCCTTCATTGATGCAATAGAGACCAAGTGGAGGATTCCCTTCGATAAAAAGCCTGGATCCTTTTTTATAATCGTTAGAGACTTTATTTTCATCTAGTTCCTCTAACGCTTTGGATTCCAAATCACAAAAGATCGACTTACTTCGACTATGGCAATAATCACAGTGAGGATTTTTTTCTTCAGAAGATTTTGAGTTCATACCAATGATTTCCACGGCCAAAATAAATTGTTTAGCTCTTTCATCCTACTACAGATTGCGAGTGATGTGATGAAATTAGCCTAAACCAAATAAATAATCTACATGGATTTGAGGTGATTGATATACTTCAGCGTGGTTTGCCTCTCGCAAATTAGTAAAAATTTTAAAGTCTGATAAATTCCCACTGGACTTCGTCCCTTAAGGGGTCAAATCGCTATAAAAAACATAATTCTTGCGAAACTTGAGCAGCTGGGGTTGTTGTTATCGGACTTACTATTTGATTGATTATTGAGCTGTCCATTTTGTGGTCCACTTTAGGAATTGGTTGGATTTACTTTTATCACACTAGTTGGTTTTGCAAAGATTTTGAAACTTACCCTGATTAAAAAAAATAGGGCAAAATTTTTCTGCTTATCATCCTATTCTCACATTCTTATTTAATGTTTTGAGCTTTATACTCCTTATTTAGGGTTATCAATCATCACTTCTTGTCTTGAAACTAATAAATTTTTGGCCTTGAATGAGGAAAAATTTTCTCAAATTGGAGGGAGGTGTTTACCTAACTCTTTATGTGTGGATACCTGAGCGCTTCAAATACGATACTTTTCCTGGAAAAGGGCACCAAAATTTCGAACACTTAAGATAATGCTTTGCTCTGCCGATAGGAAAATGCCTATCGTCGGTGAGGAAATTTATATGGGAAAATTATGGGCTTTTTTAATTTTATCAACATGTCAGCTGCCAATAGCATTTTCACAAGAATCTACGACCGGGAGAAATGATGGAGGCGCTTCAGGCAGTTGTCCCATGTATGCGACTTTTTATGGAAGTGGAAAAGGTGCTTTCTCAAATATTATTATTCGCTTAGACGAGAACAATCTTAGTAATTATGATACCAGCAATTTAGCCTATTTTCCAAATGTTGTGAACGGCATTGCTACTGATGGAAATGGAGTTTATGGTGTTTTAAATGGCAACCCTATTCATCACTTTGAGTTGAATCCGCCGTCTGATGTAGAACTAAGAGGTGCTGCATATAATGACGGGATGTTTGCGCATGATGCGGGCGATATTAACTCCGGTATATTTTATGCTAGCTCAGCAAATTATATCATCTCATTTCCTGTGAGTGAGTTGTACCTTAATGTGTACCTTAATGTGTCCCTTAACATTAAAGCAAAGAAAGTATATGAGTTTCCTAAAGGTAAGGCGCACCAAATTTTAGATGTGGCCATTGATGGTAATCAACTATTTGCTTCTGTTATTGAAAGTGGACAGCAATCAGTTTCAAAAATTTATTCAATTGATCTTTCAGTTCCAAATAGTGAAGCTAAACTTGTTGGCACTAATATAGGAATCGTCATTACAGGTCTGGCCTTTAATTCCAAAGGAGATTTACTTGGATTGTCCAATAGAAATATTTTATATTTGATAGATACCGCAAGTGGCCAATTAAATGAGCAACATACTTTTAAAGATTCTGTATTTACTTCATATAGTGGATTCGATCTTGCTTCCTCATGCGGAAAGGACTTTCAATTGCCAAACATTTTTACTGGCATCTTCGGAATCCGTGCCAAGCGCGATGTTTACGGTAGCAAGTTTAATCAATTTGTTTTCATTAAAGAGCCTAAGCCATTGGTCGACATTAATAGTATAGAGTACTACGTTGCCGTTCCCTTTGGTGCCAATCCTGGTGGGCTTGGAACGTTCAATAGCTTTTCCACTGAGGTGTGTGTGGCGCTTGATGATTATATTAAAAATAAATATGATGAAATTCTCAACCCAAATTCGGCCAATGAAGCTAGTCGTTTGAAAACAGTTCGAGAAATGAAGATTGTTTGTAAAAAGCTTGGTGGTTCGACGAAAACTTATGTTGATGGAAAATTTTCGATGGTCGGTTGCGAACCCATAAGTGTTCCACCTTACAATGATCCCTCCAATCTTAGTGATCCCTCTTATAATAAAAAATATCCATTTATCCACAGGAAGCATGGACTTCAAGTTGAATGTGCAGACGATTCTACTAATGGACCTCAATAATCAAGTGATGAAGCGATTGCCCATTAGATCGCAGTCATATTTTTAAGTCATTTTTAATAATTTTTAAATTTACTCTTGAGGGGTGTAAAACTTTTTAATTCGGTTATAGCAATCATTTTTGTTCGATTCGATCTCTCTAGGAGACATTCGCATCATTTTATAGCTATAGGATTTAAACTCAAGTTGAATATCGAAACTAATATAGGATTTATTTTTATCATAGGGCGTAACTCCCCTTATCCCATCGATTCTATCACGATTATTTGACGGCTGATAATAGAAAACCTTTTGTAGTTCATCCTTCACTATTTCATCAGTGTCGTTATTTATAAATTTGTTACCAACTACGGCATTATCCTTGAAACGGTTGTACCATTTGAAGTGAATACAGTGTTGCCCTTTACTAATAGCTATATTTTTTATAGTAGTCTCTATACCATTGTAATTTGCGATAGCTCCTATTTTTTCATTATTTAAAAATAATTCCCCCTCATTGTCAGAAATGGCATTGATTTTTTTAAAAAGAATGGTCCCTTCCTGCTCTACATTAAAGCATTTCGAGATCATGAAAAAAGGAGAAATCTCTTTCGGATTATATTCTGTGATAGAAATTTTCTTTTCCACATTGTTGTAGGAATAGTGTTTGTTGTTTACTAGATTTGTCTTGGGTAATTCTCTAACTAATTCAAAGATTGTTCTCTTTTTATTGTATTTCATAAGTTTAGCTTCCATTGAGTAGATAGAAAATCCAGTAGCGGTCGGGGATGGATTCATTTCTATTATCTTAGATGACTCTACCATCTTCTTTTTTTGGTTAGGCAATTCGTCACACCTAATCTTATTGCTGATGACTATATTTTTCTTTTCCCCTCTGCTCATTTCCACTTTTGAAGGAGTTAATGGAAAAAATTCATCATATTCATTTTCTTTTAAATGAAAAGATTCTGGAGTCTGTTTATCGATATTAAAAAACAAGAAATCCATATCTCCTTGTGGTCCAACTTTATTTTTAATTAAATTTAATTCTGATTCAGTTTTCGGAAGTTCTTTGGTCATTTGAAATTCAAAATTTTGTCCTTTAGATAAAAAATTATCTTTTGAATCAATGATTTTTTTATCTACATGCAAACATGAAATACCTAGCAAGTTTTGATCTATCACCGCTTTATACGGACCGCTGTAAAGTATCCTTTCAGCATTTGGTTTATTGTCTTTTAAGATAATTTTCAATTCGCTAGCTTTATTTTCAAACGCGTAAAAAGCAGTGGTCGCGTTTTCATTAAAATTTACTTGTCGCTCTTCTGTTCCTTGGTCAAGAGAGAAAAAGAGGGAATAATTTTGTTTTTTCAGTGTCTCAATACAAGGCAATGTTATCGTAAGAGATTGTTTAAATTTCTTCTCTCGGTAAATAGTGAGGTGGTAAGAGCCCTTTGCAACTAATTCTTCAATGAAATTTATCGGAATCGTCGTTTTTGACTCCTTGTAAATGGAATCAGCTTTAATCGTTAATTCCTTAATCTTCGATACCCGAATTATATTTTTATCATCAATTAAGATATTAATTTTGCCCTCTAGATCTGACTCTTGATTAAATTGGCCAGCTCCAAGAAACTCAACTTTTTGTTGGGATAAAGATTGATTGTCATCTTGGTCCTGGACATCAATGAGAAGCTTGAATTTTGGATTTTCCCATTCCTTATTTAACGGATTTTGTTTGTGATAAATTGTGGGTACCGGTACTGTTTTTTTCTTCGGGAAACATTTATCAAGGATATCTACGCCAGTATTAAATAAATCAACTCCGATTTGCGTTTTCAAGCTTTTTTGAAAATGAAAACATTGGCCTTGATATTTTTGGAAACTATGTTTTTGGTTAAGGATGCGCTTTTTTCTTTTTACGACCACTTTCTCGGTGTGCTGTGATTTAAATACGGGATTATAGCAACATAATTTATTTTTGATTTCTATACACTTTACGTATTCTTGATCGATCTGATCGAATTGTCTTTTGTAAAAGGAGGAGAGTTGCGGAATTTTATAATCAATTATTTCAACCGGATTCGCCTCAAAAAGAAATATCTCGTCTTGTGTCTCACTGTTGGCGGCCAAGTTTTCTTGGATGGTTTGAATTTGCAATTTTTCTTCTTGATCTAGAGAATTTAAAAACGTTTGAATGTTTTTCTTGTGATAGGAAGGCAAATCCTGGCAATTTTTAATTTGATCAATATCATCTTTATCAATTACGTTTTGTGCATAGGTGTTGATTACACTAAATAGGATAAAGATTAAAAATATAGAAAAAGAAAAAATGATTTTCTTCATAATTTAAGTGGCTAACTCATTAATTTTGTTTTTTATGTCTAGGACTAAATTCTAACTGTTTTAAATTTTTTTACGAGGTATTCGCAAAAGTTCTGAAATGATTATCATATTGTCTATTAAATCATCACTTTAATGACCTTATTGCAAAATACTGAAATCATATGATAAACAGACCATGCGTTCTTAATAACCCTTTCAAGGATAAGTATGAAACATTTTCATCATTTTTTTACTCTGCATGGTTCACTTTTGTTTCTTCTCTCATTTACGCTCTTGGTTACTACGACAACGAATCTCTCTGCTCAATCTAGTAATTCGGCCAGTTATGCACAAACGAAGGACGATTTAGAAAAAGACCTAAATGCCCTTAAGTTTTTCAGAACCTACTATTTCTTAGAACTAGAAACTGCGGAAACTCATCAATTCGAAGCGTGGTTTCATACTGAAAAAAACGGATGGGATAATATTCTTGTCGCTGCGGATGAAAAATCAAATGTAGCAAATTTTTCTCAATCTGATTACATCTCTGATCAGACAGTGAGAGCGGGCTGGCCAACACCAAGTTCTTCTTACACTCCAGTGCCTGCTGAACTAAGTAGTGTTAGCGATGGGATAGTGGAATCCTACAAAAAGAATTTTCCCGATAAAAAATTTGATAAATTTGAAATTCATTACTTGGGTTTTTTTGCGAGAGTTTCTTTGCACGAAATTATTCCAGGTGGAAGTAAAACGATCAATAACTGGAGAACAGATAAGAAAGAGAGGTCGGCAACCTTGTCGCATACAAATTTAGCAGTAAGCGCCAAAAACAAATCAATTAAAGAATTAGGACAAGCATCGAGTGGCGGTCATGCTACTTTAAACGCTGACTTTGCAAATGAGAAAACAAAAATTAGTCAGTGGATGGATTTTCAATTGCCGGCCGATGCTCAAGGATCTTCTTTGTTATCTTTAAAACTAGAAGATGATTTAAATCGTGTAACCGCTCTTATTAACAATGAAACTCACGCCAAAGTTAAATCACTCAAGGATCAATTGTTTTCCTCTCTTCTAAAAACAGTGAGTTCTTGGCAAGATTTATTAGAAAGAAATAAAAAACCAAAATCACCATTGCCTAAGATACTTAAATCCTCTGAAAAATCTCCTTTTCCCTCCAAATCTCAGCAGTATATAAATTTAGAATTCAATCTTTACGGACGAGTTAGTGATTTTTCAGGCCAATTAAATAAAAATATCCAACTTATCATCCCAGTTACTAATAATAATTTTGAAGTACAAGAAACGATCCCCGATATTAACGTCTCTGTTAATATCAAAGGAAACTTGATCACTGGAGAGATTTTTATTTCCGTTTTTGATGATCAAGGAAATAGAAAAGAAGTCCTAAAAAAACTAGATCTCGCAGCGTACCAGGTTGCCTTTAACGAAAAGACGGGTTTTGGTTTTGTGGATGGATATTTAGAATTTATGCAGATCGAAGGTGAGGGACAAAATGATTTATTCCTTCCAGGAAATGGATCCTACCGTAGATTTGATTTTTTTCTTCAAGGATTTCAATCTTTTGATCTAACTTTTCCAGGACTTTTTTAAAACAAAAGTGGCCAACGGATTTATCATTCGTTGGCCACTTATTACAACTTACAACTTTCAACTTTAATTTCCATCCTAGAGATATTTAACAAGTCCCACAAAATGTCCGGCATCTAAATAGACTGGAGCGATATCAGTGTTAGAACAGCTCGCAGAAAAAACCGTCTTTTGAGAAGCTTTCAATGTAGCAACTGAATTCTTTGCCCATGAAATACATTCAGCTTTGGATGGAAATGTACTTTGAAAAGAACCCCCGGTTTTATCTTCCACTACAGCTCCGCCAGTTGGTGGAAACCCATCGTTAAAATCTATCACAGTATCTTTGAGTTCAATTAAGGGTTTTACAATGACGATTGTTTCTTTATTCACGGCAGCAAATGCATGAATATTGAAAAATCCAATAGCACCAACGAATAACAAAAATTTCATAACTTCTCCTTTGTGAGTAATAAATTGTTAATTAATAGACATAAAGAGTGCATTTATCAAATTCCATACGCTCTTGATTTTTGGTAAATTTTGAAAAGCCAGTCCCCTCCGCAGCAAGGGTTTGTTCAAAAAATGAAGCTCTAAATAAAACTTCTCCCGAAACCGGAGAAATGATGGAATAAACAAATTGTCCTCTTGTTTCCCCTGCGCCTGAGAATGATTGATCTAAAGGACCTTCAGCGTATTCGGACTTTGAGCTGCTGACCCCAGAAATTTTTTCTAATACTGTTATTTTAAAAAGATTATTTTCCCCAGGGGTAACTATAAATTGGCTAACTTTTGTGTGCCTACGCTCAAGGTTCGTGGTCTTAATGCAAGTGATGAGAGTTGATTTCTCCTGAGCTGATGCATTAAAACTAAATAAAAAAAGGCCAACAAATGCTGAAACAAAACGAAACGATTTCATAAGACTTACTCCTTATAGCTGTTATTAAAATAGTGCGCGATCGAGATTCATCGATAACATTGACCTACATCGCAGTTTGGTCACTATTAAATCTCCATTTTTGTTTCAAGTATAGATATTTTTTCATTAAATTCTGTCTAGTATTCTCGTTGTAAGAAATTTTTAAATTGTCATCTATTGGGAAAAAAGAAATTAAATTTTTTTGCCCTATATCTTTTCACATCGGAGACGATTAACGCATCAGACGACGGATATAAAATTATTTCTCAATCAGGGGAACAAGTATTTAGTAAAAATTGCAAGGCCAAGCGAACGTGGCCACAAATTTCAGGACTCGCAGATCCAAAAATAGAAACAAAACTAATTCAAGACTTCAAACAAATTGTTACGGCCGATAAAAAACTTAAAACAAGTAATTGCCCAGAAAAAAATAGCGATGAAATTTATGAGTACCCAAATACATTTCAACTGGGAGGACAGAAATTTCCTTTGTTGGGAGTGGAATTTGTCATTATTTTTCCAGGAGGTTCAAAAAGAATGATTCGAGACTGCCGTATTTTTGATTTATCGACTGGATCAAAAGTTCAACTTACATAATTACTTCCCCTCTCAGGTACTGAGCAATTGGATAAGCTTTTTCAAACCAAAGAAAAAGTAGCTTTCCAAAATTTACAAAACCAATTAATTATATATTAATCCAGGTTTGGTTTTCTTTCAAGAGGGCCTACTGTTCACCAGACGAATCGCAAATAAGTGGTGATGTGCTGAGAGGATTTGAAAGTACGTTGGAACTTTCAAACCCTTCACTTTGCAAGCGATGTTCGGCACAATGGAAAATCAAAACCGTTTCAAAATAGTAATTTCTATTTAACTGAATATTCAGCAGAAAAATTCCCCTTATTTTCAAAACTTTGTTGGAACTGAATGGAGAATTTTGATTCGTTAAGTGCTCTGCTAATGATCATATAATGAAAATCAATCCTTTTAATAAGTGGCTTAAAATCATCTTTGAAGCCTGCAGAAACACCAATAACATTGCCTGCACTATCTCTACTTACGTCCACCAAATCTTCAAATGTTTTAACATTAAATAACTTAGGATTTAAATAAGTGATAGCTCCTTTATCGGCTTTTTGAGAATAAGATGGGATTCCTTGGTCAACCCAAATAGCAAAGAATTCCCCTTTTTCATCTTTCTTATACTGCACATCTTTAATATTTAAAGTTGGGTAGTTGTTAATAAGGGTACTTCCAGCATCGGTGATGGAAGTCAACTTCAAGCTTTTGAAATCCGAGGAAAACTCAAAATCTAATGTGGAGGTGAATAAAAAATCACTATTGGTCGTGTAAGGGTCGTACACAGATACCTTCGCTTCATAAGAAATATCATTAAGCGTGGTGAGATAATCTAATTGAGAACTGCTTGCTTTGTTAAATCCTAGAAGAAGGGGAATTCTCACTTCACTTCTTTTATTGATAGCTTTGCTACATGAAATATTTTTGGTGCGCTTGAATGTAACGAGTTTGCATTTTTCATTTTCCACTTCAATAACAACAAACTCTTCCTTAGTCTTGTAATCAATGTAAGGACCACCAACAAGAGTTTGATTCATTAGATCATAGGGCCTGGTTAAGGCCGTGTAGGATTGATAAAAGTCCTCGGTGCTAGCGAAATATTGAGCTCTTTTTAGTGAAGCCGCTTGCGACAAGCTTACAAAATAGGAAAATAACAAGAATGAAATAAATGATTTCATGAAAACCTCCTTGAAATGATAATTTTGAGTCAGCGGCAACGTAGCATTTATTAAAAATTGAGTCACCTATTTTGTCACATAAAACCCTTGTTTGATTAGGGGCATTTTTCATTTAACTGCATTGGAAATATTCAGGAATTATCTACAGAGTCTATAAAAATGGGTGCAAAGGGGAGATTGATCTTTGTAAATAACCTCTAGTTATTGTTAAATCTAAACAAAACAAGAAACCGGAGAAAACGATGAATTTTTTAATAATTTTTTTTAACGTATTTTTTTTTATTTTTGCCCCCGTTGTTGCCCATTCGCAAACGAACCAAAGTTTTGATAGTGTGAAAAAATTAAGTTTTAATTTTGTTGGGTTTAGAAATGAATCTTCAGTAAAGTCATTTTATTTTCAAGTACTACTGAGGTGTGTGGATCAATCAATAAAAAATAAAGCAATTGCAACAGGCGTACTCCCCCCATTATATAGAGAAAATTTCGTGAGAACATCATCGCCCTATGCTGAAATTACAAAAAAAGAGAAATGGGTTAATGGTAAAACTATTAATGCTCTAAAATTAGATATCACAAATAAATTCAATGAATTCTTAAGTTTGAAATTAAATGATTGTGGCCCTAATCCCCGTGCACTTTTAGAATTAATTGTTGTGACTGAAGCGTTGCCCTTAAGCGGCGTGTCCCACGTAGCAACGACTGTCGTTGAGTTGCTTCCTGATAGCGAAGTTGGAAGCTCCCTGTCTCCTGAAAGTAAAGACGTTCCATTGATCGGAAGAACATTTCCCTGGTCTGGTAATGTTACAATCCAGATAAATTAAACCGAAGAGATATACCCATCGCACTTCGGTTTTCATGGTGTGCAAATGATCCAAATCGTTGGATCATTTCCGTCGTCGACGTATGACCACTATACGCCTTCCAAACCTTTGGTTTGAAACCTCATGCACTACCCTGAAAAACAAATTCCAATGAGTATAGAATTTGTAAAGTCGTTTCATAGTCCAAGAAAAAAAGATAAGTAATTATTTTTAAAACCTTGTAATAAAGTAAATGAAATTAAAAAATATTTCTTGCGATTTTTTTTTGTATTAGTGTTTAAGCTATGAAAAAAAATATCCTTAAGAAGACTTTTGTACTTGTGCTTTCTTTTTGCTGGCCATTATCAATGACGGTGAAAGCTCAAGCCACTTATTGTGAAAACGACAAAGATTTGTACTACTACTTTAGTGGAAAAATTTTGACTAAAATTAGTAAACAATTTTTTCCTAAAATTGAATTTCCTGTAAATCAATCAATCTGCCAAACGACACATCAGAATGTTTTTAATAGAACGATGGCCTGGACAAATTATGCCCTAAACTATTTGAAAAATAAAAATATTCCTACCTCCTTAGGAAATTATATCACTACACTATCGACATTGAATTCACCCTATCCCAACCTCAGTGAAGCAGAATTCATCGCTAATAAATTTAGTAATATTTTGCCTTATTCACGTGAGGAAATAAGAAAACTATGCCTAAGGCACTCTAACAACTTTGGTGTCTTCGTCGATGAAACGGCAGAATTTAATTTATTATTAGAACAACTAGAAGATCAGTCGGTGCAAGATCCCACAGTATGGGAAACAGAAAAATTTGTCGTAGAAAATACTTCATACGAAATTTTAGTGAAAGGAAATGTTTACTATGAAGAAGCGGCGTTAGCAGTTAGTGGGTTGAATGATTATTGTCTAGGGAGTTACCCTGCCATCGAAGCTAATCCTGAAATTTCTTCATTTTTAAAAAATAGTACGGATTTTCCTAGCTTCCTAAGTAAGCTTGCTCCCAATATCCAAGATCTGGATCACAAAATTTTGTGTGAGAAAAATTTTGTTAGCATGCATAGAATATTGAGCAACGAAGCCCTGAATTATATTAGTATTAATGGTTTTATTATCTATGTCGATTCTCTAGTGTCTAGCGCATCACGACTACGACACTATATACTACCCAGTACTTGGGAAGATCCGATAAAAAAATTAAAAGATGTTGCTTGTCACTACGCCGCTTACAAAGCTAATTGCCAAGAGAAAATTCCCAGCACTAGCTCTGGCTATCCTTTTAAAAATTTTGAAGTAGCACTTTTTTCCAGTGCCCCTCAAGATGGATTTGAAGTTACATCTCAAGAATGCCAAACAGAATATCAAGTTCATTCGCCTGGAATTAAAATCCCTGGAATAGCGGTTTCGCCCAATCCATTTGTGGATCACTTCAATATCAATATTCCTTTATTTGAAAAAGAAACTTCATGTTCAATTGTTGTTGGACCATTAGTAAGCATAGATGGGAAAAAATCAATTTCTGGGGCAAAAATAAATCAAAATTTAAATCCCTATCAACTTCAAGTCACTGTTGATAATGTTCCCGCAGGTGTTTATGAAATACCCTTGACCTTTTCGTGCAAAGGCAATCAGTTTGTAAAAAAAATCAGGCTCATTAAATCAGCTAACTAGTAACGTCCACAGAACCAATTCTGTTTGTAACAATTTTTGTATATTCGAATCTTTTTTTTGGGGGCCACGCTCTTTGTAGTTCCCTAATGATAAACTAAATTTCCCTATTTAATTTGATTAGTATTTTTAAAAACCTACTTGTTTGTATCCCTAAACTTATGTTTTTATCGAAAATGCTTCGTTGAACTAATCTAGTCTACTAAAGAGAAATCCAACAACCTTGATACTTTCCTAATTCATTTTTTTAACCAAAGTCATACAATCAAGGACGGTAGCTTTTTCCACTCTATATGGCGCTAATAACAACATGCTATAAATTGAACTTGATGGATACAAAATCTATGAAGTTCATTTTATTATTTTACTCACTATTCCTTGTTGTGGGACAAGAGGCCTCCGCTGGCTTAGGTTTGAGAGGCTGTGCGGTAAAAGTGTTACCTTGGGAAAAAAATATAAAAATCCTTGGTAAGGTAGATGTTAATGCCCACGCCGGTCAAATTATAAAAATGCTAGATGATTACCTTTTTTTGCCGGAAGCTGCGCAAAATTTAGTTGGTAAAGTTCTTGAGGTTGCAAATTTGGACAATCCTCTTGAATTTCTAGTCAGTATTCACTATGTTTTGTTTCCCTTGCTGCAAATTCTATCAACTGATGGCGAACATTTGCTGTTGTTACAAAAGGCCCTTTACGGGATCGATCAAATTTCGATCTATTTTTCTTATGGGAATCTAACAAAAAAAGAAAACATCAAGCAGGAACTTCGTAACTGGCTAAGAGGTGAGAACTATAAACATTTTATGCTGCAAATGCCAAACCCTAGCGAGAGCGTTTATTCCAAATTTAAAGAATTACTAAATTATATTGAAATGAAAACTCCGGATATCGATGATTCCACTTCCATGAGACAAGGAAATATAGGGCAAGTGGAATACCCAACACCTTTTAATGAATCTAAAACAAAACAAACTAAATTTCTAAAGGTATTTATTTTGGAAGAACAAAGAATAATTTTAAAGTATTTTGAAAAACATAATTTACCTGTTGAGGATTCCTATAAAAAATTAAACAAGTGGATCGAGGAGTGTAACGAAACCTATTTTAAGGGAAATTAAAAAGACAAAGGTAGAGTAAATGAAATTATCTGTGATAGGCGTGTTACTTTTTATGTCCGCGGTGAAAACTTGGAGCTGTGATAAAATTCAAATATTCTTTACTTCAGGCATCAACATGCCTGATGGGTATGGTGATTTAGGACTCAATAAAAGTTTATTCAAAAATGTGTTATTCGATCTAAGTCAACATCCTGACATTTTAAAAAAAATAGAAATCAAATTTCTGATGTTGCCTGCTAAGGCTTATCCTAATTCTGAAAATCCTCCAATGCCTTATGATACGCATAAACTGATTTATACTGAGGATCTTATTACAAAAGAAATAATTGATATTGATTTGTTGAATCAACTTAACGCAGCAGAGGGCAATTCTAGTGTTTATCAGAATAGATCTGTTGTGATGAATAAAATAAATATACCCGTGGCGATCATGAATTCAGCGTACTTCAATCAAAAAGAAAATAATTCTCTTTCTTCTAAAAATTGCAGATTATTTCTGATGAACTCCGAGCAAAGTATAACAACCAGAGGTAGACTATCTTTTCCTGAGTCCCTTAAATTAGAAGGCAATGTAATAATATATCCAGAATATTATGATAGCAGCTATAAGGATTTCTTACTAAGTGGTTTGGAAAAAAATAATGGTTTATTTTTTGCAAAAGTTGATGTTAATCCTTCTTCAGTGGGTTTTTTTAGTGATAGAAGGGAATTAAATGAAACTTATCCAAGCCCAGCCGATTTTTTTTCAGCGATAAATGATGCTCTTAAAAAAGGAATACTAAGATCTCATACTGCAAAAATGATTAACCTAAAACAGGATAATTACGTTTTAACAGTTATTCAAAGAGGGCCTGACATGAAAGGATTATCCCAGCTGCAGTATGGGTTTTCTACATTGCTTTATGCCTATCAACATTACCTAAATGCTGGACAAACAAGTTCTGAAAAGATGTATCATATTATTACCGATAACATCCCTAATCCTTCAGACTCTAACCCGAGCACTTTACATCAAGTAAACCAATTTATTGAATCACTCTCATCTGCAGTAGCTAATACGCAAATTAGAGATGACGTTTCGGATTTTTTGAAATTCGTCAGTAATAAAGTTCATTTCATATCCAAAGAAAAAACTTTACCACTCAAACTAATGCAAGGTTTCTACGATCAAAAAAATAAAGTAATTTACCAAGTAAATACTGGATACGACACCAGATTTTCTGTTGGTGTTTGGGGAGCAATATCCACACTGCCAGTATATCACCCAAGAGATTATCATGTGGTAGTGATGAATGAATTTAATAAAAAACTTGCTGCAGAAATAAAAAAAAATGATGATTACCATTCATCTTTAGATCCATTCATTGATAACTATTTGTCTAACTATGCTGTCTATGACCAATATGCTCATTTTGAAAAGCCAGTCCATTTTTTTTCGGCCATGAATGAAAAAATGAAAATATACTTCACGGCAGAAAAGGAACTGGTAGAAAAAGGTTTATTGCCAGACTTAGTACGCCGATTAAAAGGTCCCTCCTACAATGCCTCCAGGCATGCATTTTTTGCTATCTTAGATTTTTTAAAAGTCTCTCAGGGTAACTCTTTCACATCTTTTGATAATTTGTTGGATCAATCTTTAGGCTTGCCAGTAACTCATGCAGAAGGATTGATTGCCTCACTGCAAAAATCGACTCAAATATTCAGATTTTTACCTGATTCGGCCAAATTATTAGTTATAGATCACTGCCTTAAGCAAAAAATACTTCAATCCATGGAACAGTAAATAATCCAATACTAAGCGACTTAGAAATTTTTTCTTTTTTAATCGTTTCTCTTACTTTGAATAATGTTAGAAAGCATTTGATGAATTACTTTAATGTTCAAACATGAATGATCTTGCGAAATTTTTCATTTTTCTTAATTGGCCAGGTGCCTTGATGGGAAGTTAACCAGGATGTTATCCTTAGGGAAAGCTGCACGGATTGTTTCATCCATGCAACTTTTTTTTTAAAAATATAATTTAGTATCCCTGTTTTCTTAGGTAGTACTGGAGTTCCGCTTCAGAAAAACCACATTTCTTAGAAATTAAATATCCCTGCGCCGCAATTTCTCCAGGAGTTGCGCTTCGAGAATTACCATTTTCTAAAATAGTAACTTGCAGTTTTTCCTTACAGGCGTCGACATTGGCAATTTCCGACGTAGTAAGAGTTTCTGTCTCTGCTTCATTTTCAGGATTTTGTTGAGGCTGATTGCTCGTGCCTGAATTACCTCCCGCGCCTGCACCATCGCCTCCTCCATTCGAGCAGGAATTTAAAATAACGCAAAAACTAATAATCATCATCAACTTCATCACATGTTTCATCATCCATCCTTTCGCTAAGTAAAAATTTTTATTCTCTCAATAATCATTTTTCAGCTTTCACCTAAAACAATTGTTAGGAGTTTTTAACCACAAGTCCATATCTTAGTTTAATCTCTTTTAAGGCCGCAGGAAATTTTTTATCAATAATGGAATTGGGATTAATTTTTCTGTAAACGAGCTCTACGACAATTAAAAGTACCTTTTGTAGCTGGCATACATCAAGGGCAGAAGCAACTCCCTCGCGGCTCACTTGAATTCCGTTCTCACTGTTGTTAGAAAATGAAGTGATAATACCATCTTTAGTATTTCTAGCATCCGAGTTGTCAAAGGCCAATTCTCTTCCGCCGGAGTATATCTTCGAAATTCTTTTGTCGATTAGTCGCCAGTACGTTTTATCCATGTAGTTTTGCGATGAAATTTTCTCAATATCTTGCTGGATTATATCCTTTTTAATATCCCAAACAATTTGAAAGGGAATTTTTTTTTCAGAAAATTCAGAGGAGGTGACTTCTTTAAGCTTCTCAACAATTTTTGTAATGTTTAAAGAAATTTTTTCAATTTCTTCTTTGTTTTCCTCAATGGCATTCCTATTCCACAATGAATCTAAGTTTTTTTGTTTTCTTGAAGCTCTTTAGTTAAAACAAAAACGTTGCTCTCTTCATTTGATTGCATGCATCGCTCTTGTAATGCTTGAACTTCTTGCTTCGGGATTTGTAAGTTATTCTGTCCTTCTATTTTCCGTAAACAAGAAGTGCAAATCAGAATGCCTAGAAAAGTAATCATTATTTTCATAACCATTGCCTTCTTTTTAATTTTTAATTATTAATGTTAGGGTTGCTTTGTTCATATTTCTCAAATTCAAGTTCCGCAAGCCTTAAGCCAATTACCCCCTGCTTCCTCATCTCAGTCGTTAATATCACCAACTCATCGCTAGTTAATTTTTCCTTATTGGCCTTCCCAATGAGATCAAGCTTTTTTATTAGCTCTAATGAATGATTGTACTCTTCCTTTAATTCATTTTGATCATCCATCGATTCATAGGATTTACTTAACTCCGTAAGCGAGGGTGCTTTGCTTCTAGCTACAAGAATTTCGTTTTTGTAATCAAAATTTTTCGTCTGATTTCCCTGGTATTGATCAGGTGTCGTTTCCTTTACCCATTCCTGCCCCTTCTGCTGGTCCATCAATGATATGTTTTTTTGCATTGCCTCTTCTGATGATGAATTCTTAGCGAATGGAAACCAAAAAGTGGATAACACGGCCAGGACAGAAATGGAAAGAATGAATGTGTATTTTACTTTCATTTTTTGACCTGAAAAGTAAGCGCCACAGGGAGGGATTGGTAGTTGGGAATGATAATAGGATGGGAAGGATTATTTTTCGACCACAAATTATTTTTTTGGAACGAGTCATCAAATAAACTATCAACTAATGACTCAATTTTTTGCGGGAAATAAGTCTCATCAACAATCTGGTCACTGGATGACTTGAGAATTTCACCTAAGTGGAATCCCACTAAAGCTGCTCGACTTTTGATCTTTGATTGATTTTTGAAAACTTTTTCAACCATCGGAGGAATGGATTTATTATAGAAATCGGAAACCTCTTCAAGTTCTTCCGGCGCTACACTAACATGGGACACGCCACTTGCTTCTAAAACCGCTTTTCCTTCCATCAAATCGCAAAAGGTATCTCTTCCTCGAATGTAAATATTTTGAAATTCCATCATGTCGCCTGCTAGTCTCATGGGTACTTTGTTGGACAATTCAATTTCAAGAGGTTTAATTCCATATTTATCTGCAAACGCCGTTAATGAGTCTGAAGATATAGAGCGGACGATGAAATTATAATTAGTAAGTACCAATGATATACTTGTTTGTTTGATGTTGCCTAAGTTGGAATTTCTGTCGTTTAGAAGTGAATTTGCTGAATTGCGATTCTGTGCAATCGCTTTGTTCGTTGCGTCTGCGTCCACTTTAAACTTTGCCGCAAAATCTGGAAAGGAATTTTCTAAAAAAAATGGTTGTTTTACGGAATCGCGATAAGTTTTAATTGTCGCCTCATTATTTGGCGGATTTTTTTTAAAAAATTTTCTAAAATTAGCACACTCGTTACTAAGATTTTTCATCACAACAGAAGGGGTGAAATTATTCTCAGGGTAATCAAGTTTTAATGAGATGGTTTCGACATCCGAATAAGGAACTGAATAAAACGCGCCGTTGCTAAATTTTAAAGAAGCGTAGGCAGGAAGTAAAATTGTGTAACAAAGTGATAGTAAGAGGCCATTTAAAATTTTCATATTTGTTCTCCGATTTAATTTAATTAAATTTAAAATATAATTTAGGACTTGCGATACACCATTCGCCGATCCATCGCAAGCCTTTAATTGGTTTTATTTTTGAATACTATAGCCAACGCCGGCCGATTGTTTCATTAACCCTGCTTCAGAGTAGTGTTCAACAATATCGATGTTTTTTACCGACGTAAAATTTGCTGCTGTTTTGCCTCCTCCAAATATATTGTCAAGAATGGTGAGTGCCGCCGCTCCAGCAACACAATAGTAATTAGCAGGACATGTCTCCAATAGCGTTGTACTAATTTGTCCTGCTCCACTTGGAGGCACTGCTCCAGCATTTATCAGCGTGGCCGCCCGGTCGTTTGACATGGGTAGGGCCATAAAGGCAAGCCGTCTAAAAATACTATTTCTAATCTCAGCTTCTCTTTTTTCCTTAACCAATGGATCAATTGCCCCAGAATGATCATTCCAACTTATGTTGACTAGGTCATCATAATCACTTTTCATGCTTGAAGTTGTTGTATTCGAAGAATTTAATAGTCTTCTTTTCTTACTAACTTCTTGGGCCTTGGTAAGGATACTACTCATGTTGAATGATGCAGTAATATCAAATTTGTACGATGTTTGATAATCATATGTTGCCACTATTCCGACACTCGCTAAGTCGCCTTTATGATTAAACTCGGCCGGTTGATTAATGGGGCATGCACCACTGAGGGAATAAATGACTCCTGCAGAAATGGCATCCGGAAAAGATCCCAAAATGGACGACCCACCTAATTCTGTGGCACCTGGAATACTTGTTCGCAAAATGGTGGTTGATCCATCAATATAAGGTGCATTCGCCTCTGGCATTAAGACTGCATTAGTTGTTCGAACAGGTTGAAACGTATATTGCGGATTGAGATCATTGAGAGTTTTAACATTTTTAGACCATCCACTATCATAAGTAATATTTGCTCTTCCGCCTTCCAATCTTCCAAAAGCATTAAAGGCAACTAAAAAATCTTGCCGCATTTTTTCAAGAAATCCTGAAACAGAATTATATCCATCCCATAGATGGTTAGCAGTCTCAAGTTTTCCAAGATAAATATTATATAATTTATTATATTTCTGAGCATTTTTTCCCGCGGTTTGAATAGCTGCTATTTTGTTTTGATTAAGTTTAGATATATTTTGTGAAGTACTCTTAATTCGTTCATCTAAATTTGCGCAAATTGCAGAATCCCCACATTGCTCTCTTTGGTCATAAAGCTCATGAGCAGTATCATTTAATTTTGCCAATTCATTATCAATATTTGAAATAATGTCGAGGTGGTTGTCTTTACTATATTTCAAGGCAGCTTCTTTTGCTTTTGATGCCTCTTGATTCGCAGCTAGTGCTTTTTTCTTAAGGCCGCTAACTTCTCGAATAAGTTCACTTTTCTTTTTTGAAAGATCACGAGAGTATTTCGCCAAATCAATCATCTCATTACAAAATACCATATTGGCCGTTTCACCAGTGAGCGCGCCATCCATACGAGCATAACCAGAATTGGGGGGAAGAACCCAAAATAAATTCGGATTAGCATCATCGGCCAAAACGTTGGAAGAAGTTTTTTTTAGATTCAATTTAGATAAATTGGCGAGTGCCGCTGCATCCGGTTCAAGAGAGGGTTCGGCCAATGCGTGCTGGGCAAAGAGTCCCAGAGCAGCAATCGTTAATAATTTTTTTGTCCAACTCATTTTTAAATTCCCTTCGTTATTTAAATATTTCTTTTACAAAGTAAAAGACTGTCTCACTTGCGCAAATAAGATTGAACCAGGGATTGCAAGGAGTGTGCCAACCTATCTTCCCTAGGTATGGTCAGGGGAGCGTGATAGATTAAAGTTGACATCATTGGTTCATCGTTGCATTTTGCAGTTTATATTTTGCACTAACGGGGTAGTAGATGAACTTTCTAGTTTTAGAAGATGATGAGAAATTTGCGGACTTTTTGTCGAAGAGTTTATCCATTTATGGAAAGGTCTTCATTGCGAAGGATTTTGAGAGTGCAAAAAAACTTTTATCTACCCACGAATTTGAGTGCGCCATATTAGATATAAAAATCGGAAATGAAATTATTGGCCCCAAGATTGCTAAGCTATCTAAGAAAAGGGGAGTGGCCCACGTCATCGCAGTTACAAATTTTGAAAACGACGAAGATTTGATCAGGCAATCTTATGAGTCTGGCGTCGATGATTTTTTAAAAAAAAGCAATTTGAGAACGCATTTAGAATTTTTTATTAAAAAATTGGTGAATGGACGTGAGCTTAGAAAAAACGTGCAACGGATAACAAAGACTACTTACATAACGAAAGACGCTGATCTTATTGATTCTCTCGAATCCATTTGTAATACCTATGCGCCCATGGAGCCCATTTTTATAAGTGGCGAATCGGGAGTGGGAAAAACCCAGCTTGCAAAATGCTTAAAATATTTGCTGGGAATGTCGGGTGAGCTTATTGAACTCAACTGTGCAGGCCTTGATGATGAGATCATCAAATCGGAACTCTTTGGCCATGAGAAGGGATCCTTCACGGGGGCCAATCAACAAAAAATTGGAAAAGTAGAATTAGCAAGTGATGGAATATTATTTTTAGATGAAGTAGGGGATCTGCCGCTGTCCACTCAAGAAACACTTCTTAAGGTCATTGAGGAAAAAGAATTTACGCGAGTCGGCGGAGTTAAAAAAATCTATTCCAATTTTTTGCTGGTGACTGCAACACTGAAAAATCTGGAAGAGCTAGTCATTAGTGGAAAAATGCGTGCCGATTTTTTTAATCGCATCAACGGGAGAATGATTCACATTAAACCTCTTCGCGAACGGAAAGCTGATCTGAAAATTTTGATAGATCACTTTCTAGGACAAGCTATTCGCAGCGTATTTATGGATAGTGATGCGAAAGAAATTTTACTTAATTATAGTTGGCCTGGAAATATTAGAGAGCTAAGTAAAGTAATCTTTAGTTTGTCAGATGTGAAATCGGGTATTGTGACGAAGGACGTTGTTGCTAAGTATTTTTTTGATAAAAATCTTTTCGGAAACTCGCAAGCTCAAGGTCGCGCAGTCACAGGAGTAGTATCTAGTGGTTTTTTGACTGAAGAGCAAATTGCTTATGTGAAAGAAAATCAAAGCCTATCTAAGCTTCAAGAACGTATCAAAAATGAATTCTTTGCCTTTGCCTTGCAGGAACATCAAAATAATAAAAACCTGATATCAAAAAATTATAGGATTTCCAGGCGAAGTCTTTTCTATTATTTGAAAGATGTGAAAAATAAGAGAGCTCCAAAATAGAAAACCGAGAAAGAGACTTAAGGGAGTAATTAATGGACAATACAACTAAAAATCTCATTCATGATCTAAGAGGAAGATTGGAATTAATTAATCTATCATTTTCAAGTATCGTGTTTGACTTGAAAGAAGGATCGATCCCCGATGTTGAAGAATTTGTGGTGCTAAAGAAGGCACTGAAGTTGTTTGATGAAGGGGTTGAAAATTTAAAGATCAAGCAGGGTAAATAAATGCTACCACGTCTCAATCTTTCTCTCTGGCTTCAATGAATACCCAAGAGTAATCCATGCTTCTTCATTGATTCCAAGACAGTCTCTTTCAACTTTTTCTATCGGGTTGTCTTGGAGGTCAACTAATTTTAAATCTTTCATATCTTTGAATAGATCATCAGGAAGTGTGCTTATTTGATTATTACTTAGATCAATTTCTTTCAGTGAAAATAATCCCTCAAAAGCATTTTGAGGAATAGTACTTATACGGGCGCCGCTTAGATCTATTTTTTCAAGGGATACCATCTTGCGCCTAGAAACTTTTTCACAATTTTCTGCGCCAACGCTTTTTGCTATATATACCCCAAAAATATCACGATCACATATGTTAATGAATTCGTCGTTTTTTTCTACGACTTTTACGATTTCTTTTTCCGCTGTGAGATTAGGGTGGATCTCTTCACTTTCTTTCCTCTTTTCCTCGATTTCATTCTTAGGCGCATAAGGAATGATTAAAGATGTGTTAGTCTTTCCATATAAGTGACCAAAAGAATCCAAAGGGACCTCATCCATCTGCTGCATTGGTATAACTTTGTCATCAACGTTACTATCACCAAAAGCAAAAAAAGATTGATTAAAAAGAAACGTCACCAGTCCTGTTGGAATGGATAAAGGGTCAAATTGAAGTGTCGCTATATAAGAAATTCCATATTCCATCATGGTATTTTGAATTGCTTGATTTCTTAATTCAGTATTGTTTTTAATCGAGAATTTTAAATTATCTATGATTAAATCCGTTTTTAAATCAATCACAATAATTTTTTTGTCTAGACGGGATACGTCTCCAAATCTTACTAACCCTTTACCAATTACAGTAGATTCAAATCCAAATAAATAATTTACTCCCTTTATATTTTGAATTTCCCCAGGAAGGATGTGCCCTTCAGCATATATATTAACAAGCTTTCGTTCATTAATAACTTCAGGGTAAGTACTGAGTAGCGAGTACCAAAAGGCCCATGTACCAGAGTAACATTGAGACATTTGAACTGAATCAATATCGAAAATATTTGTTTTATCCTTCTGATAAAAGAGTTTGCTGTATTTTTTTAAGTAAGCAAGATTTAGTAAAATTTTGAAATCATCTATTTTCGTTGTTTGATTAAATTTTCCGGCCATTTCCTTGAGAATATTTTCTTTTGGTTCAGTTGATGAAATTATCCCTAGTTGAAAGTTTTGTTTCATCCAAGTTAAAACATCAGATATATAAGCGAATTTGTTTTCATTGACCGATTTTTTTATCACCATGGCCGCTTCGTTAATGATTTTAAATGTCTGGATTTCTCCAATATTTACGCTGAATTTTACTCTTTGATCTTCTTCGAAATATTTTGGATACGAGGTATTCGCCATTTTTAATTGTTCGCAAAATCTCCATCCCTGGTAAGAACTGTCATAATTCATGGTTCCATCATTTGACTTATACTTACATTCAAATTTTTGATCTCCAAAAGAAGAGATAAATTTTTCACATTCAATACTCAATTCTTTTGGTGCGAAATGCGTGCTAAATTCTTTACTTGTTTTTAAAGCTTGCTCAGTTTTAGCCCCATAAGGAAAAATTTGATTAAATAGAGCTTCGATAGATTTTGTCTGGGAAATAAAATTGGTTGGACAATCCCTCCATTTGAGCTCATTGCCTTTATGCTCTTTTGAAGGAGAAATCAAGAGCGCTGTTTTTAATTTCTGCTTTAGGTATTTATTTTTGAGCATGATCTCCGCGACTTTATTATTCGTAGACTCAAGGTTGGAAAATTTTTTTATAAACTTATCAGTAACTTCAATATAGTGGTTAATCGCTTTCATCGCATCTTCGCTTGAGGCCCAATCCATATATTTTGACTTTGACGAATCACTTAAACCAACCGAATGTTCTGTTTGGTTTCTTTTATAGGCCAACTCTATTCCGCTCTTATTGAGCTCATCTTTTTCAATTTTTTCTATTTCCGCAATATCCTTAGTTGGATCTTCTACCGTTGTTGAATTCTCTTTTTTTGAGCATGAAAGAAATAAGAATAGTAGACTCGTCGCTAGTAAAATTTTTTGTCTCATAGTCCCCGTCCCAATAGTTTGGTATATACTGATGCGGTTTTGATTTTCCAGTGCGTCGAACTTCGGGATTCGTCGCTTGCGACGTGCATGAGCACGTCTCAGCGTCTCACCGCTCGTTCTCCTTCTTGAAAACCAAACCTGCATCAGTATAAATTTATTTTTTTAGACGTTCTTCCCTATCATGAAAATGGAGAAATCTTGCAAAAGTAGAAATTTTTACAGAGATATACTTTTACCCTGTAATAAATGACAGTAAGAGAGTTAACTAAATGAGAGTTTTTCTTTCTTCTGCTTTGGACCTATCAAGCATAGGTAATACAAATAAATCCAACGAAAGCCCCATACCCAGCATTAAGACTAGGCCCCAAGCAAATTCTTTAATAGGAACAAAGGATTCAAGTCCCAGCAGAAAAAAGCAGACAAATAGCACTAGATTAGAAAATAACATAGGAAGCAAACAAGATGATTGAATCGTTTCGTGGGATTCACCATGCTTTCGCGCGTAAAGAAGATGAATTGTACTATCGTCAATAAGCCCGATACTAATGCTTAAAATCATAATACTTGAAACATTTAGACTAAAGCCTAATAGATTCATGAGCCCAAGACCTCCAAAAATAGAGGATAAACTTATGATGGCAAAAAGGAAAATCTCTTTAATATTTCTAGAAAATAAAGCAAAGATAAAAGCGATTAACAGAAAGCTTCCCATCAAACTACTAAGAAGTGTGGTCACTAAATGATATTGTGATTCAAATAACAAATAATTTAAACCAGATATTTTTCCACTAAATCCGCTAGGCAATTCTTCAAGCATGGCCTTCAACTTCTGCACATAGAGTTTTCTCTCCGTTGTTGTAAGCGGAGGTGATAAAAAAGAAATCTTGTAGGAAGACTTGTTCATCATCGTTTTTCGTAGCATTTCTGGAACTTGGCCCCTCAACATCAAGTAAGCATTTTCATTATCTGGTAAGCTTGCATTTCCTGAGTAGAGGGTATTGGCCTTTAAAATAAGTGCATTTAAAGAGAGCACTTTAAAAGGTAACGTTTCATTTTTTATATAACCCTCGTACTTGGCCAATGTAAGCAAGTCTTCATAATTTAAATCGGATTTATTATTTTTTGTTATCACCAGATCAAATTGGGGAGTTCCTCCTAATTCTTTTTCCAAAATCTTGTGTCCCAATCGCACGGGATGGTTTTCTGGAAAGAAAAAAATGGCCTCCACTAAAGTCGGCATTTTTTTTAAGGAATAAACACCTGCACCAAGTAGTAAAATGCAGATTCCTAATCCCCAATAGGGGAGATAAGTAGGGCGATAAAATTTGAGCTTAAAGTTATTTTTGGGTATGTGAAAATTTAACGAAAAGTTTGAAAGAAAAATTAAATTTAACCCCCAAGTAATCATTAACGTAATCGTCGTGGCAATACCAAATTGTCTAATGCTAATCAAATCGCTAAAAATAAGCCCCGAAAATCCAATGACTGTCGTCACCATCATAATCAAAATGGGCGACAACTTGCGCTTAAGAAAAACGGATTTACTTTTATAAGTATGAATTCCAAAAACAACATGCATTTGATTTGCCAAGGTGAGTATAAAACTCACTAAAGGTGTAAGGGATGTAAGAATAGTGGAATAAGAAAAAAATATCTTTATAACGGCAAAGCCGACACTAACTCCTACAAAAGAGGTTAAAAATAAGTAAGCTGTAGTGGTGAAATTTCTAAAGATAAGCAGTAGGCATAGAAACATAATGCCAAAAATAGCAGGAAAAATTACTTTTTGAATTTTGACTGACATCCCAGCAAGCTGCGCGTTGGTGTAGTCTCCTCCAGCAAAACTGATTTTTGAGTCAAACTTATGTGCGGCGTTAAAAAATTCAAACTTAGTTTCGTCGTCAAATACATTGGGAAGAGTAAAGACCGCATGACCAGAAAGGAGACGATCAATACTCACTAAGTCGCCACCACTTTCACTCACTTTACTTTCGAGAGCGGCCATCGTTTGCTTATTCAGACCCGCAGCGAAGGTTATTTCATCTTCACCAAAGTGTTCTTTATATTCTTCTAGTGATTTTAAATTATTATCTGAAAGAAAAAGCTCTTCAGGATTTTTTTGCTTTACACCAAAACCTATGGCCAAAAAGATGATATTGATAATGAGAAAAGAGAAAACCTGTTTTTTCATAGATACCTAACCTTTGCCTTTTTAAATCTCGCAGCACCATTCATAGGTCCTCTAAAAAATAAGCAATAAATTCTTGGCGTCCGTGAAGGTTAGCTTTTTTATAGATAGATGTTGCCTGCTGACGAACTGTAGATTCGTTTGTCTGCCTAATTTGGGCAATTTCTTTCATATTAAGGCCTTTCATAATAAGTCTACCAATATCTTTTTCACTGTCAGAAAAGTTCCATTGCTCCATTTGGAGATTAATAATCTGGTGAAAATCACCGGAGAACTTTTTCAGTTGATCCTTAATTTGCTTATTTTCCTGAGATAAATGCTCAACATTTTGCTCTATATTCTTAAGTTTTAATTTTTTTCTACGAATAATCCTCAACTGATAGAAAATCAAAATTAAACATAAACAAGCAATTCCTATTTCATGGGAAACGTGTTCAAAGGGCAGACCTTCCTTAAGATCCATGACAATATCTACAGATGTAAAAATAATAATTAATGAAAAAATGATAATAAAAAAAAGACCATCTTTCTTTATCGCAAGTGTACTATTAAGCAACATAACCCCTTAATTTTTCAACCTTTATCGCAAATGTCCTATGTAAATAAATTGTAACTGGGGCGATAATCAATAACAAGGGAAGTGAAATATATGAACAATATAAAAGAAATCATGATTATTGGAGCAGGGCCGGCCGGATCACTGACGGCCTACTTACTTAGTCAGCAAGGATTTAAGGTTAGTGTTTTTGAAAAAAATAGTTTTCCCGTGAATAACAAAGTTTGCGGAGAATACCTTTGCCCTGCTGGCCATAACCTTTTGGAAGAACTCAATCTTCAAAGTCTTTTAGTCGGCTATCCTCAAATTTTTGGTATGAAATTATTTTCACCTAATTCTCAAATAGTGAATACTCGATTTCCCAATAATGAGTTTGGACATGCTCTAAAAAGAGAACGTTTCGATAATGAAATTATTAAACTTGCAGAGAGCAACAATGTGACTTTTCACTTCGGAATCCAGATTCAATCTATAAAGTTTGAACAAGACCATATCTCAATTAGTGATGGAGTAACTCATTGGAAAGGACATTACTTGATTGGTGCTGATGGAAGACAATCCATCGTGGGTAAATGGCTAAATATCGCAAAAAAAGTAACGGAACAACGAGTGGCCATCCATACCTATTTAAATGCGAGATCAGGCAATAAATCCTCCCAAGGTGAAATGCATATTTTTCATGACGGATCTTACTGTGGGCTTAACCCCGTTAGTGAAGAAGTGTGGAACTTTTCCATTGTCTGTAATGGATCAAAAATGAAAAAATATAAATCTACAGAAGATCTCATCAAAGAAACTATTCATGGATCCAAGCGCCTCACTGAGCTTTTCGATACAGCAACTATGTCTGATAAGCAAAGCATTAAAGTGACAGGAAAAATTACCAATCCCATAAAGTCTCTTGGCTGCGTAGAAAAGCAAGTGGCCTTAGTTGGAGATGCCGCTGGATTTGTTGACCCTTTGACAGGGGAAGGTATTTATCATGCACTACTTACGGCCAAAGTATTTAGCGAAAGTATGGCCAAGCATACGAGCTTCTCCATGGCCTTAGAGCAATATCAATCTATTATTAAAAAAAGTTATCACAAAAAAGAAATAGTAAATTATTTTTTCCAATGGCTCATAAAACACCCTCGTTTATGTAATGGAGTTGCCTCATTTCTTAATTTAAGTCCACTTATCCGCAACACATTCATTGGATTAGTGGGAAATATTTATTCGCCCCTTGAAGTGTTCAAAGTAATTTTCACAAGTGCTTTTAAAAAAGGAGCTTCTTAAATGTCCTTCATCATCAAAGCGAAAACTTCTTTTCCTAAACATGAATACACTCAAGCAGAGTTGAGTCACTATATCGGATCGATTCATCCCTCAAAGAGTGAGGTGATTGATAAGATTTTTAGAAATGCTCTAGTGGAAAAGCGTCGCTTGTCGCTGCCCATGGAGAATTTTAGAAATTTAAATGGTCTTGAGCTTCGAAATAATCATTGGCAGGAAATGGCGTTAAACTTACAGATCCAAAACTTAGAGTATATGAGTAATCAACTAAAATTTCCCCTTGAAGATATTTCATTGATCATTTCTACTACGATTACTGGGCTGACAATTCCTTCACTTGAAGCAAGGCTAATGAATCTCTTTCCCTTTTCGAAAAAAACGAAACGACTTCCCATCTTCGGCCTTGGCTGTTTAGGAGGAGTTGCCTGCATGGCAAGGGCCCACGATTATCTTAAGGCCTATCCAAAAGAATCTGTTTTAATTTTGGCCACTGAGCTTTGCTCCCTCACTTTTCAAGTCCATGATCTCAGTATGTCTAATATTATTGGAACATCTCTTTTCGCTGATGGAGCTGGTGCTATCATCATGGTGGGAAGTGAACATCCTTGGAGAACTAAAGCTGCCTATGAAGTTTATAACTCAGAAAGTAGTTTTTTTCCAAAGACAGAAAGAATCATGGGATGGGACATCGTCGATCAGGGTTTCAAGCTTGTCCTCTCCGGTGACGTTCCCAAAATTGTAACTGATGAGCTCGTACCAGCGGTGAAACAATTTTTAACAAACAATCAATTGAATCAAGACAATATTAAGTTTTATATCTCTCACCCGGGTGGGCCTAAAGTTCTTGCGGCGATGGAAGAATCATTAAACCTTCATTCAGAAGAATTAAACAAAAGTTACCAGAGCCTCAGAGAACATGGAAACATGTCTTCGGTTTCAGTGATTAATGTTTTAGAGAGATCAATTAATTCGCTAGTTAAAAGAGATGAAAAAGCATTTGGACTTATGCTTGCCATGGGGCCCGCGTTTTGCGCGGAAATGATTTTAGTTAGAGAATCCTAATGGATACAAAATTTTATCACCATTTTTTTCTTCTATTTGGCGTTATCTTGCTTGCGCGATTGTACGAAATAAATCTTTCGCACAGAAATGAAAAAATATTATTGCGAAACCATAATGCAAAACTGCTTAGTCGCTACGAGCACTACTTTGTCTATTTCTTTCACGTGTCTTGGTTTATTTTTTTTATGACGGAATCACTCACGCAACAAAATACTTTGTTTGGCCTGCCGGCCATGGGTTGTTACCTCTTGCTTACCATCGCCCAGGTTCTCAGGATGGAGAGCATGCGCGCTTTGGGGGTTCACTGGACAGCAAAAATTTATGCCGTAAAAAACCAACCTATCTCTCGAGAGGGAATTTTCCATTTTATTGCTCATCCTAGTTACTTAGCAGTTATTTTAGAGTTCTTTGCTTTGCCTTACTTGTTTCATGCTTACTGGACTTTAGTTATATTTTTTCCTCTTAACCTAATTCTTATTTTCAATCGTGTACACTTAGAAAAAAAAATTACAGGGAGACTATTTTTATGAAAGGGATTTTTATTTTGATGTTATTTTGCAGTACTTATGTTTCTACCATCCAGGCCAAACCCATAAAAAAAGATCTAAAAGAGACGAAGATTACGACTAATGTTAAAGAAACAAAGTTTAATTATGCTTCTTTTGATGAGTCCAAGAACCCAAAAAATTTTTTAAAATTCACCGGAACTTCAACCAAACTTAAAATGTTCACGACCGAATTTGATGGATACGCCAAGGTCTTCTCACTAACGTATGAACAAAATGGAAATACGATAAAAAATATTTCCCTATCGATTGCAGCATCAAGTTTAGATACAGATAAGGATTCAAGAAATGAAAAAATGTGGAAAAAATGTTTGGACACAGAAAAATTTCCCACCATCAGTGCGGCCACTAAAGATAGTATTGATTTAGTCGACAATAAAACCGGAGAAATGGATATCGAGTTATCCATCAAAGATAAAAAATTAAACCGAAAGCTTAAATATGAAATCAAAAAGATAAACGATGATGCCTCCTACGAAATAACATTTTCTACAAATTTTTCATTTATTGAAGCTGGAATTGAAGACCCCAGCATCGTAGTGGCCAAACTTGGGGAGATTTTTGAAATTCAAGGTAAGGCAACATTAAAATAAACAAATTATTCGTTATCATTTTTGGAATTTTAAATTTCATTTTGTTTCACTTGGCGATTTTCGGATTATTTTTTTTCCTAAGAGATGATAGTTATTTTTCCAAGCAAAATGCTTCATTAATCGAGAGCGCAATTTGGGATTTTTTGCTCCTTATGTTTTTTACTATACCGCACACGTTTCTACTTTCTGCGAAAGGCAGAAAGTTAACAGGTACATTTCCACCCAAGCTACATATGACTATTTATGCTACTCATGCAAGTGTTGCCCTCTTAGTTATGTACTTTTTTTGGATTCCTTTTGGGCCCAAGATGGAATTTATTGGCGTGTCGAAAGTGATAATGAATATTTTTTATATTTTTAGCTGGATACTCATGGCATGGTCGATTTATGCAACTGGTGCTATGAGGCAAATAGGAATGGAGCAGTGGTGGAAACACTTAAAGAATAAACCCTTGAATTACAAAATTCCTTATGAAGGGCCATATCGTTGGATAAGACATCCGATTTATACTTCATTTTTTGGCATGATATGGTTTACACCTCATTGGTCATCTTCCCATTTATTACTATCGATTACCTGGAGCATCTACCTAATCTTAGGAGCTAACAATAAAGATGCTAGATTAATTAAAAATCTTGAATATCAACCATACTTTAAAAAAACACCTGCGAGTCCACTTCAATTACTCGCCAAAGTTTTTTACAGAGGTTTCGGTGCGAAACGAAGTTAATAATCAAATTTATGAAGAGTATGGCGACCGGTGGTATACAGACGATAGAGATCCCGTTGCCTTGCTTAGGGAAGAAGGGAATTTTAAAAATGCGTGGATTTGCAATCTTCATAAGAATGAAAAATTAAAAATTCTAGACCTTGGAAGTGGAGGTGGGTTTCTTTCTAATCAACTTGCTACCTACGGGCACAAGGTAACTGGTGTGGATATTAGCCAGTCGTCCCTTGATGTTGCAAAAAAGCATGATCTCACTAAAAGCGTACAATACATTAAAGGTGACGTAAGAAAACTTCCCTTCGAAGATGAATCCTTCGATGTTGTTTGTGCGATGGATTTACTTGAACACGTTAATAATCCAGTAGAGGTTGTTCGTGAAGCAAGTCGTGTTTTACGAAGAGGTGGAAAATTTTATTTTCATACCTTCAATAGAAATTGGATTTCTTTTTTTGTCATCATCAAATTAGTAGAATGGCTTGTTCCCAACACTCCCAAAAATCTTCATGTACTTTCCCTGTTTATTACGCCCGCAGAATTAAAGAAAATGCTAGATGAGGCAAACTTAGAAATTAATTTCCAGTCAGGAATACGACCGATTATTTTTAATTTTAGTATTTGGAAAAGTTTATTTGCGCGGAAGGTTATTCCAGGTATTGGCTTTTCCTGGACAAAATCCTTATTAACCTCATACGCGGGTTGTTGTACTAAAAAATCATAAGCAGCAAATCCCACCAAGCTGTACCGGTCCTGTTTTAAATTTCCAGTGGCATCTTCGTCGTCCACGTATAGAAAATACGTTCTCCTCCTCAGCTACTCACTGGAAATTCAAAACCGAACCAGTATATTTACTCAAATCATACCAATTCCGTTTAATTTTCAGGTACTAGGGTGAAGAGTAAAAGGCTTTACTCTTCATGAGGCTGAAACGACGAGACGTGCTAGTGCACGTCGCAGGTTGAGGAATCCAACGATTTGGATTCCGAAGAAGTCGATGGCCGACAACGTAGATGAAGATTAAACGGATTTGGTATCACTCATAAACATTCGGCAAGACCACAAAGGTAGGAGATTCTGTTACCAATAAATTCAGAATTCCGTTTGCTCCTATTGTTTGCACCGATTCCATTCCATTTAGGTAACCATCTTTCAGTTTAATTATTTTTGCTGTTGCTCCGATTGGTAATCCGCTTAAAGAATAGTTGTACTGAAAATTTTTACCGTTGGTTGTCGGAGACCATATTGAGTAAACTGTTTTCTTTTCTTGGGCCGAGCGATTACCTTTAAAGCGATAGATAGCTGGCGTTTTATAATTACTCATCTCAGCGGATTGATAGCCAACTTTTGAGAAATCAATATTGGATACGATAGAATCAAATTTAGTGCCCTTTAGCACATTCATCAAGGTGTTAATGTAGTAATAACTTATTTTGGCAGCTGTTCCTTCATGAGCTGTTACACCAGAGGCCAAATACCAATAAAAATTGTTCGCGTCCATGTCGGAAAGTGTGTAGTAGTGCATGCGATCAAAATTGGCAGCCGCTCCGGCCATATAAGCACGAATTGCCCATTCTGCTTGAACTTGTTCGCGATCTTTTATATTACTGGCCGTACTTCCAGGTAAAATCCTCGCTAGCGTGGGATTATAGCAATACCAATCATTCGTATCAGAAGTGGAACCTTCACGAATTGACCTGGTGTCATTCCCAAATTCCGAGAGCATAATATCAAGATCGGGAAAAAATCTTTCACGATTTTCGGAGAGTTTTTTCATTTCCAAATAAAGTTTGTCTTCCTCTGGGCTTAAAGGCAATTGCATGGGCGTGTTGGGATCCCAAAAACATTGTCCCGGAGTCCTCGGGTAAGCTCCCTTTAATCCATAGCGATGGTAGTTGAGGATGTCGAACGCAATTTTTGAATCACTTCTATTTTCCTTAAACCAGTAGCGCATCATCATGGGATATTGGGAGTCTGGATTCCAAGTTCCCGTCATGGATAATTTGATGGGTTTGCCCTCTCTTCCTATCATTTGTGAAACGCCGCGATCAATACTGGCCAATGTTCCTTCATGGCCATCATAGATTGCACTGAGTGAAGCAGCATGTTCTAAAGGAAGAGTGTAGTAATCATACATGCTTGGTTGGGTGGGATCTTTAGGGAGTCCTTGGTCATTGGTGTTATCTAATCCAAACCAATTAAGATCGCGCTCATTATCATTTTCAATCATTTGAATATCATCTTTCCAATGATCGGTAGCTATTTCAACAAATCTGGCAAAGGATTCCCATGCTCGCGGATGAAATCCAAATTGACTGCCGCCATTTTGCGAATGATCAATTGCTTTTAGTTCGTAATATTTTTTTTGCCATTGATCAAAAGCAGGAAAACGAGACATTAGTTTTGTTGGCCCGATGAAGATGGGATGGGCATCTAAAAATAATCCAGTCGTTTTACTGGGAGTCGTGCGTAAATATTCAAACAAGTGATCCATATCCGTCTGCTTTTGAGGATTGAATGCTTGATTGGATTCATCACTGATCCATGCAAGTGGTACATACAATCGAAGTGATCCAAAAGGTTCAGCACCAAAATTATTTTGGTTATAAATTCGATCACCTGGTTTATCGCCATTGATCCACGGCCAGCGATGTTGATTGACTCCAATGAAATGGTCCATATAAGGACGCTTCGCAAATGTTCTTGGATTTGCCGTCGGTAGAGATTCGAGGGAAGTTTTTTGTATGCCAAATAGCGCCATTTCTTTACCTTGGATGGCGCGCAATTCAAATTGATCGTTCCAGCCAAAATTTTCTGGCTTGATTCGCAAGTATCTTACTTGAACAGAATTATTGAGTTTTGTGCACTTCCAGCGATCGAGATTGAGATTGGTTAATTCTCCTAAAAAAGTTTCAGAACTGATACTGGAAGTAGCGTGCTCTACAGCAAAAAATTTAATTTTTCCTGCGTTGGAACTATAAATACACACATCACTTAATTCATACTTTCCGCGCAAATCCAGTTGTCCAAAAGAAAAAGCGTGGGACCACTTCGCGCCGTAGCGATAATTATCCTGCCACATTGTTTGAAATAATCCTCCTACATCGGGATTACTTCTTGGATCAACTTGGCCGATAAGATCTTGTTCATCGATTAATTGCGGTGCATTTCCCCACCCATTGTAGTTGAGCATGATGGATTGACTTAAATTAATCAAACTTCCAACGCCAGGTTCTGTTGTTGGTGGCGTCACGGTAGGGGTGGGCGTAGGAGTATAAGTAGGAGGAGTGTTAATCTCAGAGGAAACATTTATCCAGATTTTATTCGAAACAATATTAGGATTGGCATATTGAGTGGCAAAAATTTCTTTAACACCTGTGCTAATTTCATTAAGCGCGATTTTAAAAGTATGATTACTCAGACAAAGGGTTTGCTGAGATGTTCCCGTTCCATAAATGAAAACATTGCTATTTTGAGTGGGACGACAATTTCCCTGAATCAAAAAATTAGATGAGACAGTTATGGGACGTCCACCATCTCCGACTCCCATGTTCACTTTTGTCGTTGCGATATGAGTTATTTTTAGTTCATCGATTCCTGGCGTTGGGCCAAAAGTTTCTGATGAGGAAGATGGCGTGGGCGTGGCGGTGGGCAGAGGATTAGGCCCGCTATCGCAATTCATCGACTGGGCAACCCCTTCCGCACTTTTTTTCCCAACCATATCCAGACCGGCAGGACTTAAATGAATAAAGTCATTGGGATGATGATAGAGAGGATCCATTAGTGGACGTGAATCATAAACAATTTTAAATTTTGTTGGCATTTCAAGAGAAAGTTCATTTTGTGCTTCTGCTAATTTATCAACGCCATCTTTGAAAGATAAATTTGCACTCAAATAATGCATGATAGAGGAATAAATGGTCTCAGCTCCCGTATCAGCAATGATTTTATTTATATAATTTTTTAATAAATTTTTAAATTCTTCTTTGCTCATAGATCCATTTTGCAAAGCAAACGCGTCATACTCACCCAGGTAAAATAAAAAATTCACAGAAGCACCAGGGAGTTTTAATTTGGCCTTATTAATTTTTTGCACCATGGCGTTGTAACCTTGAAAACCAGAATAATTCATCCAGTATTCATTCATGCCAAAAACTTGTGCTCCTTTTCCCGTTACGGCCGTTGCCCCACGAAACGCCGGGACAACAACAACTTTGTGGCCGGTTAACTCATGATACCGCAGACTGAAATTCCACATGAGATTGTGACATTTAGATTTTGCGTGTACGACTCCTAATCCGGCAATAGGTTCCCATTCTCCAATTCCACAATCAGACAACGTTTCATTATAGGCAATGAGTGAACCCTCTGGGCCACCTGTCGATCTAAATTCCATGGCCACATTTGTATTGAGAATGCTTTGTCCAGGAGTGGAACCTCCGGGCGCCTGCTCACCTTGCGCATTGCTTTGCCCATGAATAACCCATATCTGGGTAGAGGGTTTCGATGATGGCAAGGGAGGTGAGCAATGATTTCCAGAACCAGAGGTACTAGTGGCACTGGGAGTAAACGAGGGGAGCGTTGTTGGTTGATCTTCTACCTTAATTAGGATGCTGGCAGAGGTAAGATCAGAGGCCCCACTTTTAGACTGTACAGCTTTTATATATTTATATCCCAACGAAATATTTTGAAACGTAATTTGAAAGCTATTTGAGGATTGGCACGTCGTCGTTTGCTGGCCACTTGTTCCCGTGCCGTAGAGGGAAACTTGGGTGCTGAAATTAAAATGACAACTTCCTTTAACGGTAAAAGTTGTTGGCGCAATCACTGTGACGTTGGCATTGCTATTAACTACCGTTGTATGAATTTGGTCGATAGAAAGGAGTAAATTCGTTTGTGCCATTATTGTTTGCGTAGGTAAAATCCCCAAAACAACCATCGAAACACGTATTGCAAAGATACGTAATCTTGAAATGTCTTCTCCCATAATGTAATTCCTTTTAGCATTTGTGGAATATTGATTTAAAAAAATAAAAATCTAATCGTAATTGATCGTACGATAAATTAGAAGATTGCGATGCACGGGTAAAATGTACCTTGTTTTTATTTGTATAAAAAATGAAATGATCAAGATGAAAAAAAGAAGCAAGTGCTAATGGAGAATTCTGATAACAGTGGTTTGAAAATTATACCGACCTTTTAAGTAACCTTCTGTGAAATCGCACTAAATTCATCTGTTCCTGAAAAACTAATCTTTTTTATCATTTCAGTTATATTAACTGACAACTAGGATTTATCTTTTCACAAACTCCATCGGCCATAATATTTCCAAAACATTTTTCAGTAAATTTAATATTTAGTGTTTTTGAAAAATACTTCAGTGTATCTTATGATCGCTTGAGAAATATTAATTTATAATCAAAATTTTGCATCGTTGTTGCAAGTTCAAAAGTTTCTTTTTCCGTGCTAGTAAATTTTTTTCTGCCAAATTCCTATCCATCGGAAGTTAAAATTTTAATTTCATCTAAAACAAAGAAATGTCACTTTTATGAACTGTTTTAATGCCTACAACTCCTTTCGAGAAAAAATTTTAAAATCTAGATTAATTTTTATACTGATAGCAAAATATTGTTGCAACGTAGTCCTTCATGACGATATAAGCAGGCTTGTTATCTGCTGGTAGTTCCTGATATGGGCTATAGTAGTATTTTTCCTCTAACAAGATGGTTGGATTTTTGAACGTAACTGAGCCATCTTTTGCTTGATCAACTTCTTCAAACGAAGTTCTAAACAAACCGGCCATATCAATAACACCTCGGTATATGACTGCTCTTTTCTTTGAAACACTGTATAACTTTCCAACAGTAGATGAAGTTCCGCTGAAATCAACGGATACAGCTGTTCCCAGTGTTTTTCCAGGTATCGCTGAACCAAGTAAATCTGAATCACGATCAAAAAGCGCGACAGTACATATATTGCCTTGATGCACTTGTCCTAATACCGAAGCACTTACAACAAATAAATATGACAAAATAAAAATTTTCATAAACATCTCCCTTGATTAATTTAGTTTAATTTAATTTTTTTAATCCTCGTACAAAGTGTTAGCACCTGAATGAAGTTAAAAAGTTCAATAATTTAATGGTTTTAAATCTTTTTATAATTTCGCACAACTGGACATTTTTCCTTTTAGTCCTATTAAATTACCGCTGGCATATGACTCTAGCGCGAAGATACCATCTTGAGGGATACCTAACTTCTTGAGGGAATTATTTACGCTTACAGATGGATTAATATCGATATCATAATATTCTTCACGATATATATGATCAGTTTTTGCAACTGAGGTTTTTATATATTTGTTAACTGATAGTGAATAATATCTTGTAGTGATTTCATCTATTTTTTCTTTTGCTGAACATTGGACTAGCTCTTCTGCGTACGTACAATTATAAGTCGAATCAAGTGTACCATTAACGTTTAATCCTCTCAGCGGAGTCCAACCCTCACATTCGCTTTTCAATGTTACTTTGCTTATTCCATCTGCTTGCTCTTCAACTTTTAATTCAGTCGAACAGCTAGCAAATTCTGGCCCTGTTGCTTTGAAACTTTCCTTGCAAACAATTCCTTTGGAAAATGCAGGCAAGGCAACAAAGATAAGAATTGATAAAAATTTTTTCATAATTTTAACTCCTGTTCATAAATACAAGTACAAAGTTCTTTTAGCAGAAGTCATAATAAAGTTCAAACAATTGATATGAAATTTTCAATCTCAGAGAGCTAATAGATAAAATTACAGAATGCTCAGGATTTCTTTAGGTTGACGAGATTTCTACATGAAGCTAACTTTTGTTAGCAAGGAGGATGAATTTTTAGAAAATTAGCCGGGAGTGTATTTTCTCCCAGCGATTATCAGTATGAGATGGTTCGAAATTTAGCTTTTAATGGGGAGAATTATTTAGTTTCTTTTTTTTACTTTAAAGGCAGTAACTTTGAAGTTATCCAGATTACAATAGTTACTTGAGAATTTAATCACGACTTTTTTAAGTATCGATTTTTGATCACAAATGTAGCGTCGATCCGCTAAAGAAAAATTGGCCCTACGAAAGGTCTTGCAATTTTCTTTTGCTCCAAGTTTATCTAAAATTTCATTAGAATATAAGTCTGCTTTAGCTTGAATTTCGTCTATGTTTTGACGAAAACAACTATCGTTTATATTGAGTATGCTCTGTGCTTGCAAGAGTGAAACAAAACTAAAAAATGCGATAAAAGTCCAAATTTTTTTCATATGTTCTCCATTTGTTTAAGACTGATACCATATCATAAAAAATTGTCAATTAAATAATGATTTCAGAATACGGGTTACACATTATTTGGGAGCTTTTGCGAGATTTCACGGAAATGATGGAAGTTTAAAAAAAAAAATTAAAAGTTTCAACATTGAAGCCGGAGGGTGCAATATCCTAGCTTTCATAAGTACTAAAATTTTCTATTTTTAGTATTAAAAATTTTCAGGCAATGAGATGAACGGAACGGATAGTTTGTTTGCTAAGGCCATCAGAATCTCATTGAGTGAGTGAGAATTTTCAGAAAATTGAGACCTTTTAAACAAAATCACTCCGCTCAGGATTTTAAGACTTTCGTATTTTGCAGATTTTTTAAAAAATTTAGAGCCTATATTTTCTGCATCTGGAAAAATTTCACTTCTAGTAAATGGCAATTAACAAATTCAGTTTATGGACGAACCAAGTATTAAGGCTGGCGTGGAGCGCATTGGTATACTAATTAATTGTGAAAATTTTTGTAAATAACTAGGGCATATTGGCGTTTTACATTTCAACCGCAATGCCAATCTTATTGAACTCAAAAAATTTCGATTACTAGGAAAAAAGATTTTTAATGGGTTCACTTACTGGCTTTTTAAATCCACTTCTAACTGCAAATGATTCTTCTCTTAACTCATTATTAAAATAAGTTAAATGAATTAAATTTCCATGTATCTCAGATAACTCTATACCTGAAATTTTAAAACTAGCTTTGAGTTTAGCAATTATCACATTGTTATTTGAAGCAACATGCCTAGAGGTTAAAGTGTGAAATCCTACCTTCTTACATAGTTCAATCATTTTGTTTAGAAGAATGGTGTATAGGCCTTGTCGTCGATATTCTGGAATGACACATGAGTTGGCCATATAGAATGTTGCTGATTCCAATCCGCCTTGCCATCCATAAGACCAGGCAACGATCTGGTCTCCTTTAAAAATAGCAAGATCAATATGTATTCGTGAATTTAGTTTCTTGTTGAGATCTTTAACTGACTGTTGTATGTCTGGATTTAAATGTTCTCTCCATCTTAAGATAGGATAATTATCATCAAAATGTTTTCGAACTAAATCATTAAACGAATCATCAAATTTATCAATATGACATAATTTAAGTTCTGAATTTATTTCCCATGAATCAATAATCATAAAATTTTCTCTTAAAAGGAAGTATCTACCTACGTGGTTTTGTAACTGCCTAAGGCCCTCTGGAAATTTCGTCACGACTAGGACGACGTTTCGAGGCTTGCTCCTTGCAAGCCGCAGATTGAGGAATCCCATACGTGGATTCCGAAGGAGTCCGTAGAGTGGCGAAATTTACGAGGGACCTAGGTAGTTATAAAAGGAATATCTCGAATTTAATATATTATTTTCATTATCTTTCAAAAGGAAAGCTCAAATTCTAGATAAAAACAAGGTAACGTATTTTAAGAATAAACCCTAACGGTTCTTGAGATCCTTTTTCTATAGAATTTTTTCCTGTCTGAGATTTTCTTGAAATACGAGCGTTTAGGATTGAAAAATGATACTTCTCTGAAAAGTTGCCAGGATTTCATTTTCTCTCGGTCACTATATTTGAAGGTCGGTTATCAAGCTAGATTGATAGTTTGGAAAAAAATTCACAGTTCATGTATTTTATTTTCCTCTACAGTTATGCTTTGCGCATGAGATTATCGTTAAAATATAAGTTTGAAACAATTATTAGTGCGCTTCTATTCCTTTTACCATCTTTTTCTTATTCCTTTAATTGTCCTGCTGAAATAATTCAATCATATTTTCTTACGACAAGCGGTACTGGTGATGATGAAGGTAGGTGGAATGAAATTGAATTCTGTAACTATGTTGAAGAGCTGGCAAATATTTCAAAATCAATTTCCTATTTCAGCCCTGTAGTTACAAAAATTCATTTAAAAGTTTCCAAAGTCTCCATCCAAGCTAAATTTAAGGAAGGAGGAATTCTTTATTTTCCCCAGAATTATAAAAATCACAAGGGTGAGTTTATACTGGAAAAAAAATTGGCCAACTACCTTTATGCGCATGAATATGGCCACGCACTTTTCAAGCAATACTTGAAACGCGAATTAGTTTTTCTTGAAACGTTTTATAAAAATTTTGAAGAAAATGATCAAAAAATAATTGAAGCAGATATTGCCATGGAGAAAATTTTAACTATGAAAGCAAGTCTTACCGAAGAGCAGATGAAAATTGAATTTGATAAATTTATAAATTTGTACAATGAGTTCAAAATTGGAGAGGATAGTTTTTTTACAAACAATGAAATGATATTATTACATGAAATATTATCTCCTTATAACGAATTATTTGCTGATGTGATTGCGATACTTTTTAGTAGAAATTCCCATGCAATGTTTGAAGCACTAAAATATCCTAGTATGTCTGAAGCTGAAACTAAAATGTTAAGTTATCGGGACTTCAGTATTTCCCATGGACTCGAAGGGTGGAAGGAAAGTGAGGCACACAGTTTTTTTGCTCCAGTTCGAAATTATATTTGGGAACACTATTTAAAAAATGTTATTGATGAAAGTGCGTCCACACAAAGAGAGACAGTTTTGAAATTATTGACTACGATAAAACAAGAAATCCAGTTTTATTATCACCACACCGAAAAATTCGGTCCCTATGAATGCAACAAAAGCTTAATCGCAAATTTAATGAAAAAATAAATTCGAAAAATTTTAGAATTTACTTATTCAGTAATTCACAAAGACATATTCATCATTATTTTTCAAATCATTTTTTCAATTAAGTCCCTCTACTTTCCGGCCCTTCAAAAATAAAAAATCTAATAATTTTAAAATTGAAATCGGGGCCCCAATAACTCACAGCTTTAATTCGTGTTAAATTTTTTTCGATTACTATAAAAAAAATTAGTTTCTTACCGCTGTGACTATGGGAACAACAACGAAACATTGGACTTGAAATAGAAAAAAATGGTAACATTTTAGTATGGCATTTATTTCAAAATTCAAACCAATTGTTCGTGAGTACGGATCTTGCAAGGTGATTGCTTACGTTGACGAAGGGTGGAAAAATCTTGAAGAGGCCGAGATTAATTTGCAAATATTGAGCGCCCTATCAGGTTCCGGTTGGGAGTTGAAAGAATCCCTTTATTTTATAGCATTTTGTTGGAAGTCTAATGGTTTACCATATGTAGATTTATGGCGGTTTAAATTAAATCCAGTGGATGACCATTCCGGACCTTTAGCAGACATGGTCGTATTTCAATCTACCAAACAGGTTACAGAGATGGGAGTTGCATCAGGCAATACATTGGTCGTTCTGGGTTTGGAGGAACTTCATCGTCGCAAATGCAGTTCTCTTGAAAACTATTTTATTCAAAGACCTGAACTTCCATCGGAGTTTTGGCATTAACTGATCTTCTTCCTGCGCTTATTTTGCTAACGCTTAATTAAGAATATTGTTCTTACATTTATATTAATTTTTATCAACTTTTTGTTTTTTCAGTCGTTTTTAATAGTTAAAAAAAATTTCCCATTCACGCAAAACTCCATTTCGAAATTGGGTTTGGTAGTGGTACTGCCAAATAATTTGTGTAGAAAGTGAAACGCTTAATGAATTTAACGTCCATGAATTGATTTTGTACCTTCTTCATTTTACAGAGGCTTAAAAATCTGGCTAAATTCTTAATTACAATCAATATCAATAATATCAACGTAGACCTAGACCTAAACTTAGTTAGCTTAGAGTTTGCGTTTAATTTTAAAAGGAAAACTCTATGTTAAAAATGAGAATACTGGGTCTATTGTTTTTGACATTGACACTGGTTTCCAGCGCTCAAGCGGATGACCAAAAAAATGTTTTAAGTAAGCAAAATGTATCTAATCAATTTTGGTGGCCAGAGAGGCTTGATCTCTCTCCTCTAAGGCAGCACGCAGTTGAGTCAAATCCTTTGGGCAAAAAATTTGATTACGCTAAAGAGTTTAAAAAAGTAGATCTCAAGTATCTCAAAAAAGAAATTGAAGCACTGATGAAAAAATCTCAAGATTGGTGGCCCGCTGATTATGGCCACTATGGGCCGTTTTTTATTCGAATGGCGTGGCATAGCGCAGGAACGTACCGTGTGTCAGATGGACGCGGTGGAGCTGGTGGTGGACAACAACGATTTGAACCATTAAACAGCTGGCCTGATAATGCCAACCTAGATAAGGCGCGCCGCCTACTTTGGCCAATTAAACAAAAATATGGGAACAAAATTTCTTGGGCCGACTTGATGGTTCTCACTGGAAATGTGGCGTTGGAATCCATGGGATTTAAAACGATTGGATTTGCGGGAGGTCGAACAGATGATTGGGAAGCTGATTTAGTTTATTGGGGGCCAGAAAAAAAATTCTTAGCAGATGAACGCTACCACGGTGATAGAAAATTACAAAAGCCTCTTGCCGCAGTACAAATGGGCCTTATTTACGTGAACCCAGAAGGACCGAATGCTAATCATGATCCCCTTTCGGCAGCGAAAGATATTCGTGAAACTTTTGGCCGTATGGCGATGAATGATGAAGAAACTGTTGCTTTAATTGCTGGAGGCCACACTTTCGGAAAAGCTCATGGTGCTCACAAACCGCAAAAATGTGTTGGCGCTGAACCAGCGGCCGCTGGTATTGAAGAACAGGGAATGGGTTGGAAAAATAAGTGCGGATCTGGTGTGGGTAAAGACACAGTGACAAGTGGTCTTGAGGGTGCTTGGACGACGAATCCCACTGAATGGACTCACCAGTACTTTGCAAATCTGTTTGGATTTGAATGGGTAAAAACAAAAAGCCCCGCCGGTGCTACACAGTGGATTCCTTCAGATAAAGACGCCGCGAATTTGGTTCCGGATGCCCATGAAAAAAATAAAAATCATGCCCCAATTATGTTCACAACAGACTTGGCCCTTAGAATGGATCCAATTTATGGAGAGATTTCTAAGCGTTTTTTAAATGACCCAACTGCCTTTGAAATTGCCTTTGCAAAAGCATGGTTTAAGCTTACTCACAGAGATTTAGGCCCACGTTCACGGTACCTTGGGTCTGAAGTACCAAAAGAAATTTTTTCTTGGCAAGATCCTGTCCCGACCACTAAGCATTTACTCGTTGGTAGCAGCGATATCGCAGTATTAAAAAATAAGATTCTCAAATCTGGATTAACGATTTCGCAATTAGTTCGAACTGCTTGGGCATCTGCCGCATCTTACCGTGCAACAGACATGCGTGGAGGCGCCAATGGTGCTCGTCTTCGCCTTTCACCTCAAAAAGACTGGGCCGTAAATAATCCTGCAGATGTAACTGTTGTTATTTCTAAACTTGAAGGCATTCAAAAGGAATTTAGCAAGTCCGGTAAGAAAATTTCTATCGCAGATCTAATTGTGTTAGGTGGTGCTGCCGCCGTTGAACAAGCAGCTAAGGCCGCAGGCAACAATATTAAAGTTCCCTTTTATCCAGGACGTATGGACGCTACCCAGGAATCAACAGATGTTGCTTCTTTTGGATTTCTCGAGCTCAAGGCCGACGCTTTTCGAAACTACTATAATAGTGAAAGCATTTTATCACCTACTGAAATGTTGATTGATCGCGCAAACTTGTTAACACTTACGGTTCCCCAAATGACAGTGCTCTTGGGTGGAATGCGTGTGCTTGATGCAAATTTCGATCAATCGAAAAATGGTGTTTTTACTTCTAAACCTGGAACTCTTAGCAATGACTTTTTTGTAAACTTGCTCGATATGTCGACAAAATGGCAGAAGTCTTCAAAGACAGAAGGAATTTATGAAGGCCTAGACCGCAAAACCGGCGAGATTAAATGGACCGCAACTCCGGTTGATCTGATTTTTGGCTCTCATTCTGAACTTCGTTCAATAGCGGAAGTTTACGCTTCAGAAGATGGAAAGAAGAAATTTGTGGATGATTTTGTTGTAGCTTGGAGCAAAGTGATGATGCTAGATCGTTTTGATCTTAACTAAACTGTAAACAACTGTATTTTTTTTGTTTTTTTTTAGTCTTTTATTTTATTCGTGCCAGGTTCTCTTTGTTTTGTAGTTTGTTTCATTTTTGAAGCACTTCGGAAGCAGATTTGCTAACAAAGAAGACTTGGCACAAATTCCTAAAAATCCATACTAGTTAGTACCTAAAACCATACGCCTTCCACATATTTTCTCCCAGCTTAAATGAGTTCTCAATATTACGAAAGCTAGTGTCAAATGTGCAATTTGGCCCTTGAAAGCCAGGATTAGTGAGGACACTCAGATTTTACGAAGTTTAAGTGAAATTCGTTACTAAAGTTTTCTTTGAGGGTGATTTCATACTCAACTTGTGTTTTTGCTCGATTTTTGTATCCAATTCCACAATCTAAAAACAAATGCGATCCATGCCACCCTACCGCATACTCGTAATAATTAATGTCAGCAAGAACTAGCTGACCATAACTATCTAACTCTACTTCACCTTTTGGAGTACTTAAATTAAAGATTATGGAGCTTGACCACATAGACTGTTTGTTCCAACGGTCAAACCATCCCCTTACTTCGTTTAATTTTAGTTTTTTGAATTTTTGCGGAAAAACAATGAGTTTTTCGTCGCCGTATTTCAGGTCGAATGTTTGTTCAATCATTTTTGGGTGATTTTTCTTTTTAGATGTATATTGCAACTTAAACCCTAAGGTTATCTGCTGGTCTTTATTGTTATTCCTTACGTATACCTTAATATCATCGCTTGTATATTTTATGGATTCAGGATTTTTTAGATCAAGAAGCTTAATTTCTTGGGCAAATGTAAAATGTGACAAAAATGCTATCAAAGCACCAAAAAAAATCTTCATAATAGCTAACCTCTTTAATGATAAAATTACCTAAAGGTCATTACAATAAATAAAAGCTGATTACAAGGTGAAAGTTCTAAATGTAATTGTTGTCGTGTGATTTTTTCTCAAGAATCCTTGGCCATAATAAGATTTTTTATAAATTCACAATATTGTGAGCAAAAATTTGATTAATAAGAAAATATTTTCTCTACCAATTTGCTACCGGGCACAAGCCGCCAAGCGCCTTTAAAATAGGCTTTGGTGAATTTAGCGATGTATTCACGACGTTAAAAAGAAAATCGCGGAGGATATTTTAGAAAATTGGCAAAAAAAAAGCCGAAGCGGCCACGTTATGAGTGACCACTTCGGCCGAAAGATAAAAAAATTGAGATTGTATGGGTTGAAAAATCAAAACGTGCGGATTTGGGTTTAAAAAATGGTGCCCGCGGCGAGAGTTTAGAAAAACTCCTGACTGTAGTAACAGAGTACAGCGTTCAGTGGTCGGACTCGAGAGTTGATTTGGCATCGCAAAGCAAAACTATGCTACATCGAAGGTTGGTCGAGAAAACAACTGGTCACTCATTACGGTAGAACTAAAATGGCCATACAGAACTACTTCCAAAAGATCAAATAAACTGGTGGATTAGGAAACTTTTAGCACGATAGTTTTATCGAGCTTTCCAAGTAATTCATACAGCCGGTCGATGGTAAAATGTTCAGTTTTGTATTTTACAATCCAATTTACTCTGGACCTATCAATCTCAAGCCTTCGGGCCAACTCTGATTGATTGATTTTGTGATCTTGAAGATAGGTTACAAACTTTTTGCAAAGTTGGTATTTTACTTTATCCACATTGCTGGCATCAATGGGAAGAACTTCAACGAAATCGTCTTCTGAAATGACATTTAAAATTTCTGCAATTTGATTTTTGTCTGGATATTTCATTTAATCCTCCTATCTCTGAATGCGGTAATTACACCTATAAAGATTGATTCTCTTTCAAGTAACCAAACCAATTTGTACCACTTATCTTCTTCTTTGATAACGGAGGCAAAATATTGGAAACCTTCAGACTCTTTTATTGGCTCAAAACGCTGATCCTTTAGAGATCGAATCAGTTTCATAATAAGCTCATCGTTAATGTGATCCGAGTGCTTATCAACATGGTCATCCACAATTAGTTTTGTGATGGTTTTTGAGTTTATAGTAATGGATTCAATGCCGTATTCTCGTCTCATTTGATATAATTTTACTATTTGTTGCAAAAATATGCAACAAAATTGTGAAATTAGGGTAATACGGACAAAAATTTCATAATTACTTGGTTTTATGTTACTTGAATTTATGCGATATTTAATCGATTAGAAGCTGGAAATTTTGGTGATGCGAAGTCAGTGGGAAATGGAGTAATGGAAATACGTTTCACTTTTGGTGGCGGTATTAGAATTTACTTTGGAAATGATGGTGAAAAAATTGTGGTGCTTTTAAATGGAGGAAATAAGTCTTCCCAAGAAAAAGATATCCAAATTGCTCATGAATATTGGGCAGATTATTTGAGGAGAAATGAATATGAAAAAGAAAACTAAGGTCTCCATTTCTTTTCACGATGACCTTGTGGCCACATTGCGAGACGACGAGGAAGCCCAAATTGAATTTATCAAGGCCAACTTTGAAGATAATGGCGATGAGCCATCCGCAATTTTAACAGCGATTAGAACAGTGGCCGAACATAAACGCTGAATAATTCCTCAGAGTTATAGCCTAAATCCTTCTATTTAAATTCATAAAAATCTTAACAATTCAGGTTTTATAGTATTTCCGCTCTGTTTTTTATCATCACCCAAATACTCAAATTTGGATGGCTTCGGCCATTCGCGCAGACGAATGAGATTTTATTTTTTATAACTGATACTCCAAAATGGAGTAGAAAATAATGAAACCCATCAAGTTAAGTGCAAGCAAGAAAAATTACACAGCTCATAGCGGAATTTATGTTTTAAAAGAGGTTATGGAAAAATTGAAGGTCAAAGATATTTTTCGTAAGGATTTGCCATCTGTCGGTTGGATTGATTCGTGGAGTAAGTTTGAGTGCTTGGTTACTAGTTTTTTTATGGGAGGTGATTGCTTAGAGGATTTAGATAGTTTCAAAAATGACGATTTGTTTCTGAAGGTTCACGAAGAAGTTATTGCTTCGACGACTGCGGGAAAATTCTTAAGGAGCTTTAATGATCGTCAGGTGGAGAAGTTGGAAGATAATTTAATTAAGCTTGCGATGAAAGCAAGAATGTCGATTCACAAAGAAGATAAAGATTTTATATTTTGCAACGATGGAACATTTCACGAACAAGAAGGTGAAAAGATGGAAGGTTTGGGATTTGATTACAACAATAACTGGGGTCTAAGTAGTTTGCAAGGTTATGACCAATATGATTTTTGTTATGGGTTTAATTTGAGAGGAGGAAGCACTCATAGTTCAGTGGGAGCTGAGTCGATGATTTACAGAGTATTTAAACAAGTTCCAGAGGGAATGAATCGATATTTTCTTGGTGATAGTGCCTATGGATCGCTTTCAATTTTTAATCAACTAATAGCTTCACAAGTAAAATTTGTTATTCCTCTAAAAGAGAA
>JARXAH010000069.1 GCA_029865945.1 Bacteriovoracaceae bacterium | reverse complement strand
TTCAAAGCGAGCTTTAACTAATGATCAAAAAAATAAAATCATTGTCATTGGCCCGATCTTAAATGGTAAATTTATTAATTTTCCTAAAAACAAAGTTAAGACTGAACATTTAACTATTGCCATGTTTGATCTAACCCCTATGAAGGTTCGAATAAGAACAAATTTTGGTGAGGGCCCATTTTGTAGCATTGAGCAGCAGACTAATTTTTATCAAGCGGCCCTATCCTTATTCGAAAATTTTCCAGATATCAGAATTATCATGAAAACTAAGCGCTCAGAAAATCATCAAATTTTTGATTATGTCGATTCCTACAAGAAATTTATTAAAATAAAATCTAGTCGAATTATTTTTGATAGAGCAAATGGCAATCCATACCAAACTTTGAGTAAAGCGAATTTGGTTATTTCTGTCCCTTTTACTTCCCCGACCATGCTGGCGCTGTCTTTTGGTATTCCAGCTGTCTACTACGACCCGATCAACCTTTGTACAAATACTTTTCAAAATGTTTTTCAAGATATTACGATCAAAAGTGAAGCGAAATTATTTGACTACATTAAAAATTTTAATTCTTATGACGTAAAAAACTCTGCCTTTCCAGCTATTACCCCTGAAGACATCATCAAAAATTTAAAAAAAAGACTATAGCATTTTGTTCACTACAAATTTGGCAAGACTTGGTGATGCCGTGAGCCCGGGAGACTCCATTCCAAGCAGCTCTAGATATCCACCAATTCCATGAACTGGCTCTCCATTGATAGTAAAATCAGTTACCAATACTCCATTTTTCTTAATTTTAGGTCGAATCCCTGAATACGCAAGTTGCAAGTGTGATACGTCTATATTTTTAAAGATCATATTAATGGCATCTTTCATTTCAAAGATTAAATTTTCATTAATATTATAAATTATGTCATTAACGATTTCAGTATTAGGGCCAAATTTTTGAGCACCTGAAGTATCAAGGGTTAAGTGCACTCCCAATCCCAAACCACTTTCAGGAGGAATAGGATAGACCAGCTGTTGCAAGGGAAGTTTTTTATTAAGTTTTAAATAGCTTCCCTTAACAAAAAAATTTTCTATATCCATCAAACCCAATGTCTTTCTAAATTCAACAGCAAAAAGTCCGGCGGCATTGATCAATACTGGCGTTTTAATATTATCGTCGTTTGCCTTTAAGATAAAAGGACCATCATTTTTTTCCACAAACTTAACGAATGTATTCTTTAGTATTATGCCGCCCATGGCCTCAATATCAAATTGAAGATGGCGAAGGGCCTCACCCACATTGAGCACACCAGCTGGGCCAACATGAATGGCGTAATCTAAATTGAGAATTTCTTTATACTCAGAAATTTTTTTTTCGCTTAAGAATTCTATTTTTTGTACTTTATTTGCTAAACCATTTTCGAAAATTTTATTTAATTTTTCTTCTTGGCCTTTGGTAGCGACAATAATTTTTCCGCAATCCAAAAAGTCCATATTTTTAGAATGAACGTATTCTCGCCAAAGCTGATTGCCTTCCAAGCAGTGAATGTGTTTTAAGGATTGATTTTGATAATAAATACCAGAATGCAGAACTTCACTATTGCGAGTGGTCGTGTGTTCACCTAAAAATTGCCCAGCTTCAAAAACAACGACCGCAGACGATGGGTATTTTTTTAATAAATAATAGGAGATCCAGAGGCCAATAATACCACCACCAACGATTGCAAAATCGATTTCTTGAACTTCGTTACTCAAGATTTTCTTCATAATGAAGAATTTTAGTTCCTTCATTTTCAAACTTAAAAGGAACCCATACTTTAATTTTTGTTTTTAACGCTTCTTTGATTTTGTTATGTTTGCTAGGGGGCGCAACTAAAATTAAGAAACCGCCGCCGCCCGCACCCAGCAGTCTTCCACCGTAGGCACCATTTTGAATGGCGGCTTGATATATTTCATCAATATTTTCATTAGAAATACCATCCGTTAAAGAGCGCTTCACTTGCCAAGCTTTGTCCATTAATTTTCCAATTTCTGTCATCTCAGAATTACTCTTAAATAAACTTAGGCCCTCTTTTGCGATGTCATGAATGGTACACATTTGAGTGTGAATACTTCCATCATTCATTTTTTCAATTTGCTTAATCGCCGTATTTGATGCGATTCGAGTTTGGCCTGAAAAAGCCAACATAATATGAGACTCAAGAGAATTTTTATATTCAGAAGGGAGCACAAGCGGCGACACTTGAAATTGATTCCCAGGTCCCATTTCAATTACATTTAATCCACCAAAACTTGTTAAAATTTGATCTTGGATGCCCACATGTTCTTTGGATAATTCTTGCTCGACGTAAATGGCCTGCTTAGCAAGATCAAGTTTACTTGCAATTTTTCCTTTGTAAGCATAGAGAGCATTCAAAAAACCTACCGTAAAACTAGAGCTTGACCCAATTCCGCTTCTGGAAGGCAAATCCCCATCATAATGAATTTCTAATCCATCAGTGATATCCATAAATTTTAAACAATTTCTAACGGCCGGATGTTCGATTAAATCATTGCTCTTTACTTCTTCCGCCTTGGAGTAAACAACCCTCGTTTTGTGCACAAAAAAAGGTGGAAGTTTTCTCACGGAAATATAATTATATTTATTAAAAGTTGATCCAATAATGAGACCTTTATTCTTTTCAAACCAAGAATTATAGTCCGTTCCTCCTCCAAAAAATGATAATCGGAAAGGAGTTCTTGTTAAAATCATATGGGGAATCCTATATATTTGCGAATTGATCGCGCTTTAAAATTTTAAATCCCTTAACCAGCTCCACAATTCCATCATCTAGAGAATATTTTGGAAGATACCCTGTGCCTTCAATTTTTTCATTGCTAACAATGTAATTTCTTTTATCTAAATCTTCGCCAACTTCGGAATTTAAGATGGTGGTATTGGGAACATATTTTTTTATGATTTCACACAATTCAGCCTTACTTAAATTCGCAGTAGAAAGTCCAACATTGTAAGTTTGTCCTTCCATTTTACGATAATTTTCTAGGGTATGAATAAAAGCATTGGCCGCATCCCTGACATGCAGATAATTACGTTTAAAGTGGCCTTCAAAAAGAACCAAAAATCTATCATTCACTGCTCTGTACGTAAAATCGTTAACTAAAAGATCTAATCTCATTCGAGGACTCATTCCAAAAATAGTGGCAAATCTAAAACAAGTAGCATGACCGCCATTTAATAAATAAGTTTCAGCTTCCGCCTTGACGATTCCGTATTGTGAAATCGGCCTTAAGGGAGAATTTTCATCACAATAGATCCCTTCTTGACCAACTCCATAGCCGCTATTAGTACTTGGATAAATCATCATTTGCGTTTGAGTTTTAATATCGTAAATATATTTTATCATCTCTGAGTTTACGATTTGTGCTACCTCAGGCTCTTTGGCACACAAGGGTGCACCCACCAAACAGGCCAAGGGGATGATAGCATCGGCCTTAGAGACTAATTCCTTTACTAATTTTTTATCTCTCACATCTCCTCTCACGATTTCTAAATTTGACCGATAACAATGATCTAAGAGTGAAGTTTGTTTAAATAAAAAATTATCAAGCACCGTAACTTTATAACCTTTATCTAAGAGCATGGGAGTTAGTGTTGATCCAATATAACCGGCGCCACCTGTTACCAATATATTCATCTTTCCGTCCTTTTCATTATGTTTATCGTTATTATTTTGGAAAAAAATAATTTTCAAGCTCTAAACATAGACAATGATAGATTGGCAAATGTAGCTCTTGAATGTGATGAGTTAAAAGCGCTGGAGCTTTGATACAAACATCTACGATGGATGACAACTTACTTTCTTTTTCACCTGTCAAACCAATGGTTGCTATCCCCTTTGCCCGCGCGACATTAATACCGTGAACAACATTGGCCGAATTTCCAGATGTTGAAATGCCGAGAACAACATCGTTTAGTTTTCCTAGTCCCCAGATTTGCTGAGCAAAATGATAAACCGCCGTCATATCATTAGAAAAGGCACTTATCGTAGAGTGCTGAACTCCTAAGGAAATAGCAGGTAAAGAGCCTTGAATTTTAAAAGGTAGTTCTTGGTCAATGCTTGAAAAAAGAGAAATTTCTTCTTTGGACAATTCTCTTTTGGCCACAAAAGATTTTACGAGCTCACCGCAAATATGTTCGGCATCTGCGGAAGAACCACCGTTGCCCATCGCTATGAGTTTGCCACCAGATGAATAACTCTTAATAAGTAAATTTAGCGCCTCTAATATAGAAGATTCACAGACAGCTAAGTTGGGGTACCGCTTGATTAATTGAGAGTAATCTAGATTGGAAATTTGCATTTACTGGAACTTTATCGACATTTATAATCTATGTCTATTGCAAGCCGCAGTGAAATAGATAAATGGAGACCAAAAATGAAAATTAATATTCCCCTCATGAGTAACAATATTTCCCGACAGGATTTAGATGTTTTAATTGAATATTTGAAGGGAGAAGAGCCTCGCCTTACTCAAGGACCACAAGTCATTGCGTTTGAGGAGGAGTGGTCGAAATGGCTTGGCGTAAAATATAGCGTTTTTGTAAACTCGGGAAGTTCAGCAAATATTATCACGATGGCGGCCTTAAAATATATGTACGGTGAGGGAGAAGTTATTGTTCCCACCCTTACTTGGAGTTCAGATATTTGCGCCGTTATGTATGCAGGCCTAAAACCAGTATTCATCGATATCAATCCACAAACATTAGCAATGGATGAAAACGAAATTTTCGAAAAAATAACTCCCAAAACTAAGGCAGTTTTTCTCACGCATGTTTTGGGATTTAATGGTCTCACTGATCGCTTGCTTGCCAAGTTGAAAGAAAAAAATATTTTACTCATTGAAGATGTATGTGAATCTCACGGAGCAACTCACAATAATAAGCGCTTAGGCAGTATCGGGCATGCTTCAAACTTTTCTTTTTATTTTGCCCATCACATGAGCACCATTGAAGGCGGAATGATTTGTACAAACTCAGAAGAGTTTTATGATACTTGCCGAATGCTAAGATCGCACGGGATGGTAAGAGAATCGACCCTTGATAAGACAAAAAACTTTTATAAAAATAATTACCCTGACCTCAATCCCCAATTTATTTTTAGTCATCCAGGTTTCAACATGAGAAGTACCGAGCTCAATGCGGTTATTGGAAGAAATCAATTAAAGCAATTGGATGAAAAAAATCTGCAGCGTGTTGAAAATTGCTATTTTTTTTATCAAAATCTCGAGTCCAAAAAATATAGAACGGATTTCATTTTTGAAGGATCAGTGAATTACGCTTTTGTACTTGTCTTACAAGAAGCCAACGATCAACTTAGAGATAAAGTTCAAAAGGCACTTGATGATGCCAACGTCGAGTATCGTCGAGGAACGGCCGGTGGAGGATCCCAAGTTCGACAACCTTTCGTTAGAAATTTGATTGAAGATAACTTGTGGACGAAATTTCCAAAAGTTGATCATATTCATTTTTATGGTTTCTATATTGGAAATTATCCAGGCCTTGAAAAAAATAAAATAGAGGCGCTCGTCTCACTTTTAAATAGTATATGATTTTGCCTCAAGAATTAAAAAATTTTGAAGATGTTGAAGTTCTCATTTTATGTGGGGGCAAAGGAACTCGCCTTTCCAGTGTTATTAGCGATGTTCCCAAGCCCATGGCGCCTATTAATGAAAGGCCTTTCCTCGAACTTTTGATTGAGTCCATTCGGTCACAGGGTTTAACACAAATTAAACTGCTTGTTGGCTTCAAAAATGAAAGCATAGAAAATTATTTTGGAGATGGATCTAAATTTG
>JARXAH010000017.1 GCA_029865945.1 Bacteriovoracaceae bacterium | reverse complement strand
ACGTTGAAAGGTCTCAAGAAGTTAACGAAGAAAAAATTAAAAAATATGTCGATGGATTCCAAAAAAATTCGCGGAATATTTAAGCGATGCGATAACTCAAAACTCTATCTTAGCTGAAATTATTTTCGTTACGATCTATAGTAAAAATTTTCCTTAGTGTATTTGCCGTCATGAAGTACGAAAAATTTTTCTCCCTCGATAAATGGAAACCCGTTACTGAGAAGAGGGTCATTATTTTTTTTAAACCAATCAAGTACAATTTTGGATCTTTCCATGTCGACGCAAACTTTTTGTAAACAAAGTTCTTTATGGAGTGAATTAAAAATTTTATCAAATATGATCGCTTTATTTTCCATCAAAACTATTCCGTAATCTTCACTGCTTAATTCTTTTAATCCATAATTTTGATCATCAACGAGTTCATTTTTTACCCACTTAAATAAAGAAACAGTGTCTGAAGTCGCAGTTTCATTCGCAAATTCAAAAATAGCATTGATGAGAGAACTAAAAGACATTCCCTTGATGTCCTCATCTAATTGCGAACTTAGATAGTTTTGAAATTGCTTCTTTAGTTCAGTCAAAAGTGTCTCCGTAATTTCTTTTTCAAAGCTTTTACCGGTAGTTGGGTCGACCAATTTTTTAAAGCTGATTAAACTTACTTGAGTTTTGATCGAAATTTTCTTGATGAATTCGAGACTTAAAAAAGGCGCGCGTTCGGTATAACCAATAGATTTAAAAACGAAATTGATGTGGTCTAATAAAGATTGAATTTTTTTAACATTATAGGGCCTGTTGGCATAAATTTCACTTAGCAAATTATTTTGAAACGTGGATTCTTCAATATCGGACCTGATAAATTTTAAGACGTAAGTATAAAAATCTTGTAATTGCTCTCTGCGTTGTTGAATCTTCTCATACTTAAGAAGTTCTTCCAAGATTGATAAGAAATTTGTTTTATCATTTTGATAAACGAGGAAATATAAACTTACCGAAGCGAGGTTGTACATGAGGTCTTCCGGTGTATCACCAAAAAATCTTGCACGAATGATGGCCTCTCCCATTTTGCTGATTTCAAGTTCACTAAAGTTAGGATAAGTAGCGTGGAGTAATTCTTTAATGACAATAAAACCTTGATTCTGCTCTTTCGTTATTTTTCCATTTAAATCTCCCAGAGAATCCATCACGGGAAGAGACAAAATAATTTCGCCATCATAGTAAGCAGCCGTTTCAAATTTCTTGTAATCGATGGTTTCACGGTTGACCTGTTTTTTATCCCAAGCGATATAATCAGAAATAAATCTAAAGGAGGTACGTTTAGCCGATGTCATTAAATCATTATAAATTTTTTGATTGGCCGTTTTTATAAATTCAAGCCAATCTAGCGCATAAATACCGTAGGGGCGGTTGAATTGTTCTCGTGGTTCTTGGTTTCCTTTTATTTGTGGTAGTCGAAAGAAATTTAAATAATTTCCAGACTCCCATGCTCTAATAGATTCGTAGGGTACTGGCTTCGTGTGGTTTCTAGGAATGACCACAAGTTGTCCATTTCCACCACCACCGATAGATTCCAATTTAGTATTGGAAGAAGTCGTTTGCCCATAAGCAAAGTAATTAAAGAATTGCGCCAAGATGAGTATTTGTATGATAATTTTTTTTTTCATTTTTATGCCCTTACTTAATATTTAATTTTTTCTTTATTTATTATTTTTTAATAAAATGATGCTGTTTTTTAATTTTTCACAAGAAAAATGGATATCAGTTTTAGCTTTGCTGGTTTTACCCCAAATGCAGTAAGTTTTTTCCTTTTTGTGATAATCCATATCGTCGATAAAGATAGTATCGTTTGGTATATTATGGTTTCCATCCGGCATATAGAAAAATTTATCGTCTTTATCAAATGGTAGGGGAGCATAAAATTCATAATCATGATCATTGCACGCAGACTTAGGCCCATTGAGCCAGTCTTTCAGTTTAAGCGTGCGTTCGTAATCAAGTCCACGATGGGCAAAAATGATTTTGAATTTATTTAATAAAAAATCTCTGATTTCTTCCTTGTTTTTGCGAATAAATTCTACTCTTCTTTCGTATTCTGAATCTGATGAGAATTTAGCAACTTGAGCAGCGTTAATGGAAAGATACTGATTTCGATAGGAGTTGAATATTTTTTCTAAACTCCGATTAAGGTCGAAAAATTGATCGCGAGATGTTAATTGGGCAAACTGTGACGCCAATTCTAGCGAACTTAAATGGGTTTCATCACTGTAGTAACGTTCGAGCGCAGTAAAATAAATATTTTTAGTTTCTCCTTGGATTTCTTGTTCGATGACAATTTCAAGGGGGGTTGAATTATCTAGTTCATCATAGTCATAAAAATCATAGTAATTTATTTTTAGCATTGAGGAGATATGTTTAATGAAATTGATATCAAAAAAATGAATATTTTGATCACTTACGAACCGTTTCCATTTTTGATAAGAGCGCGCAAAATTATAATGACAAGGATATAAATCATACTTATTTTTAATGTTACAATTAAGCATATAATTTTCGTATGCTTCTTTAAGTGTTTTATCCTTTGGAAGTAGATAATATTTATAGATAGGTTCAAAGTTAGCAAAATCATCAGACTTATTAAGATCTGCGATTTGTTGTAAGATATTTGCAATGGTTTCTAGATTATTTTCTTTTTCTAAATAGCGAAAATTGATCATTGTAAGTCTAAGCAAACTTTCTTCTCGTCCTTGTTTGAAAATTTTATTTTGTAAAAAAATTTCCCCCAAACTTAATTTCCAGGCCACATCTGAGGTTGGATAGGCCGCATTGATAAGTTCGTGAATGATAATGTACCCTTGGTTTTCTTCTGCCGTGAGAACATTTGATAGTGGCCCAATTCTGTCCATCACAGGAGTGGATAAAATAATTTCTCCATTAAAGTAAGCGGCTTTTTCATACTTCTTGTAATCCAATTCACCTTTAGGGTAGGGTTTGTTTTCCCAAAGTATATAATTTGAAACAATTCTGAAATGAGTCGTCGTGGCCGCTTTTATTAATTCGGTATGAAGTACTGGTGAGATATCTTTAATCATTTCTAACCAGGGAAGTGCGTGGCATCCGTAAGATCGATTAAACTCTGTTCGCGTTTCTATATTATCGTTAACGCAGGGAAGTTTATAAAAATTACGATAATATCCAGTGTCTAGGATGGCAGCTGCCTCGTAAGGCACAGGCCTAGTTTGTCCTTTAGGTATGACCACCAGAGAACCCATTTTTTCTGTATTACTATTGTCTTGATCTACCCGTTGAGCAAATACATATTCGCTACTGAAAATGATTACTCCCAAAATTAATAACAATGTCTTCATAAATGCTCCTTTATCGATTTATCTTTTTGTCTGTTTGTCTGTTTATCAATATGATCGGTTAAATTAAAAAACTGGGTATTGAGTTGATAGGTATCATCGGATTTGCCATCCTTAACCTCGAATTCAATGGCAAAATCATTCAAGAAATTGCGGATGAATTTTTTTATCTCTGGCAATCTAGTCTTATCAATATTGATACAATAGGCGTTATATTCTCTGTCCTCTATTTTTTGAGTATCAATGGCCTTACTTGCGAGTGCCATTACATTTTTGTGATAAATCTGAAGTCCTAAATCTAAGACATCAGATTTGGAATAAGTATGGTCGTTGGTTTTAATTAAATGACCGTGTTCATCTTTGCGCATGATTCCAGTTTCGATAAGCCTTCGGATGGCATCTTCAATTTGCGCAATGGTGGTTTTAAATCCCAATTTATTTTTGATCCACTTGGGGTCACTTGAAAAATTCTTAAGGCAAGAAAGTTCTGTGATAATGATGTGTAGAGGATCTTTGAGGCTTGTGAATGTATCCACTAAATTTAGTTCTAGTTTTTTGTGGGTGGAAATAGAATTGAGTTTGTTGAGGATCAATTCCTTTTCTTCGGCCGATTTTGAGCGCTGCAAATTTACTAGTTGATAAAAATAAGCACCTTCTTTTCGGTCTAATTTCAAGGAGGCGATAAAAGTGGGAACGAGCTTCGGCGGAATCTTGCGCTTTCTTTTCAATATTTCAAATAGGGAATTGTGATGTTTAATTTTTAGCACTTTTGCCCAAGAGCGAATGGAGAAGCTACTATTTTTTTCCTTCATGAATTGATAACGATCTTTCAAAAAATTTGCTGGATCGTGATAATGGTAAATGGTGATCATCCAATTCCTCGGGCCATCAAAAAAATCAAGCTAAATCTAATTCCTTTTAAAGAATTGGATCTGTATATAGACTTTTTGATTCTTGATTACAATTTTAATTTGTACAAAATGTACCAATTTTGTGTACAAATTTGGCCAGATGAAGGGTTAAATCATCTCTTTCGATCCGCAGTGGACCGCACGCTGACCTGCGGTTCGCATGTCTTGAATTTGTGTTGTTTTATTTCGTCAATTTAAAACGTGGCCTCTGCTCTTTTGGACGCCTAATATTGGCCATCATCCTCCTAAATCTTGCCGAGTGCTTTGAATAAGAATAAAATAGAGTGTTTGCTTCCTAATTCTACTCTGTAGGCAAAAAAACGGAGTTTTTGTGTCTGAAATAAGTGAATCCTTACTCATTGCCCATCCAAAAAATTTTGTGCATTTGCACTTGCACACGCAGTATTCCTTGCTCGACGGTGCCCTTCGTTTAAAAGATTTATTTGCTAAGTGCCAAGAGTTTGGAATGCCGGCCGTTGCGTCCACGGATCATGGAAATATGTTTGGGGCGATTGATTTTTATACCCAGGCCAAAAAAGCGGGAATCAAGCCGCTCATTGGTTCTGAAATATATTACACACCGGGTTCCCGTTTTGAAAAAAGACAACCTAAGAGTGCTCAAGTTTTAGATTCTCAAGATGAAAATGAATCGAAATTTCAAATTCATCACTTAGTTCTTATTTGTAAAAACTTAACGGGATACCGAAATTTATGTCAGCTGCTCTCACGAGCTTACATGGAGGGTTTTTATTATAAGCCAAGAGTGGATATGGCCCTCTTAAAAGAATATAGCGAAGGTCTCGTGGCCACAACGGCCTGTCTCAAGGGTGAGGTTGCGTACAATATTTTTACGAAGCAAGAAGATCGCGCTGTCAAAGCGATCATGCAGTATAGAGAATTATTCGGCGATGATTTTTACTTAGAGATTCAAGAAAATACGTTAAATGAACAAAAACTAGTTAACGAAAAATTAATTAAATTTGCGAATTCCATGAGTATTCCCTTAGTGGCCACTAATGACGTGCACTATTTAAATCGCGAAGACGCAGCGGCCCAAGAAGTTCTCCTTTGTATTCAAACGGGAAAAACTTTCTTAGATGAAAAGCGAATGAAGTTAAGTGTGCAAGAATTTTATCTAAAATCTCCCAGTCAGATGCGAGATGCTTTTCACTATTTTCCTGAGGCCTGTGATAACACTTTGCGAATTGCCGATAAATGTAATTTAAATTTTAAATGGACCGATGATAAGGGAAAGCAAATTTATCATTTGCCGAAATTCCCCATTGTTACTGGCGAAACAGAAGACGATTTCTTTAAGAAGCAATCGGTTGATGGTTTGCAAAAAAGATTTGAAGGCCCGCACTTCAAAAAATTGCGCCTGGATCCTAAGTGGGAATCAGAAATTAAACCCATGTATGAAAAGCGCTTAATCGAAGAGTGCGAAATGATTACGCGCATGGGGTTTTCTGGATACTTTCTCATCGTTTCAGATTTTATACTTTGGGCAAAAAATCACGACATTCCCGTTGGCCCAGGCCGGGGTTCGGGTGCGGGATCTTTGGTTGCTTACTCGCTCTTCATTACCAACATCAATCCCATTCCTTATCACTTACTCTTTGAGCGCTTCATTAATCCTGAGCGCGTATCGATGCCCGATTTTGACGTAGATTTTTGTCAAGATCGCCGCGAAGAAGTGATTGAGTATGTGACGAAAAAATATGGAAGTGAGCGGGTTGGGCAAATTATTACTTTTGGAAAATTGCAAGCGAAGGCCGTGATTCGCGATGTTTGCCGCGTGTACGGCATACCGTACAGCGAAGCCGATTTACTTGCGAAACTCATTCCGGAAGAACTTGGCATTACCCTAAAAGAGGCGCTGGAAAAAGAACCCAAGATGCAAGAAATGTATGATAGCGATCAAAAAATTAGGCGCATCATTGATATTTCCATGCGACTTGAAGGACTACTTCGCCACGCCTCCATTCATGCGGCGGGAGTGATTATCACCAATGAACCGCTCGTGCATTATTGTCCGCTCTATCGGGGGCGAGAAGGGGAGCAGGTTGTTCAGTTTGATAAAGATTTTAGTGAAAAAATTGGTCTCATTAAATTCGACTTCTTGGGACTTAAAACCCTCACCGTTATCCAAAATGCCGTAAATTTAATTAAAAAAAATAGTCAGAGTAGTTTCGATATTGAAGCGATTGATTTAGAAGATCGCGCCGTATTTGATCTTATCTCCTCTGGAAATACGACGGGAGTGTTCCAGCTAGAGTCCAGTGGGATGAAGGATCTTTGTAAACGTATCGCTCCTGATACGATTGATGATATTACGGCGATTAATGCCCTCTATCGTCCAGGCCCACTTGGGTCAGGGATGGTGGATGATTTTATTGAAATCAAACACGGCCGAAAACAAATTCATTACGCTTTCTCTCAACTAGAAACTGTGCTTCGCGACACCTATGGGATTATTGTTTACCAAGAACAGGTAATGAACATTTCTCGGATCATCGCTGGTTACACTCTCGGCCAGGCCGACATGCTTCGTCGTGCTATGGGGAAAAAGAAAGCAGATGAGATGGAGCGCCATAAGCAAATTTTTATCGAGGGTGCACAGAAAAATAATTTTGATACCCAAAAGGCGGGCGAGCTTTTTGATTTGATGGCCATGTTTGCGGAGTATGGATTCAATAAATCCCACGCGGTTGCTTATGCGATTATTGCTTACCAGACGGCGTTTTTAAAAACTCACTTTCAAGGTGAATTTTTCGCGGCACTTCTCGGATCTGAGATGGGGAATACGGATAAAATTACCCTGTACATTAATGACGCCAAAGAAAATGGATTAGAAATTTTACCACCCAGTGTGAATGAATCTTTGTGGTCCTTTAATGTCATTGGTAATCAAATCCGTTTTGGCATGGGGGCCGTAAAAAATGTGGGCCAAGGTGCAGTAGAGGAAATTATTCGTATCAGAAATGAAGCGGGAAATTTTACAAGCTTTGTGGAATTTTGTATTCGTATGCACGGAACTTCAGTGAATCGTAAAGTGTTAGAATCCCTCATCAAGGTGGGCGCCTTTGACGATATTGATAAAAATAATCGCCGCACTCTTCTTGAAAATTTAGATTACATCGTTGAGTTTTCTTCTAAGAGAAGTATTGAACAACAATCTAAGCAAACGAGTTTATTTGAGCTCACCATGCCTGCGTCTCAAAATAATCCTACGCTGGAAATTGAATTAAAGGTTGTGGATGATTTTGCAGATAAAGAAAAATTGGCCCAAGAATTAAGTCTCATCGGTATGTATGTTTCTGGACATCCACTCGATCCTTACCGCGAACAAATGAAACAAATGTCTGGTCACACGATCGCTGAAGTTATGGAACTTGTGGGCGAAGGAAAGCGCGACATGCAGTTGGCCGGAATGTTTACGTCTCATAAAGCGCTCATGACGAAGAAGGGCGATAAAATGGGATTTGCCACTCTTGAAGATATGACGGGGAAAATGGAGTGCGTCGTATTTCCTAAAACTTACGCTGAGTTTGCTCACTGCTTAACTTCCGATGAGGCCTTCGTGCTCATGGGGACACTCAATTTATCTGAGACGCCGCGAAAATTTTTTCCAAGGCAAATTATTCCTCTCTCCAAATATGTGGAAGATAAAGTGGACTCGATTAAATTGAAGATGACCACCGCAGAGCTTGAGGGTGGGGAGATGGGAAATAATATTGAGCGCTTAAAGAAGGCCATCTTAAATTATCCGGGATCTGTGCCAGTGCATTTACTTATTCAATCTCCAAAAGGAGAAGTGACGATGAATTTAGGCGAGCGATTTTTCGTCAACCCTCATCCCAAATTTATTCAAGAAGTGGATGGGATTTTTAAGCGTCCGGTGGTGGAGATGGAAAATCATTCGTTTTAGAATTACGGATAAATTTTATTTCTGCATATTTATTTTTTCTATTTCTTTGATGAAATCTAATTCAATAAATCTATTTGGACTGTGTTTTAAATTGCTACGAATGAATTCTCGATTATTTTGATTTTCATTTTCCCCTTTATTTGCTTCCTTAAGGCCTTTTTTAGTAGGCTCGAGATCTATTTCCCAATACTTTGGTTGCCATCCACAAGGCTTTTGTTCAAAAAAATGATTTGGTTTGATAATGTTTAAAACTTCTTTTTTTGGTCGAGACAAACAATTTTGTGAAACATTAATAAATTCTTGGTAACCATTCACTTGGGGTAAGTTTAGTACGCCCGTAAAATTATTATTTTGGTACCAGGCCTTGTATGGTTTGAAAGGAGTATTTAGAAGGTATGGAATTTCTCCAGAAATCCTATTATTCTCTATATAAAAATTTACAGGTGACCATATTTGGCTTGGTAAACTTCCAGAAAGTTCATTGTGATCTAAAGCAAGTACTTCAAATTTATTTGTTAAGTAATTCAAATTTACAAACTGAGTTGGTTCAAAATAACTAGTAGGTATCTCTCCAGTCAATTTATTATTTGATGCATAGAAAGCAATCATTTTAGTATCATTGAAAGTTGATGGAAGTTCTGTAAGTTCATTATATGTTAGATCAAGAACAAAATTATTTCCTGATGAATTTCGATTGATATCTGGTATTTTTCCTGAAAATTTGTTTCCTGCTAGGCTTAAACCCGAGATTGAGCTCTTGTTAATAATCCAAGATGGAATTTCTCCGCTAAGTTTGTTCCAAGACAAATTGACCTCTCTTGGTGAAGACATCGAGGGAAAGTTGTCTATTTCGGGCAAGGTACCAGTTAGTTGTTTATTATCGCTTATATTTATATAATTTAGTTTGGGTAAAGAGAATAAGCTTGATGGGATTTTGCCACTTAAATTTTCATTTGTTACAATGTTAATTCTTCCAAGATTTGGAGGGAGAGATTCACTAATTTCTCCGGATAAATTACTATTATAAAAAGATAAAATAGTAAGATTAACTAACCCACTAAGATTACTTGGAAGATAAATATGACCTGCTTCGTAAGAAGGTGAACCATGAATGCTCAAGTAATGTAAGCTGGTTAAATTGTTGATGCTGTCTGGAATTGTTCCTCTAATGTTTATCATATTTGTGAAGTACAGCGACTTGACTCGGCGTGGAGTTGTATTAGTAAGTTCCACTCCGACCCATTTTTCAATAGGTAATGTGTTCCACCATGGCCAGCCTTGAGGAGTAGGTACTGTGGTCTTGTAAATTTTCCAACTTTTGTCCGGATCTTGATTATATCCATTCATTGCATAATAAAAATCGACAAGTGCTTCGCAGTCACCTTGTTCGACATTAGTTGTATTGACATCACTGCAATCAATTTCAGCTAATGCATTTTTCTCAAAGAAAACGAAACCTATCATTGTTATTAGATGTATGAGATGAACATTTATTTTTTTGATCAACGTCATAAATCACTTCTTTCATTTTCAGTTTTGTCATTTAAATTCGTGGTCGCTTTAGGATATTTCCATTGCTCTATGGGGCCAACTTCGAATCCTTCTGATTTTCCATTTTTAATATTAGAACACGCTGGCCGATAAAAAACATTGTTGTCGACAACGTACTGCGCAGGAGATCTGCTTGGCCGCTTAGGAATTTCTCTCAATTTCTTATTAACGAGTTCATAGTTTGTATTGTCTTGTAGTATTTTCGGAGCTATCCCTCCAGTCAAACTCTTTATGTAACAATTTCTTCCATCAAATTTTCCTCCATTAGGACAGGGCTCCGCGCATTTAGGGGTAGTTTCAAGAGGATCGCATACTTGAGACAAATAAAATTTATTATCTCTTATAAAGGCAGATCTCCCATTAGGAATTATTCCAAATAAGATTTTTTTTGGTGGGATTTGATGGGATTCCTGGATTTTAATACTTTCTTTTGGATCTGCTGAAAAAGTGTAAAATAATTTTTGACCAATAATTTCTGCTCTTGTTATCGTCTTGCCATTTTTTGCTGCCCCACCATCACCTAAGTAGCAACCAACTCCCTCTTCATATCGTCCGATTCCTGCACAGGGATTTGGACAAAAAATACTTCTCGTGCTTTCAATGCAATTTTTATTTGAGGCTTCGGCCGCACTACATTTTTCCCAATACCTTACAAAATCGACGCTAAGAGTATTTTTTTGATTGGCATAATTTGGACTAGGCCAAGGGACCTCGGAGTATTTGAGATAAGTTGGATATTGCGCTGGTTGAAGATCGGGATCACATAAGTACGATGGTATCGCAATTGACCATGGTTGCGTTTGCCACGCCCAACACATAGGTACGACAACATCTTGAATAATAAAAAATTGTCCACCTTGAGGAATTCTCACCTTCTCACCGGTAACTTCATAAGTATCGTCGGCCGTTAATGTTCTCAATACGGTTGAATCAATCATAAAGGTGACAGAATTGCTGTCACGTATAACAGTGAAGAGATGATAATTAGTGGAGAAAGCATCGGGATTTGGATCGACTAGCGAGCCTCCAATGCCTGGTCTACCGCCATGAGCGTAATACTGGCCGGCCACCATGTTTGGCCAGTTCGCCCAGTTTTCAAAACTTAGTTCTTCGATTTGATTTCCATCGCCATAATTTGCGTATGCATAATTTCCTAGGAGCCAAAGAGCAGGAACTCCTCCTGGAAACTGTGAAAGAATAGCAGAGAATTCAAATTTACCAAATCTGCCGATAAATCCTTTATTAAGTTGTGAGGGTGCCGGATTGGGAGAGTGATTAACTTGATTGTTTCCAAGGGCATGGAGATCAGATAGGACCATTCCCGTTTCAAAAATGCAACCATCTCCATTTGAATTATTACATGTCCATGGGTTAGGTAAGGGAGTTTTTCTAGTTGCAGTTAGAATTAAATTACCATTTTCTACTTTTACATTGTTTTGACTAAAACGTGATAATCTTCTGCCGGTTACTTGTTCACCACTACCATCATTCCAAGCAGTTCCATTAATAACTGACCAGTTACATTTGTTTAAATTAGCTAAACCAGGATGAATAGAAGGATTGCATGATTTATTATAGCAAGATAAGTTTTTCAATTCGAAGCACTCGCTATCATCTTCCGGTGTTGGGCCATTAAACTCATCTTTAAAAACTAATTTCCAAAGATCAGGTGTTAAAAATTGGGCGTTGACATGGTTAATGAAAGAAAAAAATAAGAGAAAATAAATTAAAATATGATTCATCTTAACCCCAGGGATAGGACAAATACTTATCGTGCTTAGGGTGTAAAACTTCATTTATTTCTTTTTTTTAATTTGATCTTAATAATTGACTAAAGTGGCCCGCAAATTACGTCACTTTTCGCGTTTCAAAAAAATGGGATGTGTTATCATTTTCTAATCAGCGAGTGAAAAATGGGAAACACATCTACCATCATTGAATTCAGCGATCTTAGAAGCAAAATGGATTTTGATTTTATTTATCATTTTCTAACGAATTCCTATTGGTCAGAGGGCATATCTCAAGAGCGCATGTTACGTGCCATGGATAATTCTATTAACATAGGGGCGTTTATCGAGGGGAAGCAAGTGGCCTATTCACGTGTTGTCACTGATAAATCTACTTATGCCTACCTATGTGATGTCTTTGTATCTCCTTCGACTCGCGGGAAAAATATTTCTAAAAAGATGATGGAATATATTCTCTCTATGGATTCACTTCAGGGGATAAAAAGATTTAGTCTTTGTACGAAAGATGCTCATGGACTTTACGCTCAATTTGGTTGGAAGCCTCTCGTTGATCCAGAAATGTATATGGAAATAAATCGATCAGGTATTTATAAATTATTAAATGAGTAGCGACATGAAAGTTAATTGTATTACCCACGCGGATTTTGAAGGACCAGGCGTGATTTCGGATTGGGCACAATCTTGTGGTCATCATTTTTCCATTTATCGTCCTTTCAAAAGTGAAACGTTGGGAGTTGATGCCCCCGAAGGGGATCTATTAATTCTGATGGGTGGCCCTCAAAGTCCTCTTCAACTTTCGAAATTCCCTTATTTGGAAGATGAAATTAAATTAATTCAGCATTATTTAAAGGCCAATAAACCGATATTGGGATTTTGTTTGGGAGCGCAGTTAATTGGAGAGGCCTTGGGCGCAAAAACGGAAAAGAGTCCAGAAAAAGAAATGGGTGTATTTCCCATTTATCTTACGAAAGAAGGTAAGCAAGATCCGTTACTTCAAGGATTTGCGAGCGAAGTTGAGGCCATTCATTGGCACAATGACATGCCTGGATTGACTAAAAATTCCGTTATACTAGCTACTAGTCCTGGATGCCCGAGACAAATTGTTAAATACAAACATAATGTTTATGGCCTTCAATGCCACTTAGAAATTGCGAGGGATGGAATTCAAGATTTAATTGAAGCGTGCCCAGATGATTTATCTCCAAGTAAGTTCACGCAAACAAAAGATTCTCTTTTGGAAAATAATTATAGTGCGATTAATCAGCTGTGTTTCAAATTACTTGAGCGACTTTCTGGATTTCAAAACTTAAAATGAATGGATGAATTTAGAATTCCATTTTTTCATTTTTTTGCGTACTTCCTTCCTTCCCCCTCTTTTTTTGTGAATTCACGATTTTTTTGCCTCGTTGACTATTTTGACCTATCAGGTCATAATGGCCAAATATGTGGATTTTAAGGGATTTAGAACAATATTTTTCATCAACCCATGATCGACTTCCTGTTCAAGTCATCCAGGGCCTTCGTCAGTCAGGTAAGAGTTCACTACTCTCAAAATCATTGGGACAGAATGTAAAATTTGCGTCCCTTGATGATCGGGATTTAAGGATTCTTGCTCAAGATGATCCCAAAATGTTTTTTGAACGTTATCCTCCGCCGGTCATCATTGATGAGGCCCACTACGCGCCCAATTTATTTTCTGAAATTAAACGCCGAGTCGATCTTCAGCGAAGAGAGGGTTCGGAAATAAAATATTATTATTTAACGGGTTCCTATGAACTGGGTATGCAAAAAAATGTTCAAGAAAGTTTGGTGGGGAGAGCAGAATATTTGATGTTGCATCCGTTATCTGTTCATGAAATTTTATCTAGCTTACCAAAAACTGATATCGCAAAAATCATTTATCAAGGGGGATGGCCAGAACTTTATGTACGTCCAGGTCTAGATCCTAAAAATTATCTCAATGATTATTTAAAAATTTATTTAGAAAAAGATGTGATGAGTGTGGCGGGAATAGAGAAGCGTCACGATTTTCTTAAATTTTGCGGACTACTTGCTGCGAGAACATCAGAACTTTTAAATTATGAAAATATTTCTCATCAAATTGGGGTGGCCAATAAAACCATTCGCGATTGGATTAGTATTCTGGAGCAATCCAATTTTATTTCTTTACTGCAACCCTTTCATAGCAACCTCAATAAGCGCTTACTTAAAACTCCCAAGATATATTTCCTCGATACAGGTTTGGCGACGCGTTTGCAAGGCCACTATGATCCAGAACTTTTAATGCGATCTCCGCAAGCGGGCCACTTGTTTGAAAATTTAGTTTTTTGTGAGATTAAAAAAACCATCGATCATTTCCGTCTCGATTGGTTATTTTATTTTTGGAGGACAAAGGATCAAGAAGAGGTAGATTTTATCATTAAAATGAAAAATGCCTGGATTGTCATTGATGCTAAGATGGCGATCTCAGGAATTCCCAAGCTTTCCCTTTCACATTCCATGATTGAAACACTGAGCAAGGAACATTGCGCAAAATTTCACATGGCAATCGTTTCTTATGGAGGAGAGTCTTTCAGGTTGAGCGAAAATTGTGAGCAAATTCCTTTGAGCGAACTTACGTCTTGGTTATTGAAAAAGGTGATGAATGCTGCGTCCACCTAGGTCCAGAACATCAATGGGAATTGGTGCTTATTATTATTTATGCTTGATTAGGAAAAATAGATTTCTTAAAAAATTAAAAAGCCTTTCTTCTTATCACAGATAGCATTCGATAAATCAAAACTTAAAAATAATTGCGGTATCAATAATGACACCAGTGTCAAAAGGATCCATTTGACTTGCAAATTCTTGTGTTTCAAAATTTGCAAATCAAAAACTATCGGAGGTATTGATATGAAAAAAAAATTAACTTTTCCCTTTAAATTTGCTCTTACATTTATGACGGTATTTTTTATTGGTAACCCATGTTGGGCCGATCAAATTATTTATCCAGGAGAAAGTGTGATCGCGCGCCAAAACGAAAGAGTCGCGTGTGTTAGCAGGGAAATTAGTCCCCTTATCAATGCTTACTGCACTTGTGAAACAGAATATGACAATTATAGTGGTTATCGATTAGTAAAAGGAATTTATGGTGATAATACCTCTAGGGTTAATATTGTGAGGGGTGTTACGCAAACAGAATGTAGTAATTTAGTAACAGATAGAGAAATTTGTGGACAGCGCACTCTTAGGCAAGCAATTTATAAATCCTGCGAGACCGAAATGGAAGGTGGATCTGGTTACAGGTTAGTCACAGGCAACCTCACTAATGCCACACCAAGAATAAATATCATGCGAAATATTCCGTCTAAAGAAAACTGCATTCAACTTTTGAGGAACTAAGCATTCTTCCATGACCCAGTTGCGTTTACTTCTTTTATGCTGGGAGAGAATCATCTCCCAGCGTTTCATTCTTGATTAGTTTTGTACAGTTTTGCTATCTTTTCCTATTTTGGTATTTTCCCTTATTTCTGAGATAATAAAGGCCATGAGACAAATATCATTATTATTTTTTTGCGTGTTTTTTCTCTCTCATCTTATTAGTTGCTCTATGTTTAAAAAAAATTCCGTCAAGCGAGACAACTACGGAATGAATTATCGCTCCAAGTCCCTCTCTGATCCGATGTATAATCCCATTAGAAAAAAAGTGGCCCTCCTCACGCTCTTCAATGAATCACCTTATGGGGGTGAAGATTTATCAATCTTCGCGACCGAAGAGTTGCGAAAGGAATTGGGAAAGAGTCGTGATTTCATTGTGGACCCTATGGCCCCCCAAATATTTGGATCGGGAAAAGAAGTTTATGCTGGTGGCGGAGTTAAACTCGTTCAAATGACCAAGAAAGCAAAATCTGCCGGCGTAAATTTGGTGATGTATGGACGCATCACGAAGGCACGCGTTCGCCAAAACACGGACGAGATAGGCGTGATGCGCAATCAACGTTCCTTTGCTGAAACGGAAATAGAGCTTCGAGTATTTGATGTGAATGCCGGAAAAGAAGTCTTAGTTGATACCCAAGACGGAAATGTGGACGATAAATCTCTTCGCTTTTACTTAGATGAAAATAATAGTAATGAAGAGTACCGCAAAAATTTGCTTCGCTACTCTGTGCAAGTGGGCATGAGAAAATTCGTTCCAAAATTGATAGATTTGGGAGAGAAACTCGAATGGGTAGGCCGCGTGGCCAAAATCATTGGAACCAAAATATATGTGAACGCGGGCCGCTCCTCAGGTATTAACATTGGTGACATATTGAAAGTGACGACGGAGGGGCAAGAAATTTTTGATCCCGAAACCGGCGCCATGATTGGTTATTCTCAAGGGGAAGTGAAAGGGTCGCTAGAAATTATTGATTATTTTGGAGGAGATGGTTCGGTTTCGATTCTCCACTCCGGGGGCAGCGTAACCGAAGGGGATTTTGTTGAGTTGTATTAATTCTTTTTACTACCCTCGACATGATTGTCAATTTCAAAAAAAGTACTAAGAATGGAATCAAACTCAATATGTTTTACTGGATTATTGTTCATATCTTCGTATATACGCTTAATTTCATTTTTGAGGATGGGATAAGAAAAAACGTCACCATAATTAACCTTAAAATTAGTTAATAATAAATTCATGACGTATTTAGGCCCATTGATTTTAAAATCTTTTAAACTCCATTCATAATTAGAGTTTAAATGAGAGTTTTCCTTACTTAAAAATTCTTCCTCGATCCATGGAATTTTTGTTATTTTATTATTATTCATGGCCTCTAAATACAATAATGTAGAGATTGACCACGCACGCATTTGGGTCTTAATCCCTCTCTCAAAACTAGCTTGGCACCATTTTGAAACAATTTCTTTTTGGCTAGAAGTTAATATACAATCATTTTCGCCCGACTTTTCAGCCGAGAGGGAATTATTGATAATTGATTCAATTTCATCGACTATCTCAGGGTCACCAAAGTAGATAACACTTTGTCGCAATATTTTATCTAATGCATGCACTTGTTCGTGAATAAAATGAATAGGCCATTCTTCTGGTTTGATGCTGGTAATATCCATGAATATGGAAAGTTTTCCCCTATCATATCCTGCATTAAGATTTTTAACAGGCTTATTGTGGCCATAAATTTTGATAATAGAATTAGAATTTTCAAGCAACTTGGAAAACTTATGAGATAGTTCTCCCCACTTAGCAATAATCTCTACCGTGTTATTATAAAATGCTAGGTTGATTTCTTGATTAATGGATTGATATTCTTCATCCCGATAACATTCTTCAATTAATTCTAGATGATGGTTATCGATTTTTCCTTTCATGTAGTCGTTGAAAAAATTATTCGCAAACGATTTTAATTGTTGTCTTCGTTTTTTTTCATCGAGCTTATATTGTTCTATTGAGTTAGCTTGGTGATCAAATTTAATGGTTAATTGTCCAAAATTTTTTAATTCACCACATTTTGATGCCAATACAATTGATAGATTGAAAAGGTTAATTAAGCAAATACACACAATCAAGTAAATCTTGATTGTGTGTGTGTTTAGTTTTGTCAGAATAAAACGTTTCACTACTTTAATCCCATTAAGCAATCTGCATATTCTTTGAGAGGTAAAGTTAAACTGACGTTAGACGAAACCTCATCAATTACGGCAACTAAATCGAAATCATCCGGGCCATCTTTTTTGGGACGATTGGCAACATGGATATCTGTATATGATATTCCAGATGTTACGGCCCCTCTTTCATTGGTTTCTATAATTCCCTTCACTTTTTTAAATTCATAACGTGGAAAACGTACATCTCCTGCAAGTTCGAAACCCACACCATCATCATTAAATTCCTTAGATAATCTTGGTGATTGCATTATACGATTAACGCTAATACCTAAAACTTTTTCCTCGTGTCGAGATACACGGAATACAAATGCTAAAGAAGGTCGTTTATGTTGATCGTTTCTTTCCTTCGTTGAGACATTAAATCCAACAGAACTTTCTAAGTTATAAACACGTAAGTTGTTTAAATCAGTTGTGCTGCCCTCCCAGCCATACGTATACTCTTTTAAAATTTTAATTTTTTTAATCTTCGGATCATTATGAGTAAATTGATAAATAAATTTTTTCCCTAAAATGCTCAAGCAATTTGTCGTTTGATTCTTCATTTGCTCAAAAGAAAACGTACCTTCAATTTTTGCTTCATTGTAATCACCTTCTGTTTCATCACCACTATGGCCGCCTCCATCGCCACCTTTGCTAACTTTTACTTTCTGAGCATGTAGCGAAAGGGAAGAGAAAAAAATCGAACATAAAACCAAAAAGCTAAAACCTTTTAACCTGAACATAAGGGCCTCCATTTAATTAGAAATCATAAAGGGATTTGATTTCCATTGTTATTTTTTTTGCAAGTTTGAAAAAAAAACTACTCAACATAGTATTTTGTTCACAACCCCTTCATCTTAAACGTTGCAAAGTTGTTATAAAGGAACTTCTAAGTTAGTATAGATCGTAACGAAAATAATTTCAGTTATCTAGCATTTTATGTTGGCCTTTTGTGATTTTTATTTAACAATAGTTAAATGGAAAATAAAAAACAAACCCCTCACGAACAAAAACTAAAAATAGTAAAATCTTACTT